>NZ_FPIX01000004.1:0-227228 GCF_900119205.1 Pseudomonas sp. NFACC16-2 | reverse complement strand
ATCTCCAACGCTAGCTCGCCAAAGTCGCCTTTGAGCGTCTTGCCGCTATGGCCGTTGCGGGCATTTCCTTCTGCATTGGTCACCGCTGCGCTTTTGTCATGACCCAGATGTTCGGTCATTTCAGCTTCCAGGGCACGTTCGACCAGCATCTTGGTGAGCTGCTTGAGCAGACCATTTTCGCCGATCAGATCTTCAGGCTTTCGGTAATTGGCCAACAGACTGTCGGTCAGCTTCACCAGCTCAGGATCGGGTTTGACTCGTTTAGTGCGCTTGGGCTCGGTCATTGAGACTCCTTGGGAAAGGCAGTGTGCACCTAATGACCGTTTACACAAACTTCAGAACACCCTCGCCCAGCGGGGATAAATCCCCTCGCCACAGATTGATCCCTGCCTCACAGATTGATCCCTGCCCCACAGATTGATCCCTGCCTCACAGATTGATCCCTGCCCCACAGATTGCCCCTGCCACACAAATTGATCTCTGTCCCCCAGACGTTCCCTGTCACGCCAACGCCGTATCCATCACCATCATCAGGCAAAACCCCACCAGCAACCCGAGGCTCGCCAGCTTGTCATGGCCATTGCGGCGCGATTCGGGAATGACCTCGTGAGTCACCACCAGCAGCATCGCCCCGGCCGCCAGCGCCAGCCCCAGGGGCAGCAGCATCTCGGCCAGGCTCACCAACCAGGCGCACAACAGCGCGAACACTGGCTCGACCAGCCCTGACGCAGCGCCAATCACGAACGCCTTGAGCCGCGACATCCCGGCCGCAGCCAGCACCAGCGCGATCACCAGCCCTTCAGGGACATCCTGCAAGGCGATCCCCATCGCCAGGCTGTCGGCATCGGGCATGCCGCCACCCGCCGATACGCCAACGGCCATCCCCTCAGGAATGTTGTGGGCCACGATGGCAAACACGAACAGCCAGATCCGCGGGGCAATGATCGGACGTCCGGGCGCCTCTACCAGCCTTGCAGGGCTGGCTGACACTTTACGGTCGACCAGGTACAGCCCGAATGCCCCCAGCAGGGTACCGAAGCTGATCAGGCCACTGGCCGCCCAAGGCGTGAGCCCCAGCTGTTCGGCTGCGGCAATGCCCGGCACGATCAGCGAAAACGCCGTCGCGGCCAGCATCACGCCAGCCCCGAAACCGAGTAACGAATCACTCACGGCCTGGGGCATGCGGCGGATCACCAGCACCGGCACAGCGCCCAACGCCGTGCCCAAGGCGCAAAGCCCACCGCCCTGCAGGGCACGCAACAGTTTCGGCTCCAGGTCCAGCCACGCCAGGCCCTGGGCTACCAGCAATGTCATCCCGGCCAACAATAACAGCGATCCCAAGGCGTAGCGGAACATCCGTCCGCTCCCTATCGCCAGCGTTTCAGTATCCATAGTCAGCCTTGGATTGTTTATGAGGCACTCAGGCCAGCGCAGCCTGGTAACGGCGTGCGACTTCCGGCCAGTTGATCACGTTGTAGAACGCGTTGATGTATTCCGGCCGACGGTTCTGGTACAGCAGGTAATACGCGTGCTCCCAGACGTCCAGGCCCAGGATCGGCGTATGGCCGTTCATCAACGGGCTGTCCTGGTTGCCGCTGCTTTCCACCACCAATGTCTTTTGCGGGGTCACGCTCAACCAGGCCCAACCGCTGCCGAAACGGGTCAGCGCCGCCTTGGTGAATGCTTCCTTGAACCGTTCGAGCCCACCCAGTTGCGCTTCGATCGCGGCGGCCAGGGCCCCCTCTGGGTGTCCACCGCCCTGGGGCGCCATGACCTCCCAGAACAACGAATGGTTGGCATGGCCGCCGCCCTGGTTGATCACCGCGGCCCTGAGGCTTTGCGGCAATTGCTCGATGCTGGACAGCAGTTTTTCGACCGGCCATTCGGCGTATTCGGTACCGTCCACCGCCGCGTTGAGGTTGTTGATGTAGGTCTGGTGATGCTTGGTGTAGTGGATTTCCATGGTTTGCGCATCGATGTGCGGTTCCAGGGCATCGTAGGTGTAGGGCAATGCAGGCAAGGTAAAAGCCATTTTCAATGAACTCCGTAATGAACCGGGGCATCGCGCTGCTGGGGCGAAGCGGCATTGCAACCCAGCAGGCGCTGGGTACGAGGGTATTCACCGTGTTCGCTGATGAACGTCAGCAGTTCGACATAGGTCTTGTGGCTCTGACGCAACGCAGCAGCACGCAGGGCCGGCGCCATGCGCTCGTCCTGCAGGGTCTGCAACAACCGCTGGTGGATGGCGCAGAGGTACTCGGCGCTCTCCTCTGGCTGGTTCAGGCGCAAGTGCAGGTCCGCCAGGTTGTGATGGGAGACGACGCACGCGGCCACCGCTTCGTCGGCATCCGACCAACGCTCGAACAGCACCTGGGCCAGCGCCAGGGCTTGCAGGTAGGCTTCGCGGGCATCTACCAGCTCGCCCAGCATGAAACAGCGGTTGGCCCGTTCAATCGTACGTTTCCAGTGTTCCATGATGAGTCCTCCACACAGGTGTCGGGGGTTACACGCCGCCGGCGGTGAGCTTCTCCGGGTCCAGCAGGACTTCGAGTTCGCTGCGTGTCAGGTCCGTGTGCTCCAGGGCGACATCAATGACCGGCCGACCTTGCTGGTAAGCCTTCTTGGCGATTTCAGCGGCCTTCTGGTAACCAATGATCGGATTCAGCGCGGTCACCAGGATCGGATTGCGCGACAACGCTTCCTTGAGCCGGGCCTCGTTGACCTTGAAGGTGGCGATGGCCTTGTCCGCCAGCAAGCGGCTGGCAGTGGACATCAGCGCGATGCTGCTCAGCAGGTTCTGGGCGATGATCGGCAGCATCACGTTCAATTCGAAGTTGCCCGATTGACCGGCGATAGTGATCACCGTGTCGTTGCCGATCACTTGGGCCGCCACCATCGCGGTGGCTTCAGGAATGACCGGGTTGACCTTGCCGGGCATGATCGAGGAGCCCGGCTGCAAGCCTTCGAGTTCGATCTCGCCCAGGCCCGCCAGTGGCCCGGAGTTCATCCAGCGCAGGTCGTTGGCGATTTTCATCAGCGACACCGCCGTGGTCTTGAGCTGTCCGGACACCGCCACGGCGGTGTCCTGGGAGCCGATCAGCGCGAACAGATTCTGGCCTGGGGTGAACTGCACCTGGGTCAGTTGCGTCAGTTGTTGACTGAACAGCTCGGCGAAGCGTGGATGGGCGTTGACCCCGGTGCCGACCGCCGTACCGCCCTGGGCGAGGGATTGCAGGCTCGGCAGAAGGTCCTGCAAGTGGCCGATATTGGCCTTGAGTTGCTGCGCCCAGCCGTCGAGCACCTGGCTCAGGCGCACCGGCATGGCATCCATCAGGTGGGTGCGACCGGTCTTGATGAACGGGTGCACCTCCTCGGCCTTGCGCTCGATCACCTGCACCAGATACAGCAATGCCGGCAGCAGTTGCTCATGCAAAGCCAGCGCCGCGCTGACATGGATGCTGGTGGGAATGATGTCGTTGCTGCTCTGGCCGCAATTGACGTGGTCGTTTGGATTAACCGTTTCCCCCAACAGACGACTGGCAAGGGTGGCGATCACTTCGTTGGCGTTCATGTTGGAGCTGGTGCCGGAGCCGGTCTGGAAGATATCCACCGGGAAGTGGTCCATGAATTGGCCTTCGAGTAGCCCTTGGGCGGCGTCGACAATGGCCTTGCCCTGTGCAGGGCTGATTTGTTCCAGCTCGACGTTGGCCCGGGCGGCGGCGGCCTTGGCCAGGATCAGGGCGCGGATGAACTGCGCCGGCATACGCTGGCCGCTGACCGGAAAGTTATCCACTGCGCGCTGGGTCTGGGCGCCATAGAGGGCATCCACCGGGACTTGCAGCTCGCCCATGCTGTCGCGTTCGATACGGGTATTACTCATCGGGAGATCCTTGCACCAGTTCAATAAGAGGAATCGACGGCTCCAGGGCGCAGGTCGCCAGCGCCCAGGCATGGCTCTGCCAACGCTTGAGGCGGCAGCGACACAGTGATTGTCGTTCGAGCTCACGCAGAGGACGCCAAGCCTGGTCGAGGCAGAGATTGCGCCAATGCCACGGCAGCGCGACGTCGGCGGCGGTGTCGAGCAGCAAGCGGAACGCGGTTTCGGAAATCATCCACGGCGAAGTGGCGGTGCAGCAGGCCAGATAACGGCCTTCGGCCAGGTAATGCTCGATCAGCCGCGGCTCGTCCGGACTCATCGCACAACGGATCTGGCGACTCATCCAGCGCCAGCTTTCAAGGTAGGGTTGTTCGTGCAGGGCAGAACTCATGACCGGGGCTCACTCGGCAAATGAGATTCATTATTAGATGATAATAAGAAGCAACACAAGCCTGAGAGAGCATCATTGTGGCGAGGGGATTTAGCGAAACGTCGCACCGCCCCGCTGGGGTGCGAAGCGCCCCCCCAAAAAGCCCCATATAATCGACCAGAGACATCGCGAGTGTAGGTTTTGGGGCTGCTTCGCAGCCCAACGGGGATAAATCCCCTCGCCACAAAGGAACTCTGCGGGTACAAAAAAGGCGCGTCACCCCAGTAGATGACGCGCCTTTTTTCAAGCGGTGAGTGTCAGCTACCCGCCACCGTCATCCGCTCGATCAACACCGAACCGGTGCGGATGTTGCTGCGCAGTTCCAGATCGTTGCCCACCGCTACGATCTGCTTGAACATGTCGCGCATGTTCCCGGCGATGGTCACTTCCTGGACCGGGAACTGGATCTCGCCGTTCTCGACCCAAAAACCCGCCGCGCCACGGGAATAGTCGCCGGTGACCATGTTCAGGCCATGGCCCATCAGTTCAGTTACCAGCAGGCCACGCCCCATCCGCCGGAGCAAGGCGGCCTGGTCTTCTTCGCCATGGGTCACGAACAGGTTATGCACGCCACCGGCATTGGCGGTGCTCGGCATGCCGAGTTTGCGGCCCGAATAGGTGCCGAGGATGTACGACACCAACTCACCCTTTTCCACGAACGGCTTGGCGTAGGTGGCCAGGCCGTCACCGTCGAACGCGGAGCTGCCCATGGCCTGCATCAGGTGCGGACGCTCGTCGATGGTCATCCATTCCGGGAACAGTTTCTGCCCCAGCGCGCCCTCGAGAAACGACGACTTGCGATACAGGTTGCCGCCGGACACCGCCGACAGGAAGCTGCCGAACAAGCCGCCGGCCAGCTCGGCCGAAAACAACACCGGCACTTCGCAGGTTGGCACCGGCCGCGCACCCAGGCGACTGGCCGCCCGTTGTGCGGCTTTCTGGCCGATGCTCACCGGGTCCGCCAGCAAGGTGCCCTGGCGGTTGACGTCGTACCAGTAATCACGCTGCATCTGGCCGTCGGCTTCGGCAATCATGACGCAACTGAGGCTGTGGCGGGTCGATGCATAACCGCCGATGAAGCCGAGGCTGTTGCCATAGACCCGGCAGCCCTGGTGGGTATTGAGCGTCGTGCCGTCGGCATTCTTGATCCGGCTGTCGGCCTCGAATGCCGCCGCTTCGCAACGCAGTGCCTGTTCGATGGCCTGCTCGGGGGTGATGTCCCAGGCGTGAAACAGGTCGAAGTCGCGCAGTTCCTTGCACATCAACGCAGCATCGGCCAGGCCCGAGGCTTCGTCTTCGGAGGTGTGCTTGGCAATAGCCAGTGCCGCGGCGACGGTTTCGCGAATGGCCTCCGGGCCGCTCGCCGACGTGCTGGCCGAGCCCTTGCGCTGGCCGACGTACAAGGTGATGCCAAAGCCCTGGTCGCGATTGAATTCGACGGTTTCCACCTCGCGCTGGCGCACCGACGTCGACAGGCCCTGCTCCAGCGATACAGCCACTTCACAGGCACTGGCGCCCTGGCGCTTGGCCTCGGCAAGGATCTGCTCGACTTGTTCCTGCAGTGCCGGCAATGCTTGCGGGCCGACGCTTTGAACTGCACTCATGGTGTTCTCCACTCAAATTCTTCTTTCGGTGATGGCCTTCGAGCGACCGGGCCGGACAAGCGGCCCCCGACTGGTTATCATGGCGGCGTTTCTTTGCGGACTGCCACCATGGTTGATTCTTACGACGACTCCCTCTACGAGGGTGAAAAAAGCAAATCCCAGGTCAAACGCGAGCTGCATGCTCTGGTTGACCTCGGCGAGCGACTGACAACACTCAAGCCTGACTTGCTGGCCAAACTGCCTTTGACCGACGCCTTGCGCCGGGCCCTGGCCGATGCGCCCAAGCACACCGCGAATATCGCGCGTAAACGGCACCTGCAATTCATCGGCAAACTGATGCGCGATCAGGACACTGACGCCATTTTGGTCCTGCTCGATCAACTCGATGCCTCCACCCGGCAATACAACGAACGTTTCCACAACCTGGAGCGCTGGCGCGATCGCTTGATCGCAGGCGACGACGGCACCCTGGAAAAATTCGTCATCGACTACCCGGAGGCTGACCGTCAGCAATTACGCTCCCTGATCCGTCAGGCCCAGCACGAGCTGGCGCAGAACAAGCCACCGGCCTCGAGCCGTAAAATCTTCAAGTACATCCGTGAGCTGGACGAGACTCAACGCGGCCTGCGCTGAGTAACGCCCGCGGGTGGAGGCCCTGCACTCCACCCGACGCTCCCGTCATGCGCCCGTGCCGCCCACGGTAATCGCATCGATCTTCAGGGTCGGTTGGCCCACGCCCACTGGCACCGATTGCCCGTCCTTGCCGCACGTCCCCACGCCACTGTCCAGGGCCAGGTCGTTACCGACCATCGACACCTTGCTCATCGCCTCCGGCCCGTTGCCGATCAGGGTCGCGCCTTTGACCGGTGCGGTGATCTTGCCGTCTTCGATCAGGTAGGCCTCGCTGGTGGAGAACACGAACTTGCCGCTGGTGATGTCCACCTGGCCGCCGCCGAGGTTGGCGCAATAGATACCTTTTTTCACCGAGGCGATAATTTCCGCAGGATCGCTTTGACCACCGAGCATGTAGGTGTTGGTCATGCGCGGCATGGGCAGGTGCGCGTAGGATTCACGGCGACCGTTGCCAGTGCGGGCCACACCCATCAGCCGGGCGTTGAGCTTGTCTTGCATGTAGCCCTTGAGCACGCCGTTCTCGATCAGCGTGGTGCACTCGGTCGGGGTGCCTTCGTCGTCGACACTCAGGGAACCACGGCGCCCGGCCAGGGTGCCGTCATCGACGATGGTGCAGAGTTTCGAGGCAACCATTTCGCCCATGCGTCCGCTGTAGGCCGAACTGCCCTTGCGGTTGAAATCGCCTTCCAGGCCGTGACCCACCGCTTCGTGCAGCAGCACGCCGGACCAGCCGGACCCCAGCACCACCGGCAACGTCCCCGCTGGGGCCGGGATCGCCTCGAGGTTGACCAGCGCCTGGCGCAGCGCTTCGCGGGCGTAGCCCATGGCCCGGTCTTCGCTGAGGAAATAACGGTAATCGGTGCGTCCGCCGCCGCCATGGCCACCGCGCTCACGGCGACCGTTCTGTTCGACGATCACGCTGACATTGAAACGCACCAGGGGCCGAACGTCCGCCGCCAGGCCACCGTCAGTGGACGCCACAAGGATCCGCTCCCAGACCCCGGCCATGCTCACCGTCACTTGTTGAATACGCGGATCGAGGGCACGGGTGGCGACGTCGATGCGCTTGAGCAGCTCGACTTTTTCGGCGCGGCTCATGACTTCCAGCGGGTTATCCGGCGCATACAACTGCGCCACGTCCTGGCTGCTGAACGCCTGGACCGTGCCGTTCTGCCCGGCGCGGGAGATCGAGCGGGCCGCACGGGCCGCGGCACCGAGGGCCTCCAGGGTGATGGCATTGCTGTAGGCAAAACCGGTTTTTTCCCCGGACTGGGCTCGCACACCCACGCCCTGGTCAAGGTTGAAACTGCCTTCCTTGACGATGCCGTCTTCCAGCGACCAGGACTCGGAGATCTGCCCTTGGAAATACAGGTCGGCCGCATCGATGCCTGGGCCGGCCAGGTCGCCCAGCACGCCTTGCAGGCTCTCCAGGGTTACGCCGCCGGGGGCTAAGAGGTGTTCACTGACTGAGGACAACAACCCGCTCATATGTTTTACGCCTTGAATTCGTCGTCTTGGACAGGTCGCGGTGAAGCGCCCTGCGAGAAAAAGCGCCGATGGCTGGCCACCGGCATGCGCGCCCGGATGGACGCCTGTTCGCTGCTGTCGCGCTCGGCCAGCAGCACGGCCTCACCTTGATCCTGTTGCGCCAGCACACGGCCCCACGGGTCGACAATCGCGGCATGGCCAAAGGTTTCCCGCGGCCCCGGATGCACGCCGCCCTGGGCGGCCGCCAGCATGTAGCACTGGGTCTCGATGGCCCGGGCGCGAATCAATACCTCCCAATGGGCCGCGCCGGTCACCGCAGTAAACGCCGACGGCGCCGTGATCAGTTCGGCCCCGGCAGCCCGCAACTCGCTGTAGAGCTCCGGGAACCGCAGGTCGTAACAGACCGTCAGGCCGACCCGGCCCACGGGGGTATCGGCAACCACCACGTTAGCGCCATAAGCATAGTCATCCGACTCGCGATAGCGCCCGCGATTGTCCGCCACATCCACATCGAACAAGTGCAGCTTGTCGTAGCGCGCCACGATCTGGCCCTGATCGTCGACCAGCAACGAACAGGCATGGGACCTGGCCTCGGGCTGGTCCACCGGTGGCAACGGCAACGTGCCGGCCACAATCCATAACTTGAGGTCTCGGGCGACCTGTTTCAACCAGGGCAGGATCGGTCCCTGACCAAAGGCTTCGGCACGACCGATATCGGCAATGTCCCGCCGTCCCATCGCCGCGAAATTCTCCGGCAGCACGGCCAGCCTGGCGCCGCCTGCGGCAGCCTGCTCCAGCAGCACACGGGCACGGGCCAGGTTGGCGAGCACATCGCTCTGGCTGACCATTTGAATCACTGCGACTGGCATGACAGTTCCCCGTTGTTTGGCAGTGCCCTTTGTGGGAGCGAGCTTGCTCGCGATGGCGGTGTATCAGTCAACACACATGTTAGATGTACCGGCCTCATCGCGAGCAAGCTCGCTCCCACAGGGGTTATCGCATCACCTGTCAGAACGGCTTGTCGAAGCTGATCTTCGGCTCTTTCCACGGCCCCTTGACGTCGTATCTTACGCTGGCAAAGCGCGCCACGCGGTCACCGATCAGTTTGTCGATCAGAAACAGCGCCCCACCCACCGCCGGTGCACCAACGATCAGCGCGGCGATTGGCAGGTTGTTGGTCACCGGCAGCGTCACCAGCAGCTTGGCGTCGACCCGGTCGGCCACCATGTCCAGCGTGCCGTTGAGTTCCAGGTTGCTCGACGGTCCGGTCAGGGTAATGGGTTCGCGGGTCACGTACACACCGTCGCTCGCCACCAACAGTCCCTTGACCCGGTCGTAGCTCAGCCCCTTGCCAAACAGGTCGGAGAAGTCCAGGCGCAAGCGTCGGCCGATGGAGTTGAAGTTCAGCAGGCCAAATACCCGCAACGCCTGGGCGCTGCCTTCCACTTCGACAAACTGGCCCTTGTTCAGCGACGCATCTAGGCTACCGGAAAAACGCTTGGTGGCGACCCACGCTGGCGAGCCGGGCCAGCGGCCATCGACATCCAGGCGGAACGTCTGGCTGGTCACGCTTGGGGCATAACCCCAGCCCTTGAGCACGTCGCCCAGGTTCTTGCCGCCGATACGGCCCTTGTACCAACTGCTGGTGGAACCGGGCGCGCCTTCCCAACCACCACTGCCGTTCAACACCATGCCCTTGAGGCCCATGTCCAGCTCGTTCAGCGCGAGGCCCTTGGCGGTCGGTCGTACTTTCAACGACCACGCACCGATGAGATCAGGGCCCTGGAACAATTGGTCGATGGCAATATCCATGGCCGGGATTTTGCCGGGATCGACTGACGCCAACGGGTCCGGTGAGTTTTCATCCGCCTGGACCGTCGGGTCTGTGGCCGGCAGGCGCACATAATCAAGCTTGATACCAATCGGGGCGGCCTTTGCGTCCGGCAGGCTGGCATTGCCCTTGGCCTGCTGGCTGTCGAGCCGCAAGGCCCAGGCGTCCGGCCTGCGGTCCAATTGCACCGATGCCTGGTCCAGGGTCGTACCCATGGCCGTGAGCTTGCCGACAGTCAGATCGACGCTGCTGAGCAGTTGCTTGGCACTGCCGCCCGGATCCTGGCCGGCGTACTTGTTGACCAGGTCCTGCCAGGGACTCACGTCCAGTGCAGGCAGTGTGCCGCGCAGTCGCAGTCCCTTGGCCCCGGGCAGAACGGCATCGCCGGCCCCCAGCAACAATTCGCCACGACCATCGGCGACTTTCCCGCTCGGCGCGGCGTAAGTGAAATTGGCCAGATCGCCATAATCGAGCCAATAACGCCGCTCCGGCCCTTGCAGGGTCATGCGAAACACCGTGTCGCGCCCGACATCGGCGGCCATGCCGAAGGGTGCCGGCAGGTCCACCGCCACGCCCTTGAGGTTGGAACTGACCGACAACTGGCTGTCGGCGCCGTCGAGGATCACTTGCAACTGGTACGGCACGACACCGGATACCGGCAACGGCTGGGTGACATTCAGCCAACTGGTGAGTTTCTTGATCTCCACCTGCCCGGACGCCGAGACTCGTGTGTTGAGCGCTCCGGCGCGGCCTTCGGCGAAAATCTGTGCGGTCACGGGCCGGTCGAATGCCCGGGCACTGATGCCCTTGCCGCTCAAGCCCTTGTTGCTGTCGAAGCGGAAATCGCCCTTGAGTTGGGTCAGTTCCAGTACCGGCTCGCTGAGCTTGAGACGGGCCTTGTCGGTGGCGAAATCCACCAGGATCTTCGGTTGCTCGCCTTTGACCAGGGGGATGTCGAGCTTCACGCTGCCTTGCAGGTCGCCCTCGCCTTCCCAGCCGGCAAATGTCTCGGCGGTCCCGATCGGCGCGGTCTGGAGGATTTTCAGGCCGTCGCCCAGTCCTCCAGCGAACCCGCCGTCCAGAAACAGATGAACGCTCTGCCCGCTAGGTACATGGGGAATGTTCACCGAAACATCCTTGACCTGGGTATCGAGCAATTGTCCTTGGCTGGCGAAGATGCGCACGCCGCTGTCTTCGACGAAGACATCGCCGCTGACCTTGCTGACCGAAGGCCAGCCCGGCTGGAACGCCAGTTCGGCGTCATGCACCTTGAAAAACAGGCTGATACTGCGTGCCGCGTCTTCGGCACCGTGATTGAGCGAGCCTTGATACTGGAAGAAGCCCTCGTCCACCGCGCCCTTGACGATGGCCGTGCGCAGCCACTCATCCAGCGCCGGGCTGAGGACCGCCGGCAGGTACTTGGCGGTGTAGCGTCCGTCACCGTCCACCAGGCCAACCCGCAGGTCCATGTAGTCTTCCTGGCTGTGGTCGAAATGCAGGCGGATCAGGAAATCGCCAGCAATCCGACCCTCCTCGCCCAGCACCTTCAAATACGGCGCGATCAGGGTGAAGCCTTGCTTGTCGAGCTTCCAGGTCAGCCGGGCATTGGCCTGCAAGTACTGCCAGGGCTTGGCGAAGATCGGGTCCAGGTGCAGGGAAAAATCCTTGCTGTCCATGCGCAGCTCGCCGCCACCGAGGTCGCCGCTCAGACTACCCGATACATTGCGCGCCGCCGGAGCGCCGCGATAGGCATCAAAGCCCACGGTGTCCAGGTTGGTGGCGAAGCTGATTTTCTGGTCACCGGTGTTCTGCGGCCGGTAGTCCAGCAGCACGTTGCGCAGGCCACCGGTCACCTTGAGGCGGTCGATAGTCGTCGCCAGGCCTTCAGGCAACGGTGCCAGGGCGTTGAGCAAAGGCGTAAGCGGGGTCAGATCGAGGCGATCGGCCTGCAGGTGCCAGCGCTCCTCGGCCTTTTCGGTGGCAGCACTCTGTTGCAGTTGCAGGCGCGATTCCCAGCGGGTTTCGCCCAGGTTCATCGCCAGGGAATCGAAGGTCGCGGTAAATCCCTGGTCACCACGCTGGAAATATCCATTGAGCGCCAGGTTATGGATCTGCACCGGCTTACGCTCGGCATAGGCACCCAGGATGTCAGGAGCATTCAAGCGCATCGCCGCGCTTTGCACCGTACCGCCGCCCCAACTCAGCCAGAACTCGCCACCGGCCTTGATCCGGGAAAAACTCCATTGCTGGGTCAGGCGTTTGGGCAGCCATTTGGCCCAGTCGCTTTGCGGCAGGCTCAGGTACGCATCGGCCTGGCCATTCTTCCAGTCACTGGCGCGGATACGGGTGCGCAGGTTGATCGCCACCGGCTGACCGTCAGGCAGGGTCAAGCGCACGTCCAGCCGTTGGCGGGTAGCGCCGGTGCGCAAGCTCAAACCGACGTAGGTGAGGGTCAGCGGTGGTTGCTCGACAGGTTGCAACGTCACCTGGCTATCGAGCAGCGAGAACCTGGAGACCACCTGCATGCGTTCGAGCAATTGCTGCGGATCGAGGGGCTGGTCGTCCTTCACCAGAAGGCCCTCCAGGGCCCACTTGCCGTCGGCGCCCTCCTTGAGGCTGATCTTCAGGCCGCTGACTTCCAGGTGGGCAATACGCACCTGACGTGCCAGCAGGCTGTCCCACAGGTCAGGCACGGCTCGCACCTGATCCAGGTGCAAGGCGTTGGGGCCTTCGCCGACCACCACGTCGCGCGCCGCCAGGATTGGCGCCAAGGCGCTCCAGCTACCGTCGAGGCTGCCGATGTGCACAGGCATGCCCAAGGCAGCGCTGGCCCGGGTCTCGACCTCGGCGCGGTATTCGGCCACCAGTGGGACCAGCTCGCGACCGAGGCTGACGTACAACGCCAGCAACACCAGCAGCAGGGCGCACAGCCCCAGCCCCCAGCGAGTCAGCGCCGCCAAAATGCGTGTCAGACGCTCCATGTCAGTGGGCTCCCCTGGCAAAGACGATCAAATCCGCGGGCCCGCCGCTTCCCAAGCTCTTCAGAGCAACACCACGTCGTATTGTTCCTGGGAATACATGGTTTCCACCTGGAAGCGAATCGTGCGTCCAATAAACGCTTCCAGCTCTGCGACATTGCCTGACTCCTCGTCGAGCAGGCGGTCCACGACTTTCTGGTTCGCCAACACTCTATAGCCGGTCGCCTGGTAGGCGCGCGCCTCCCGGAGAATTTCCCGGAAGATTTCGTAACACACGGTTTCCGGGGTCTTGAGCTTGCCGCGGCCCTGGCAACTGCTGCACGGCTCGCACAGCACCTGTTCGAGGCTTTCGCGGGTGCGCTTGCGGGTCATCTGCACCAGGCCCAGCTCGGTGATACCGATGATGTTGGTCTTGGCGTGGTCGCGTTCGAGTTGTTTTTCCAGGGTCCGCAGCACCTGGCGCTGGTGCTCTTCATCTTCCATGTCGATGAAGTCGATGATGATGATCCCACCCAGGTTGCGCAGGCGCAGTTGCCGGGCAATGGCGGTGGCGGCCTCCAGGTTGGTCTTGAAGATGGTTTCTTCCAGGTTGCGATGGCCGACGAACGCCCCGGTGTTGACGTCGATGGTGCTCATGGCCTCGGCCGGATCCACCACCAGGTAGCCGCCGGACTTGAGCGGCACCTTGCGCTCGAGGGCTTTCTGGATTTCGTCTTCGACGCCGTACAGGTCGAAAATCGGCCGTTCGCCAGGGTAATGCTCGAGGCGGTCGGCGATTTCCGGCATCAGTTCGGCGACGAACTGTGTGGTTTTCTGGAAGGTTTCCCGGGAATCGATGCGGATTTTCTCGATCTTGGGGCTGACCAGGTCGCGCAAGGTCCGCAGCGCCAGGCCCAGGTCTTCGTAGATCACGCTGGGGGTGGCGATGGTCTTGATCTGCGCGGCGATCTGGTCCCAAAGCCTGCGCAGGTAGCGGATGTCCATGAGGATCTCATCGGCCCCGGCCCCTTCGGCGGCGGTGCGCAGGATGAACCCACCGGCTTCCTTGATGCCTTCTTTTTCCACGCAGTCGCTGACCACCTGCTTGAGACGCTCGCGCTCGGCCTCGTCTTCGATCTTCAAGGAAATGCCGACATGGGCGGTGCGCGGCATGTACACCAGGTAGCGCGACGGAATCGATAGTTGCGTGGTCAGGCGCGCGCCCTTGGAGCCGATGGGGTCCTTGGTGACCTGCACCACCAGGCTCTGGCCTTCATGCACCAGCGCGCTGATGCTCTCCACGGCCGGCCCTTCGCGCATGGAAATTTCCGACGCATGGATGAATGCCGCGCGGTCCAGGCCGATGTCGACGAAGGCCGCCTGCATGCCCGGCAGCACCCGCACCACCTTGCCTTTATAGATATTGCCGACGATGCCACGCTTTTGCGTGCGCTCGACGTGGACCTCTTGCAGAACACCGTTTTCAACCACCGCCACGCGCGATTCCATCGGCGTGATGTTGATCAGGATCTCTTCACTCATGGCAGGGTCTCGTTCAGGCATGTTCACGATTATGGCCGCATCAAGTCAGACGGCGCTCAGCGCGCGCTTAAGGTTTGCCAACAGGGTATGCCGAAATGGCCCAGTAGTTCTGCGGTTTCGCACAGCGGCAGGCCGACCACGGCTGAATAACTGCCTTCAAGCCCGGCGACGAATACCGCACCCAACCCTTGAATGCCATAGCCGCCGGCCTTGTCCCGGGGTTCACCGCTGGCCCAGTAGGCCGCCGCTTCCTGTTCCGTGATCGGCCGAAAGCGCACCAGGCTGCGCACAACACGGGATTCACAACGCTGCCCTTCCAGTATGGCAATGGCGGTCAATACTTCATGTTCGCGACCGGACAGGCTCAAGAGCATCGCCATGGAATCGGCCTGGTCCACGGGTTTGCCGAGAATTCGCCCGTCCAGTACCACAGCCGTATCGGCGCCCAACACGCAGCCATCCATGCCGGCGTACAGGGCTCGCAGACCCGCCTCGGCCTTGCCGCGCGCCAGGCGCTCGACATAGGCCGAAGGGGTTTCGTGGTCCAGGGGAGTTTCGTCGATGTCCGCACCGATGGCGGTAAAGGGCACACCGATCTGCGTGAGCAGTTCACGCCGACGCGGCGAACCTGAGGCGAGGTAAAGCGGTTTCATCGAGACATCTCCCTCTCAAAGCACAGCCATCCAGACAAAAACAGCTTTTGTGGCGAGGGAACTTGCTCCCGCTCGGTCGCGTAGCGACCGTAAAAGTTGGGGCCGCTGCGCAGCCCAGCGGGAGCAAGCTCCCTCGCCACTGGGGTGTAAGTCATCAGAAAAAGTGTAGGTATCCTGACCGAATCAGTTGATTTTGAAGCGCAGGCGCAGGCCACGCAAACCGAAGCTGACCCAGGGCCAGAGCAAGGCGCTGACCAGGGCTGGCAAGACCAGCGCCAGGGTCGGCTGGCGGTTGCCAGTCAGCGCGCTGAGCCACAACTGCACCAGTTGCGCCAGGCCGAAGATCACCAGGATCACCAGGCACTGCTGCCACATAGGGAACATGCGCAGGCGTTGTTGCAGCGACAGCACCAGGAAGGTGATCAACGTCAGGATCAGCGCGTTCTGCCCCAGCAACGTGCCATAAAGCACGTCCTCGGCCAGGCCCAGGCACCAGGCGGTGACCATGCCGACCTTGTGCGGCAAGGCCAGCGCCCAAAAGGCCAGCAACAGGGCCAGCCACAGCGGGCGCAGGATTTCCATGAACTGCGGCAGCGGCGAAACGCTGAGCAACAGGCCGATGGCGAAGGTCAGCCAGACCATCCAGCCGTTACCGGATTGGGTACTGCTCATTCTTCTCGTGCTCCCCTGGGGGCTGGCGCGGTGGCCGGCGTGGAGGCTGGCGGTTTGGCGGCGGGCCGGGCTGGTTGAGCAGGCTGCGCGGCGGGCGCGTGGGTGGCCGAGCGGGTCGGTTTCGCAGCAGGCGCGGCGGGCGCGGTGGCCGGGGTTGCCGCCGGCGTGGACGCCGGAGCCGCCGTCGCGGGTGCAGGCACTGGTGGTTTTGGCACCGTGGCAGGGACAGGCGCCGGCGCTGCGGTCACTGGGGCGGCCGACTCGCTGCCCTGGCGGTCCTGGGCTTCCTGGGCCACGGCGGCATCGTTGGCACGCTCTTCGGGCGTGCGGTTGTCGCTGAATACCAGCAGCAGGTAGCGGCTGCGATTCAATGCCGCCGTCGGCACCGCGCGAACGATGGCAAACGGCTGGCCGGAGTCATGGATGACTTCCTTGACCGTCGCCACCGGATACCCGGCCGGGAAGCGCTGGCCGAGGCCGGAACTGACCAGCAGGTCGCCTTCCTTGATATCGGCAGTATCGGCCACATGCCGCAGCTCCAGGCGTTCCGGGTTACCGGTGCCGCTGGCGATCGCCCGCAGGCCGTTGCGGTTGACCTGCACCGGAATGCTGTGGGTGGTATCGGTCAGCAACAACACGCGGGACGTGTAGGGCATCAACTCCACCACCTGGCCCATCAGGCCACGGGCGTCGAGCACCGGCTGGCCGAGGACCACGCCGTCACGCTCGCCCTTGTTGATGATGATACGGTGGGTGAAGGGGTTGGGGTCCATGCCGATCAACTCGGCCACTTCGACCTTCTCGTTGACCAGCGCCGAAGAATTGAGCAACTCGCGCAGCCGAACGTTCTGCTCGGTGAGGGCCGCCAGCTTCTGCATGCGCCCCTGCAACAGCAGGTTTTCGGTCTTGAGTTTTTCGTTTTCGGCGACTAGTTCGGTCCGGCTGCCAAACTGACTGGCCACACCTTGCCACAAGCGCTGCGGCAGGTCGGTGATCCAGTAGGATTCCATCAACACCAGCGACATCTGGCTGCGTACAGGCTTGAGCAGCGTGAAGCGGGCATCGACCACCATCAGCGCGACCGATAGCACGGTCAGCACCAGCAGGCGCACACCCAATGAGGGGCCTTTGGCGAAAAGCGGTTTAATAGGCCGCTCCTCCCAGGCAAATGTTTTCTTTATTCATACGGCATCAAACCGGCCTGGATACGAATGACAGAAGATAAACGCCAACGGGCAGCACTGCAAAGTGCTGCCCGGGAGCGAACAACATAGACCACTCAGCCAGACTTATTCGCTGGAGAGCAGGTCCATGGTGTGCTTGTCCATCATTTCCAATGCTCGGCCACCGCCGCGGGCAACGCAGGTCAACGGGTCTTCGGCAACGATCACCGGCAGGCCGGTTTCCTGGGCCAGCAGTTTGTCGAGGTCACGCAGCAGCGCGCCACCACCGGTCAACACCAGGCCGCGCTCGGCGATGTCCGACGCCAGCTCCGGCGGCGACTGCTCCAAGGCGCTCTTGACGGCCTGGACGATAGTCGCCAACGATTCTTGCAGCGCTTCGAGCACTTCGTTGGAGTTGAGGGTAAAGGCCCGTGGAACGCCTTCGGCCAGGTTGCGACCGCGTACGTCAACTTCACGCACTTCACCGCCCGGGTAGGCCGTGCCGATTTCCTGCTTGATGCGCTCGGCGGTGGACTCGCCGATCAGGCTGCCGTAGTTGCGACGCACGTAAGTGATGATCGCTTCGTCGAAACGGTCGCCGCCCACACGTACGGATTCGGCGTAGACCACACCGTTCAGGGAGATCAAGGCGATCTCGGTGGTACCGCCACCGATGTCGACAACCATCGAGCCGCGCGCCTCTTCGACCGGCAGGCCGGCACCGATGGCAGCGGCCATTGGCTCTTCGATCAGGAACACTTCACGGGCACCGGCGCCGAGGGCCGATTCACGGATAGCGCGTCGCTCTACCTGGGTGGATTTGCATGGAACGCAGATCAGCACACGAGGGCTGGGCTGCAGGAAGCTGTTTTCGTGAACCTTGTTGATGAAGTACTGCAGCATCTTTTCGCAGACGCTGAAGTCGGCGATCACGCCATCCTTCATTGGGCGAATGGCCGCGATGTTGCCCGGTGTACGGCCCAGCATGCGCTTGGCTTCCGTACCGACAGCCACGACACTTTTCTGGTTACCGTGGGTGCGGATGGCCACGACCGAGGGTTCATTCAGGACGATACCGCGCTCGCGCACGTAAATAAGGGTGTTGGCAGTGCCCAGGTCAATGGAAAGATCGCTGGAAAACATGCCACGCAGTTTCTTGAACATGGGAAAGGGACCCTAGGCAACGCGTGGGTAAAAAAGTGCGGCAAACTCTAACAACGACAGGGATTTTGGGCAAGGCGCCAATATGTTAAATTGGCCGCTTTTCTGTGCACCAAACCCCACAATCGCGGCCGTAAAGCCGTAGAAATGCGGTAGTGTTCCGACAATCTAACACACGGACAGACTGCGTCCGTTTTGTTTTCCACTGGAGAATCCCATGGCGCTTGAACGCTCCGACGTGGAAAAAATCGCTCATCTGGCCTGTCTGGGCCTCAATGAAGCCGATCTTCCACACATCACTTCTGCCCTGAACAGCATTCTGGGGCTGGTCGACGAGATGCAGGCGGTCAATACCGACGGCATCGAACCACTGGCACACCCACTGGAAGCCAGCCAGCGCCTGCGCGCCGACGTCGTGACCGAGGCCAATCACCGCGAGGCCTACCAGTCCATCGCACCAGCGGTCGAAAACGGCCTGTACCTGGTTCCGAAAGTCATCGACTAAAGGGAAAGAGCCTCTCATGCATCACATGACCCTGGCCGAGATCGCCCGCGGACTCGCCGATAAAAAGTTTTCTTCCGAAGAGCTGACCCAGGTCCTGCTGGCGCGCATCGCCCAGCTCGACCCGCAGCTCAACAGCTTCATCAGCCTCACCCAGGAGCTGGCCCTGAGCCAGGCCAGGACCGCCGATGCCCGGCGCGCCAATGGTGAAACCGGTGCCCTGCTCGGTGCGCCGATTGCCCACAAGGACTTGTTCTGCACCCAGGGCATCCGCACCAGCTGCGGTTCGAAGATGCTCGACAACTTCAAGGCCCCGTACGATGCCACCGTGGTCGCCAAGCTGGCCGCCGCCGGCACCGTGACCCTGGGCAAGACCAACATGGACGAATTCGCCATGGGCTCGGCCAACGAGTCGAGCTACTACGGCGCGGTGAAAAATCCGTGGAACCTGGAACACGTACCGGGCGGCTCGTCTGGTGGTTCGGCCGCCGCCGTGGCCGCACGCCTGCTGCCGGCCGCCACCGCCACCGACACCGGCGGTTCGATTCGCCAACCGGCGGCGTTCACCAACCTCACTGGCCTCAAGCCCACCTACGGTCGCGTCTCGCGCTGGGGCATGATCGCCTACGCCTCCAGCCTCGACCAGGGCGGCCCGCTGGCCCGCACCGCCGAAGACTGCGCGATCCTGCTGCAAGGCATGGCCGGCTTCGACCCGAACGACTCCACCAGCATCGATGAGCCCGTGCCGGACTACAGCGCCAGCCTCAACGGCTCGCTGCAGGGCTTGCGCATCGGTGTGCCGAAGGAGTACTTCAGCGCCGGCCTCGACCCGCGCATCGCCGAGCTGGTCCACAACAGCGTCAAGGAGCTGGAGAAGCTCGGCGCGGTCATCAAGGAAATCAGCCTGCCGAACATGCAGCACGCGATTCCCGCGTACTACGTGATCGCCCCGGCGGAAGCGTCCTCGAACCTGTCACGCTTCGACGGCGTGCGCTTCGGCTATCGCTGCGAGAACCCGGAAAACCTGATCGACCTATACAAGCGCTCCCGTGGCGAAGGCTTCGGTGCCGAAGTGCAGCGCCGGATCATGGTCGGCGCCTACGCGCTGTCCGCCGGCTACTACGACGCCTACTACCTCAAGGCGCAGAAAATCCGTCGCCTGGTGAAGAACGACTTCATGGCCGCCTTCAATGAGGTCGACATCATCCTCGGCCCGACCACGCCGAACCCGGCCTGGAAACTCGGCGCCAAGAACAGTGACCCGGTCGCCGAGTACCTGGAAGACGTCTACACCATCACCGCCAACCTCGCCGGCTTGCCGGGCCTGTCCATGCCGGCCGGTTTCGTCGATGGCCTGCCGGTGGGCGTGCAGTTGCTCGCGCCGTATTTCCAGGAAGGCCGCCTGCTCAACGTGGCTCACCAGTATCAGTTGAACACTGACTGGCACACCCGCACCCCAACCGGCTTCTGAGGAGAAACACATGCAATGGGAAGTCGTGATCGGGCTGGAGATTCATACCCAGCTCACCACCCGGTCGAAAATCTTTTCCGGTAGCTCCACCACGTTCGGCTCCGAGCCCAACACCCAGGCCAGCCTGGTCGACCTGGGCATGCCCGGCGTGCTGCCGGTGCTCAATGCCGAAGCGGTGCGCATGGCGGTGATGTTCGGCCTGGCGATTGACGCCGAGATCGGCCAGCACAACGTGTTCGCCCGCAAGAACTACTTCTACCCGGACCTGCCCAAGGGCTACCAGATCAGCCAGATGGAATTGCCGATCGTCGGCAAGGGCCACCTGGACATCGCCCTGGAAGACGGCACGGTCAAGCGCGTCGGCATCACCCGGGCGCACCTGGAAGAAGACGCCGGCAAGAGCCTGCACGAAGAATTCAACGGTGCCACCGGCATCGACCTGAACCGCGCCGGCACGCCGCTGCTGGAAATCGTTTCCGAGCCGGACATGCGCAGCGCCAAGGAAGCCGTGGCCTACGTCAAGGCGATCCATGCGCTGGTGCGCTACCTGGGCATCTGCGATGGCAACATGGCCGAAGGCTCGCTGCGCTGCGACTGCAACGTGTCGATCCGGCCCAAGGGCCAAGTCGAATTCGGCACCCGCTGCGAGATCAAGAACGTCAACTCGTTCCGCTTCATCGAGAAGGCGATCAACAGCGAGATCCAGCGCCAGATCGAACTGATCGAGGACGGTGGCAAGGTCATCCAGCAGACCCGCCTGTACGACCCGAACAAGGACGAGACCCGTCCGATGCGCAGCAAGGAAGAAGCCAACGACTACCGTTACTTCCCCGACCCGGACCTGCTGCCGGTGGTCATCGAGAATTCGTTCCTCGACGAGGTGCGCGCCACCCTGCCGGAACTGCCGCCGCAAAAACGCGAGCGCTTCCAGGCGCAGTTCGGGCTGTCGAGCTATGACGCCAACGTCCTGGCCACCAGCCGCGAACAGGCCGATTACTTCGAGAAAGTCGTGAGTATCGGCGGCGACGCCAAGCTGGCGGCCAACTGGGTGATGGTGGAACTGGGCAGCCTGCTGAACAAACAGGGCCTGGAAATCGACCAGTCGCCGGTCTCGGCCGAGCAACTGGGCGGCATGCTGCTGCGGATCAAGGACAACACCATTTCCGGCAAGATCGCCAAGATGGTGTTCGAAGCCATGGCCAGTGGCGAGGGCAGCGCCGACGAGATCATCGAGAAGCGCGGCCTGAAGCAGGTCACCGATACCGGCGCCATCTCCGCCGTGCTCGATGAAATGCTCGCGGCCAACGCCGAGCAGGTCGAACAGTACCGCGCGGCAGACGAAGCCAAGCGCGGCAAGATGTTCGGCTTCTTCGTCGGCCAGGCCATGAAAGCCTCCAAGGGCAAGGCCAACCCGCAACAGGTCAACGAACTGCTCAAAAGCAAGCTCGAGGGCTGATTGATAGACGGTGATCGTTCCCACGCTCTGCGTGGGAACGCCTCACTGGACGCTCCGCGTCCGCTTTTTTGTGACGCAGAGCGTCACGGGCTGCATTCCCACGCAGAGCGTGGGAACGATCATGGGGTCATTGAATGAAGCGTCTCCTCGGCGCCTGCGCCCTGCTGTCCCTGCTGGCCGGTTGCGCCAGCCAGAGCGGGACGGTCGACCCACACGGCTACGACCAGACCGGCGTCGCCTCTTATTACGGTGCCAGGCACCACGGCAAGCGCACCGCCAGCGGCGAGCGTTTCGACCAGCACAGCCTGACCGCCGCCCATCGCCAGTTGCCGTTCGGCACCCGGGTGAAAATCACCAACCTGAGCAACAATGACAGCGTGGTGGTGCGCATCAACGACCGTGGCCCATACTCCCGAGGCCGCTTGATCGACGTGTCCCGCGAAGCCGCCGAGCAACTGGGCATGTTGCGCAGCGGCACCGCACGGGTGCGCGTGCAAGCCCTCGACGATTGATAGACGGAGCCCGGCCATTTCCCTACTCACCGCCCTACCGTTGCTCAGCCTGCTCGAACTGTTCGGCGCCCTGCTGTTGCTGATCGGCGGCGCCGAACTGCTGGTGCGTGCCGCCGTGGGCCTGGCGGCACGCTTGCAGGTACGACCACTGATCATTGGCCTGACCGTCGTCGCGCTCGGCAGCAGCGCCCCGCAAATGGCGGTCAGCCTGCAGGCGACCCTGGCGCAAAACGCCGACATCGCCGTGGGCAGTGTGATCGGCAGCAGCATCTTCAACATCCTCGTCACCCTCGGGCTGTCGGCGCTGATCATTCCGCTGCGTGTCTCGCGTCAGTTGGTGCGCCTGGACATCCCACTGATGATCGCCGCCGCGCTGCTGGTGTTCGTGCTGGCCTGGAACGAAGAGCTGACGCGACTGGACGGCGTGCTGCTGCTCATGGCCCTGGCGGTATACCTCGGCCTGTTGCTGCGTCAATCGCGGCACTCGGGACGGCCGCACACGGCGGGTATCGAGATGACCCGGGGGTCGTGGCCCAAGAGCCTGGCGATGATCGTGCTGGGCTTGGCAATGCTGATTTTCGCCGGGCACCTGCTGCTAGGCGCGGCGGTGGAAGTGGCGATGGACCTGGGGCTTTCGGAGCGCATCATCGGCCTGACCATCGTCGCCGTCAGCACCTCGCTGCCGGAACTCGCCACCTCGTTGATCGCCGCCCTGCGCGGCCAACGGGACATTGCGGTGGGTAACGTCATCGGCAGCAACCTGTTCAACCTGCTCGGGGTATTGGGGATAACCGCCCTCGCCGCTCCCACGCCACTGTCGGTCTCACCGAACGCCCTGGATTTCGACCTGCCAGTGATGCTCGGCGTGGCGGTGCTATGCCTGCCGGTGTTCTATTCCGGTTATCGTGTCACCCGCGCCGAAGGCCTGCTGTTGCTGGGGCTGTACCTGGCCTATGGGCTGCACGTGGTGTCCTTCACCACCGGCATGCCCCTGGCCGGCCAACTGGAACGGCTGATGCTGTTCTATGTGCTGCCGGCCCTGCTCGCGTTTTTGCTGTTCACCTCCCTGCGCGCCTGGCGCCGCCAACACCACAAGAGGGATTTGCCATGACCGACACTCCAAAGACCGGCCTGGACATGCGTCGCCAGGTCATGGGTGACGCATTCGTCGACCGCGCCCTGGGCAACGCCACCGAGTTCACCCAGCCATTGCAGGACTTCGTCAACGAACATGCCTGGGGCAGTGTCTGGCAACGTGAAGGCCTGCCGCTGAAGACCCGCAGCCTGATCACCCTGGCCGCCCTCACCGCCCTCAAGTGCCCACAGGAACTCAAAGGCCATGTGCGTGGTGCGCTGAACAATGGTTGCACGGTGGAAGAGATTCGCGAGGCATTGCTGCATTGTGCGGTGTATGCGGGCGTGCCGGCGGCGATCGATGCGTTTCGGGCGGCGCAGGAAGTGATCGATAGCTACCAGAAGCCGGAGTGATCGTTAGATCGCTATCGCGAGCAAGCTCGCTCCCACAGTTGACCGGCGCTGAACACAAAATTTGTGTACGCCACGAACCTCCTGTGGGAGCGGGCCTGCTCGCGAATGGATCGAGAGAGCAGCACAAATCCAAGCCTAGATCCACCCACCCCACTGCAACACAAAAATCCCCAGGTTGGTGGTAATCGCCGCCATCAGCGTGGTGATGACGATGATCGCCGCCGCCAGTTCATGATTGCCATCGGCCGCGCGGGCCATGACGTAACTGGCGGCGGCGGTGGGGCTGCCGAAGTACAGGAACAGGATCCCCAGCTCCGCCCCACGAAAGCCCCAGAGCCAGGCCCCGAGGGTGGTCAGCAGCGGCAGGCCGACCATCTTCACCAGGCTCGAACTCAGGGCCATCTTGCCGCTTTTGCGCAACGCCGCCAGCGACAGCGTGCCGCCGATGCAGATCAACGCCAGGGGCAAGGTCATTTGCGACAGGTACTTGGCCGAGGTTTCGAACCAGTTGGGCAGGCCGATGTGCCAATAAGCGAATGGCGCGGCGACGATCACGCTGATGATCAGCGGGTTGCTGATCACGCTTTTGCAGATGCTCCACGGATCGGACTTGATCACCGGGCTGTAGACCGCCAGCACGATGGTCGACAAGGTGTTGTAGAACAGGATCACCAGCGCCGCGAGAATCGCCCCCAGGGAAATCCCGTAGTCGCCATACATGCTCGCCGCCAGCGCCAGGCCGATGACCCCGTTGTTGCCGCGAAACGCACCCTGGGCATAGATGCCGCGATCTTCGCGCGGGCAGCGCCAGATCGCCCAGCCCCAGGCCATGGCGAAACTTGCCAGGGTAGCGACAGAAAAATAGATCAGCAGGTCGGGCTGCAACGCCGCATGCAGGTCGGCATGGAGGATGCCGAGGAACAACAGCGCCGGCATGGTGACGTTGAACACCAGGGACGAGGCGATGTGGATGAAGTTGTCGTTGATCCAATAGATGCGCTTGAGCAACACCCCCAGAAACAGCATGGCAAACACCGGCGCGGTGATGTTCAGGGTTTCGAGGAAAATTGCCAGCATGCCGGGGACCTTGAGAAGGGTGTCGTTAGGTGGCTAATGATAAGCCACTAACGACGTTGGCGTCTGGTGAAGCGCTATCGCGAGCAAGCTCGCTCCCACATTGGTTCTTTGGTAAACACAGAATCCACATTCACCGCAGCCCCCCTGTGGGAGCGAGCTTGCTCGCGATAGCGGCGGCACATTCGATATCTGTGCAAGCTGAAACACCGCCATCGCGAGCAAGCTCGCTCCCACACTGGGTCTCCAATGATCACGAAATCATCAGGTAATCGGCGCCGGGTTGAACAACGTGATGTCGTTGTGCAACTTATGCCGCTCGGCCCAGGTCTGTTTCTTGCCGCTGGCCACGTCCAGGTAGTAGTGGAACAGCTCCCAGCCCAGCTCCTCGATGGTCGCGCGTCCAGTGGCGATGCGACCGGCGTCGATGTCGATCAGGTCCGGCCAGCGCTGGGCCAGTTCGGTGCGGGTCGAGACTTTCACCACCGGGGCCATCGCCAAGCCGTACGGCGTGCCTCGGCCGGTAGTGAACACGTGCAGGTTCATCCCCGCCGCCAGTTGCAACGTGCCGCAGACAAAATCGCTGGCCGGTGTGGCGCAGAAGATCAGGCCCTTTTGCTTGAAGCGTTCGCCCGGGCCGAGCACGCCGTTGATCGCGCTGCTGCCGGACTTGACGATCGAGCCCAGGGATTTTTCGACGATGTTCGACAAGCCGCCCTTCTTGTTGCCCGGCGTGGTGTTGGCACTGCGATCGGCTTCCCCCTTGGCCAGGTAACGGTCGTACCAGTCCATTTCGCGCACCAGCTCCTGGGCGACTTCCTGGGTTTGCGCCCGGGAGGTCAGCAGGTAGATCGCATCGCGCACTTCGGTGACTTCGGAAAACATCACCGTCGCCCCCGCCCGCAGCAGCAGGTCCGAAGCGTAGCCCAGCGCCGGGTTGGCGGTGATGCCGGAGAACGCATCGCTGCCGCCGCACTGCATGCCCAGGATCAACTCCGAGGCCGGCACGGTTTCGCGGCGGCGCTGGTCGAGTTTCTTCAGGCGGGTTTCAGCCAGTTCCATGATCTGCTCGATCATTTCGGTGAAGCCGTGGCTGGAATCCTGCAAGCGATACAACCACGGCTCGCTGAGGTCCACCGAGCTGTCGTTTTCGTGCATCACCTGCCCGGCCTGCAATTTCTCGCAGCCCAGGCTGATCACCAATGCTTCGCCACCCAGGTTCGGATTGCGCGCCAGGTTGCGCACGGTGCGGATCGGGATGTACGCATCGGTGGCGGTGATCGCCACGCCGCAACCGTAGCTGTGGGTCAGCGCCACCACGTCATCGACATTCGGGTACTTGGGCAGCAATTCGTCCTTGATGCGCTTGACCGCGTGGTCCAGCACCCCGGTCACGCACTGCACCGTGGTGGTGATGCCCAAGATGTTGCGCGTGCCGACGGTGCCGTCGGCGTTGCGGTAGCCCTCGAAGGTGTAACCCTCCAGCGGCGCATCGGCCACCGGCACATCGGTGGACAGCGGCAAGCTGTCCAGCGGCGGCGCGGTGGGCATGCGCAACTGGTCTTCCTTGACCCAACTGCCACGGGGAATCGGTTGCAACGCGTAGCCAATGACCTGGCCGTAGCGAATCACCTCGCCCCCCTGGGGAATATCTGCCAGGGTGACCTTGTGGCTCTGGGGGACAAAGTCCACGGTAACCAGGCCGTCCGGGAACTCGGTCCCGGCCGGTACGCCTTGGTCATTGACGACGATCACTACGTTGTCCCGCTCATGCAAGCGGATGTAACGCGGCGAATCGGCATGTTCAATCAGTTGCATTGACGCCGCTCCTTCAGGATTTCGCTTCAGACAGGCTGGAGATGCCGGCATCCTTGGCCGTTGGTTCCTTGAGTACCACACGCTTGATCGGCCCAACGATGACCAGGTAGCTGAACACTGCCACCAGCGCGTTGCAACCGACGAACACCAGTGCCCATTTGAACGAACCGGTGGCGCTGATGATGTAGCCGATGACAATCGGGGTGGTGATCGACGCCAGGTTGCCGAAGGTGTTGAACAAGCCACCGCTCAGGCCGGCAATCTGTTTCGGCGAGGTATCGGACACCACGGCCCAGCCCAGTGCGCCCACGCCTTTACCGAAGAAGGCCAGGGCCATGAAGCCCACCACCATCCATTCGATGTCCACGTAGTTGCAGGCCACGATGCTGCTGGACACCAGCAGGCCCGCGATGATCGGCGCCTTGCGGGCGAAGGTCAGCGAATGGCCCTTGCGCAGCAGGTAATCGGAAATCACCCCGCCGAGCACACCGCCGATGAAACCGCAGATCGCCGGCAAGGACGCGATGAAACCGGCCTTGAGGATGGTCATGCCGCGTTCCTGCACCAGGTACACCGGGAACCAGGTCAGGAAGAAGTAAGTGATGCCGTTGATGCAGTATTGGCCCAGGTACACGCCGAGCATCATGCGGTTGGTCAGCAGTTGACGGATGTAATCCCACTTCGGACCGTCGGCTTTCTTTTCCTTGCCCTTGTCCTGGTCCATGTCGACCATCGCGCCGTTGGCGGCGATGTGATTGAACTCGGCTTCGTTGATCATCGGGTGCTGGCGCGGGCTGTAGATCACTTTCAGCCAGATCAGCGAGAACACGATGCCAATCACGCCCATCACGATGAACACGTGCTGCCAGCCGAAACGGTAGACGATCCAGCCCATCAGCGGTGCGAACAACACGGTGGCGAAATACTGCGCCGAGTTGAAAATCGCCGAGGCGGTGCCGCGTTCTGCGGTGGGGAACCAAGCGGCGACGATCCGTGCGTTGCCCGGGAAGGATGGCGCTTCGGCCAACCCCACCAGGAAGCGCAACATGAACAGCGCAACCACGGCCGTGGACATGCCGAATTCACCGACATAGCCTTGCAGCACGGTGAACAGCGACCAGGTGAAAATGCTCAAGGCATAGATTTTTTTCGACCCGAAACGGTCGAGCAGCCAGCCGCCAGGGATCTGCCCGGCCACATAGGCCCAACCGAAAGCGGAGAAGATATAACCGAGGGTAACGGCATCGATGCCGAGGTCTTTTTGCAGGCTGGAGCCTGCGATCGCGATGGTGGCACGGTCGGCATAGTTGATCGTCGTCACCAAAAACAGCATGAGCAGGATCAAATAGCGGACGTGTGTCGGCTTGGTCGCTTGCATGTAGAGGTACTCCCACTATTTATTTTTATGCGGGTCAGCAGATTGTGACGCCAGGACGGGATCACCCGCCCTGGCGGTGTCGCACTTACGATCCGATGTAAGAAGTTTTAACCACGGTGTAGAACTCTTGCGCGTAGCGACCTTGCTCACGCGAACCATAGGACGAACCTTTGCGCCCACCGAACGGCACGTGGTAATCCACGCCGGCGGTCGGCAGGTTGACCATCACCATGCCCGCCTGGGAATGGCGCTTGAAGTGGTTGGCATACTTCAGCGAGGTGGTGGCGATACCGGCCGACAGACCGAACTCGGTGTCATTGGCCATCGCCAGCGCTGCCTCATAGTCAGCCACGCGCACGACGTTGGCCACCGGGCCGAAGATCTCTTCGCGGCTGATGCGCATCGAGGCTTCGCTGTCGGCGAACAGGGTCGGCGCCAGGAAATAACCTTCGGTATCGCACGTCACCAAGCCACCACCGCTCACCAGCCGCGCACCTTCGCTCTGGCCGATGTCGATGTACTTCAAGTCCTGGCTGAGCTGGGCTTCGGAAACCACCGGGCCGATATCGGTGCCAGCCTTCAACGCATGGCCGACCTTGATCGACTGCATGCGCTCGGCCATGGCCTCGACGAACTTGTCGTGAATGCCAGCGGTGACGATCAGGCGACTCGAGGCCGTGCAACGCTGGCCAGTGGAGTAGAACGCACTCTGCACGGCCAGTTCGACGGCCTGCTTGAGGTCGGCGTCGTCGAGGATGATCTGCGGGTTCTTGCCGCCCATTTCCAACTGGACTTTGGCTTGTCGCGACACGCAGTTGACCGCGATCTGCCGGCCTACACCGACCGAGCCGGTGAAGCTGATGCCGTCGACTTTCGGGCTGTTGACCAGGACTTCACCGACCACACGGCCGCTGCCCATCACCAGGTTGAACGCACCGGCCGGGAAACCGGCGCGGGAAATGATTTCCGCCAGGGCCCAGGCACAACCCGGTACCAGCTCGGCGGGCTTGATCACCACGCAGTTGCCGTAGGCCAGGGCCGGGGCGATTTTCCAGGCAGGGATGGCGATTGGGAAGTTCCATGGGGTGATCAGGCCGACCACACCCAGGGCTTCGCGGGTGACTTCGACGTTGACGCCCGGACGCACCGACGGCACGTAATCGCCGGACAGACGCAGGCATTCACCGGCGAAAAATTTGAAAATGTTACCGGCGCGGGTCACTTCGCCGATGGCTTCGGGCAGGGTCTTGCCCTCTTCCCGGGCCAGCAATTGGCCGAGTTCTTCACGGCGGGCGAGGATCTCGCTGCCGACTTTGTCCAGCGCATCGTGACGGGCCTGGATGCCTGAGGTCGACCAGGCCGGAAACGCGGCGCGGGCGGCTTCGATGGCGGCATTGACTTGCGCTGCGTCAGCCTTGGCGTATTCACCGATGACATCGGACAGATCAGACGGGTTGATGTTGGTGCAGTAGTCAGCACCGGCCACCCACTGACCGTTGATGTAGTTATCGAAACGCTTTGAATCTGCCACGGATGCTCCTCCTAACAAAAAGCCTGTCTAGTCCCAAGATCATTCCCTCGCGCTGCGCGGGAACACCTCAACGGACGCTCCGCGTTCGGCTTAAGGGACGCAGAGCGTCCCTGGCTGCGCTCCCACGCAGAGCGTGGGAGCGATCAAGCCTTACGCAAAAGCCGCTGATTACTCAGCGGCCTTCTCGGGTCTGTTATTGCTTGCCTTGCTTGTCGATCAGCGCGGCCAGGGCTTCGTATTCTTCTGGCAGCAGATCGGTCAGCGGCGTGCGCACAGGACCTGCGTCGTAGCCGACGATTTTCGCGCCGGCCTTGACGATGCTCACCGCGTAACCGGCCTTGCGGTTGCGGATGTCCAGGTAAGGCAGGAAGAAGTCGTCGATGATTTTGCCGACGGTCTCGTGATCGTCGCGGGCAATGGCGTGGTAGAAGTCCATCGCGGTTTTCGGAATGAAGTTGAACACCGCCGAGGAGTAGACCGGCACGCCCAGGGCCTTGTAGGCCGCGGCATAGACTTCAGCGGTCGGCAGGCCGCCCAGGTAGCTGAAGCGATCGCCGAGGCGACGACGGATCGACACCATCAGTTCGATATCGCCCAGGCCATCCTTGTAGCCGATCAGGTTCGGGCAGCGCTCGGCCAGTTGCTCCAGCTGAGTGGCGTTCAGGCGGCAGACGTTGCGGTTGTACACCACCACGCCGATCTTCACCGATTTGCACACGGCTTCAACGTGGGCGGCGACGCCGTCCTGGCTGGCTTCGGTCAGGTAGTGCGGCAGCAGCAACAGGCCCTTGGCACCCAGGCGCTCGGCTTCTTGAGCGTATTCGATGGCCTGGCGGGTGGCACCGCCCACACCGGCCAGGATTGGCACGCTGGTCGCGCAAGTGTCGACGGCGGTCTTGATAACTTGCGAGTACTCGCTGGCGGCCAGGGAGAAGAATTCACCGGTGCCGCCCGCTGCGAACAGTGCAGAGGCGCCGTACGGGGCCAGCCACTCGAGACGCTTGATGTAGTTGTTGCGATTGAAATCGCCTTGGGCAGTGAAATCGGTGACCGGGAACGACAGCAGGCCAGACGAGAGGATGGACTTCAGTTCTTGTGGATTCATTATTCGAACACCCTGGGACGCAAATGATGTGTATGAAAAGGTTAAGCTTCGGCCAGAAGTTGTAGGTCATCGTACAACTTAAAATACACACGTCAACTGCATTTCGTCTTTTGTGCATCTGAAGGCATCGAGGGGTGGTCGCGAAGCCTTTGTAAACGGGGCCATCTGGCGGAATTGGCCAGCCAATGAAACTTGCGAGCGAGTGCCCCCGGACCGTTCATCGCGACTGTCAACTCTGTCAGTAGGCGACGTTACGGGACGAAGGCATAACGGCAGTGTGGCCGTGCGACGCCCGGCCGTGGTCCTTTTCCGAAACCTTTAAAGTGAGTCGCCCGTACGCGACGATCAGGGCCGTCTCACAAGGAGTGACATCATGGCGAAGACGTATGCGAAACCAACGCTCAAGGATTTTCCAGCCACCGGGGAAGTCACGATCAGCTTGTCAAAGACAAAGACGTTAACCGTGAAAATTCCGGATGCAGCCTTCGACCCGTATTCGAACGCCCAACTGACTCTGGGCGTCGGCTCGACACATCCAACTTCGGTAGGCGCATTTAGATCTCTGACCGAAGGCGAGGAAGGTACGCCACGCAAGGGTGTGACAGTGACGCTAACCAATGCCGACTTGACAGCTTACGTCGGCCAATTGGTTGAGCTTCGTTACGAGGTGAGTTACGAGAGCGGTAGGGACAGCGATATATCCGAGCCGCAAATGTTGCGGATCAGCGCGTAGGACGGCGTGCCTGTTATTTGGTCAGACAGGCGCACACCATTTCCCTGTGGCGAGGGGATTTATCCCCGTTGGGTTGCGCAGCGACCCCAGAAGTGACGATCCGATCAACCTGATACACCGAGGTATCAGTCTTGGGACTGCTTCGCAGCCCAGCGGGGATAAATCCCCTCGCCACAGCATGTGTCCAACGTATCCGAGCACATTTCAGCCCTGCGCCTGCGCCTCTTCATGGGCCTGGCGCAGCCTTTCACGGCTGTTGGTCAGGTGCAAACGCATGGCCGCGCGCGCCGCCTCGGAGTCCTGGCGGGCGATGGCGTCGTAGATCTCCTCGTGCTCACGGCTCAGGCGGTTCATGTAGCGCTGCTGGTCATCGTGGGCCAGGCGCGCCGAGTTCACCCGGGTACGCGGAATGATGCTGGTGCCCAGGTGGGTCATGATGTCGGTGAAGTAGCGGTTGCCGGTGGACAGAGCGATTTCCAGGTGGAAGGCGAAGTCCGAGGCCACCGCGTCGCTGGCGTGGGCGGCGCTTTCGTTCAAGGCGTCGAGGGCGGCGCGCATGGCGGCCAATTGCTCGTCGCTGCGTCGCTGCGCCGCCAACCCGGCGGATTCCACTTCCAGGCTGATGCGCAACTCCAGGATCGCCAGCACGTCACGCAAGGTGACCACGGTGGCCGGGTCGATGCGAAAACCGCTCGGGCTCGGCGTGTCCAGCACGAAAGTGCCGATGCCATGGCGGGTTTCCACCTGGCCGGCCGCCTGCAAGCGGGAAATCGCCTCGCGCACCACGGTTCGGCTGACGCCATGGGCTTCCATGATCGCCGACTCGGTGGGCAATTTATCGCCACGCTTGAGCAGGCCGTCGCGAATCTGCTCGGTCAACACCGTCACCAGCTCCTGCGCCAGGCTGCGGCGCTTGCGGGGAAAGCGTGGTACTTCGATCGGGTTTTCCATGGGGCTGTGTCTCGGTAAACGGCTGAATGGCAACATCATAGCGCAACGTGGTTGTACGATCACCGTCCCACCGGACAGCCCTCGTTGAGGATGACCGTTGTGGCGAGGGGATTTATCCCGTTGGGCGCAAAGCGCCCCATCAAATCACAGGCCCCAATCCAGACCAATCAAGGGGCTGCTACGCAGCCCAGCGGGGATAAATCCCCTCGCCACAACAATGTTCGGCGATGGTCATCAAGCGGTCACAGTGCGCTCCACCAGTTGGCCATTTTCGATACGCACATGTCGCGGATGGAAACGTTTCAAACTGCTTCGGTGGCCAACGCTGACAATGCTCAGGCCCGGCAACTGGTCGATCAGCGCCTGGTACAGCGTGGCTTCGTCCTCTTCATCCATCGCCGACGTGGCTTCGTCCATGTACAACCATTGCGGTGCATAAAGCAATGCACGGGCAAAGGCCAGGCGTTGTTGCTCGCCGGGCGAGAGCATGCGCTGCCAGTGGTTGCTTTCATCCAGCCGCGCAATCAGGTGCGGCAGACGGCAGGTTTCCAGCACCTGGGCATAACGTTCGTTGGGATAGATATCGCCGGCCTGTGGATAACTCAATACCTCACGCAGGCTGCCAATCGGTAGATAAGGCTTCTGCGGCAGGAACAGGTAACGCGCGGCCGGAAGCCGGATCGTCCCGTGCCCCGCCGGCCACAAATGCCCCATCGCCCGCAGCAGGGTCGATTTACCACTGCCCGAACGGCCACTGAGCATCACTCGCTCGCCCGGTTCCACGGTCATGTCGGCGTTATCGAGCAGATGGCGACCATCGGCCAAGTCCAACCCCAAGTGCTGAACCTTCAACCCATCGCCCTGGTTCTGTACGTCAATGGCCGGCACGCGGTCTTCGTTGTCGCTCATGGCCTGGCGGAAACTCAGCAGACGATCACAGGTGGCGCGCCACGCGGCGAGGTCGGCGTAGGCGCTGATGAACCAGCTGAAGTTCTCCTGCACATTGCCGAACGCCGAGTTGATCTGCATGAGCTCGCCCAGCTGGATCTTGCCGGCGAAGTAGCGCGGCGCGGCGACGATGAACGGGAAGATGATCGCGATCTGGCCGTAGCCGGAGGTGAAGAACGTCAAGCGCTTGGACACCCGCATGATGTCCCAGAAGTTGTGCCAGACCAGGCCGAAACGCCCGCTCAGGCGACGGTTCTCGTTGGGTTCGCCGTTGTACAACGCAATGCTCTCGGCGTTTTCACGCACCCGCACCATGGAAAAACGCAGGTCGGCTTCGAAGCGTTGCTGGTTGTTGTTCAGACCGATCAGGCGTCGGCCGATCAGGTGCGTCAGCCAGCTGCCCACCGCCGCATACACCAGCGCGCACCAGAACATGTAACCCGGGATGGTGTAGCCGAGCACCTCGATGCTGCCCGACACGCCCCACAAAATGATCGAGAACGACACCAGGCTGACCACGGTGCGCAGCAATCCCAAGCCCAGGTTCAGGGTGTTGGTGGTGAAACTGTTGAGGTCTTCGGAAATCCGCTGGTCCGGGTTATCGGTGTAGCCGCCCTGCTCCAGCCGGTAATAGTTCTTGTCACTGAGCCAACGGGCGAAATGCTGCTCGGTGAGCCAGGCCCGCCAGCGGATAGTAAGCATTTGCGTGAGGTACAAGCGATAAACGGCGCCCAGGATCGCCACCGCCGCGATACCACAGAAGTACAGGATCAACTGCCAGAACGCCGCGCTGTCTTTCTCTTGCAGGGCGTTGTAGAAATCCTTGTACCAACTGTTGATCCACACCGAGATCGCCACGCTGAACAGCGAGAGTGCGATGACGGCGATCAACAGCGTCCAGGCCTTGCCCTTCTCCTCACTGCGCCAGTACGGCGTGGTCATTTGCCAGACACGGCGGAAAAACTGGCCGCGCACCGCGTCATTGACCGCGGAATATTCAGCGTTCTGATTCATGGTTAAAGCTCTATAAAGAAAAGAACAGACTCGGGCCGATCATAGAGCAACGGCCCGATGTGTCGCGAGGGTGGACAACACCTGTTCAGCGCAGGTTCAGCGACGCACGGGACGCTTTTGCAATTTGCGCTGCAAGGTCCGCCGGTGCATGCCCAGGGCTCGGGCCGTCGCGGAGATATTGCCTTCGTGCTCGGTCAGCACCCGCTGGATGTGTTCCCACTGCAGGCGATCCACCGACATGGGGTTTTCCGGCACCAGGGTGTCGAGGTCGGCGTGCTCGGACAACAGCGCCGCCAGTACATCATCGGCGTCCGCCGGTTTGCACAGGTAATTGCAGGCACCGCGCTTGATGGCCTCGACCGCGGTGGCGATGCTCGAATAACCGGTGAGGATCACCACGCGCATCTCCGGGTCCAGCTCCAGCAGCTTGGGCAGCAGCACCAAGCCCGAATCGCCGTCCATTTTCAAGTCCAGGGCGGCGTAGTCCGGCAGGTCGGCCTGGGCGATGGTCAGGCCTTCTTCGGCAGAACCTGCGGTGCTGACGCGAAAACCGCGACGGGACATGGCCCGGGCCATCACGCGGGTGAACGTGGCGTCGTCATCCACCAGCAACAGGTGCGGCAGTTCTTCGCCGTCGACTTGGATCTCGTCACTCATATTCGTCTCCTCGGTCGGCATGGGGCAGGCGCAGCTCGGTGAGCGTGCCGCCTTCCTCATGGGGGTAGAGTTTCACCGAGCCGCCGGCGCGTGTCACGCTGGCTTTGCTCAAAAACAGGCCCAGGCCGAAACCTTTGCCCTTGGTGGTATAGAACGGCTTGCCGATCTGCTCGGCAATCGCCAGCGGCACACCGGCGCCGTGGTCGCGAATACTGATGGTCAGCTCATAGGCATTCCAATCCAACGCCACTTCTAGCCCTTCGGGGCAAGCGTCGGCGGCGTTGTTCAGCAGGTTCAGCAGCGCCTGGGTCAGGTCCGGCGGCGGCGCCATGCGCGGTACTACGCCCTTGCCCAGGCATTGGAAGCGATAACTGGCCTCCGGGCGCATCAGGTGCCAGCGGTTCAGGGCGTCGTCGAGCCAGAAGGTGACCGCCTGCATGTCGATATCCAGCCGGCGGTTGGCCTCGGCGGCGCGTACCAGGTATTGCAGGGTTTCCTTGCAGAGCTTGACCTGATCCTGCAACACGCTGAGATCGTCCTGCAATGCTGGATCATGATGATCCTGGCGCATCTCCTTGAGCAGCACGCTCATGGTCGCCAGCGGCGTGCCCAATTCATGGGCGGCACCGGCGGCCTGGGTCGCCACGGCCAGCAATTGCTCGTCCCGCAGGCCCTCTTCACGGCGAATGGCCCGCAGTTCTTCCTGGCGGCGCAGCTCCTCGGCCATGCGCGCCGCAAAAAACGTAATGACTGCCGCGGCCAGGGCGAAACTCAGCCACATGCCGTAGATCTGCAGGTTTTCCCGGGCGATGGGAAAGGTTTCCAGCGGGTAGAACCGCGCCAGCAACAAGGTATACAGCGCCAGGGCGATACCGGAAAGAATCAGCGAATAGCGCCACGGCAACGTCACCGCGGCGATGGTCAGCGGCACCAGGTAATAAGAGACGAAGGGGTTGGTGGAACCGCCGGAGAAATACAGCAGCGCGCTGTGGATAAACAGGTCACAGGCCAGTTGCACGGCGTATTCAAGCTCGGTCACCGGCCACGAAGTGCGCAGGCGGACGGCCGTCAGTGCGCAGAGCACACTGGAACAGACCAGGGTGATCGCCAGTTGCAGCCAGGGCAGCGGCAGCAGGTCGAACCAATAGGCGAGCCCCACCGAGCCGGCCTGGGCCGCCAGGACCAGAATGCGGATGAATGTCAGGCGCCAGAGGTTCTGGCGAGAGGCGGATGTCATTTGCAAAGGGGCGAGCATGAGCTCTCCTGATGAGCGCTCCAGGCGAATCGCACGGAGTATAACCAAGGCGCGGCTTGCAGCGGCAGATATGCGGCAAAGCGCCACAGATCCAGATAGCACACAGCCCATTGTGGCGAGGGGATTTATCCCCGTTCGGCTGCGAAGCAGTCGTCATCCTACTGACGCGGTCCCTCTGACAAACCTCGGCGTCCGTGTTCAGGGCCGCTTCGCAGCCCAACGGGGATAAATCCCCTCACCACAAAAACACTTCAGTGTTTATCTGATTAGGGCAATCTGTATAGAAGTTGTAACTGTGCGAACCCACCCATAAAAGCTAGAGTCTTACCCTTCACGCAGGCCCGGACATCACCCCTGCGCATCATCCCAAGGAGCTTTCATGCACACGTTCAGTCGCCACGCAGCCCTGCTTGCCCTCAGCCTCGGCACCCTCGCCAGCCTGCCGGCCCTGGCCGCCGATGAGCTGCACTACAACCAGATTTCCCTGCGCGCCGAAGTCAGCCAGGAAGTGGCGCGCGACCTGATGATCGTCACCCTCTACACCGAAGAGCAAAACACCGACCCGGCCAAACTCGCCGCGACCGTCAGCACCACGCTGAACAAAGCCATCGGCCAGGCCAAAGAGGTCAAGGGCATTACCCTGCGCCAAGGCAGCCGCAACAGCTACCCGATCTACGACAACAAGGGCCAGAAAATCACCGGCTGGCGTGAACGCGCCGAACTGCGCCTGGAAAGCGCCGACTTCGCGGCGCTGTCCAAGCTCACCGGCGAGTTGCTCACCGATATGAAAATGGCCGGCATGGACTTCGCCATCTCCACCGCCACCCGCCAGGGCAGCGAAGACACTCTGCTCAAGGACGCGGTCAACGCCTTCAAGGCCCGCGCCCAACTGGCCACCGAGGCCCTGGGCGGCAAGGGTTACAAAATCGTCAACCTGAACCTCAACACCAACGGTTATCCACAACCCTTCATGCGCCCGCAAATGATGATGAAAGGCGCGTCCATGGATGCGGAATCCGTGACGCCTGACGTGGAAGCGGGCACCAGCAAGGTGACGATGACGGCGGATGGGGTGGTTGAGGTGTTGTTGCAGTAATAATGAGCTGACAGAGACATCCAGCCCAGTGAAACATCCTTGTGGCGAGGGGATTTATCCCCGCTGGGCTGCGAAGCAGACCCAAACCTGACACCTCGGTGCGTCAGGTTTATTGAGTCGCTGCTTTTGGGGTTGCTGCGCAACCCAGCGGGGATAAATCCCCTCGCCACAGGACGGTGCCCGACCTTCGTCAGGCGGGCAGCCCCCCCGCTACACCTCAGCCGAACTGACCGGCGCCTCGACCTGATCCAACGCCTTGTCCACCAGCAACTGGCACAACTCCACCAACTGATGAATCCCCAACGCCACGCTCCGGCGCGTGCCCTCCACTTCGAACGCCAGGTCCTCGGCCATGGCTTTTATCGAGGCCAGGGTTTCCGAAGTGCTGGTGAGCAGCGTATCGGTGTCGGCCTTGGCGGTGACGGAGAACAGGCTGTCGATGCGTGGATCGGTGCTTGGCTCTGGTTTTTTTGGATTCAGGTAATGATCGAGGGCACGCTCGGCGGCGGCGCGGTCTTTTAGGAGGTCTTCGATGGCGTCGAAACCCGCCAATGGATTTGTTCTGTTGAAATTCGGTTCAGTCTTTCCTTCGTTCATGCGAATGCTCCTGATGAAATTGGAGCCATCACTTGCCGTTACGGTCGTGAGGCTTACGACCTGTTAATTTCGGGTCTCCACTCCCGGTCGCTGTTTCGCAGCGACAGGCAAAAGGTTAGAGAGCCCACTTCCGAGGGACAACCTTAAAAGCTTGTCGGATCTTTCGTTCTGAAGAGCGGATCCTTCCGACAAACCTGAATGATTTATGCAGCCTTCCGCCCCACCACAAACCCCGTGGCGAGGGAGCTTGCTCCCGCTGGGCTGCGCAGCAGACCCAACCCCGGCGCCGCGTTGTGTCAGATGAATGGAGTCGCTGCTTTTAGGGCCGCTTCGCGCCCCAGCGGGAGCAAGCTCCCTCGCCACGGGTTTGGTGTCCGACGGCGCATGTTTTGACCTCCGCAGGAGTTTCTTCAGAACGGACTCGAAAAATAAGATTTGACATCACAAAAAACAGAGAGCAACACTTGTCCACGTTTTATGGAATGTGGACAGACAGAGATTTATGCGCAGTGAAAAGTCAAGATATTTTACTCATGTACAAAATGGCCAGCCTTCACGCGCAGGAAGAAGTCTCTCCGACCGGCAGCCAAACAGTGGCATGGGGCGGCCTATCCCAGATTGACTTGCTGCCGGACGACTACAGCCCTGAACCCAAACTGATCACCTCCCCGCCTCCTGAAAAATCCTGGGACAACTTAGAGGTCGCCATAAAACGCATCATCGACGCAGACTCGTTCCAGTGGGAAGGCTGGGACGCCGACGATGATACCTCCCCGAAAAAGGCCTCTGACAAATGGGAAGACCGCTACACCCTCCGAGCCCTGGCTGAGTCCTTGGGCTTGAGCAAAAGCGAAATATCGAACTCGATCGCCCGGTGCCGGGAAGCCGGACTGGTAACAAACGACTATGAAACCTCATTGCCCAAAGTGAATCGCCTCGCGCTTTTAAAGATCACCGAGCACGCGCTGAAGTACTTTTTCCCCGTCAAGCCTGGCGCCCTGGCACGAGGAATTCCGACCGGGTTTGCATCGCCGGTGCTTTCCAAACACCTTAAAAGCGCCGGTGGAAACATCCATGTCTGGCCCGACCCGCACGGCACCGAGCGCGGCCAGACCGTAGAACCGATTTACAAAACAGTACCTGAGGCCGTGAAGAAGGATCGAACCCTCTATCACTACCTAGCCTTGGTGGACTCGATACGGTTGGGCGGCCCTCGCGAAACCAGCGTCGCCATCCAACTGCTTAAAAAAGGTATGGGCCTTTGAGCATCGCTTCAGATCACAATTACGAGATGTTGAGTGCCGTCGCACAGGGATTGGGTGACGAGCTGTTAAAGGAGGTCGCCTTCGTTGGCGGCTCTACCACCTGGCTTCTGTGCACCGACGACATTGTGCTGGACGATATCCGCAGCACTGACGACGTCGACCTGGTGATTGAGCTAGGTGGTATCGCTGACTGGCAAAGACTGACAGAGCGCTTGGCCGATAAGGGTTTCAAGATTACCGCCGAGTACAGCGACGTAACGTGCCGATTCAAATTCAACGATGTGATTGTCGACGTGATGCCATCCGTGAAAGAAGTGCTCGGCTATGAAAACCGCTGGTTTGTGGATGGCCTCGCGAACGCAGACACGCTCACCCTGCCCTGCGGGATTGCGATCAAAATGTTCAAACCCGCCTACTTTGTCGCGACAAAACTCGAAGCATTCAAAGGTCGCGGCAACGGCGATGCCTTCCATAAAGATGTCGAGGATATCGTTCTTGTTGTAGACGGCCGAGAGAGTTTGCTAAAGGAGGTTAGCCAGGCAGATCAGGCACTACGAACGTATATTGCGGCGGGCATCACCGGACTGCTGGCACTCAATTCACTGGACTATGTAATACAAAGCTTCCATTCCGTCAGCGCCAACCCAGGCCGAGACAAACTGATTTATCAGCGTCTGAAACAACTGGGCGACATCAAATGATTTACTCAGCCAGGTCTGTCAAAGGACGGGCAAGAGATGAGAACCGAGACGGTGTTGGTGCCAGGTTCGATGGAAAACGAGGGCTGTTTGTCGTCGTAGATGGCACATCAAGGCCAGGTAGCGGCCAGCTTGCACAGGCGTTGGCTGACCAAATACTCACACTGTATTGCGAGAAAATAGCGGAGGGTTGTTCAGATAACAGTCATGAAGAAACGGCCGCATTACTCAAGGAGGTGTTGAAAGACGCACACGACCTGCTCTTCTCGACAGCCTTCACAGGGTCGGCAAGCTATCTGGTCGGTGTAGCCGCGGCAGGACTTCTCACCGTCGCTTACGAAGGCGACTGCTGCGCTGGTGTGGCTTTTTCTAACAGCCCGATCACCTGGTTCACGGCACCACATTGTCTTGCCAACTGGAAGCGCGATCGTGACCACCGACAACTGGCAGCAGACCCAGGCCGGCATCGGATAAGCCGGTGTTTCAAAGCACGGAATAAACCCGATCCCGAGATAGTCACAAGGACGACGATTGAAGGTGAACAACTGTTTTTTGCAACCGATGGCTTTTGGGCTGACTTGAGTGATGCGACACAGGCCAAGTTACTGGAAGTCGAGATGCTTGAGCCCCTCAATGTCGATGATGACGTCTCCTGGATAGTCGTGCAGTCCGGGCCTAACAATCATCTCATTTAGGCTGCCTTCGCGAGCAAGCTCCCACAGTTTGATCGAAGTACAACCGGGAGAACCAGACCGCCTCGTCCAAAAGCGCTATACCCAAACCCAACGGTCCCCCTCACTTTTCGATATTTCCAACACCCCCATCCACAACGCTACTCTCTTGAAAACCGTCACCACCCCCAAGGGATTTCATGGACAGAACCACCTTCAAGCCCCTCTTGCTCGCCCTCGCCCTGATCAGCAGCGCCCCAATGGCCCAAGCCGCCACCACCCTGGTCTACTGCTCCGAAGCCAGCCCCGCCGGGTTCGACCCCAGCCAATACACCAGCGGCACTGACTTCGACGCCTCGGCCGAAACCGTCTTCAACCGCCTCACCCAATTCAAGCGCGGCGGCACCGAGGTCGAACCCGGCTTGGCCACCCGCTGGGACGTATCCGCCGATGGCCTGGCCTACACCTTCCACCTGCGCGAAGGCGTGAAATTCCACACCACCGACTACTTCACCCCCAGCCGCGAATTCAACGCCGACGACGTGCTGTTCACCTTCCAGCGCCTGCTCGACCCACAGCACCCGTTCCGCCAGGCCTACCCCACCGAGTCGCCGTACTTCACCGACATGGGCCTGAACACCACGATCAAAAGCGTCGAGAAAATCGACGAGCACACCGTACGCTTCAACCTGAACAACGTCGACGCCGCCTTCGTGCAGAACCTGGCGATGAGTTTTGCCTCCGTTCAGTCCGCCGAATACGCGGCGCAGTTGTTGACGGAAGGCAAGGCCGGCGACCTCAACCAGAAACCCATCGGCACCGGGCCGTTCGTGTTCAAGCGCTACCAGAAGGACTCGCAGATCCGCTACGCCGGCAACACGGCGTACTGGAAACCCGAGGACGTGAAACTCGACAACCTGATCTTTTCCATCACCCCGGACGCCGCCGTGCGCCTGCAAAAGCTCAAGCGCGGCGAATGCCAGGTCAGCGGTTACCCGCGCCCGGCCGACATCGAAGTGATCGAGCAGGACCCGAACCTGCAGGTGCTCAAGCAACCGGGGTTCAACCTGGGTTTCCTGGCCTACAACGTCACGCATCCGCCTCTGGACCAGCTCAAGGTCCGCCAGGCGTTGGACATGGCCATCGACAAGCCGGCGATCATCAAGGCCGTTTACCAAAGTGCCGGGCAACTGGCGCAAAACGCCTTGCCACCGGCCCAATGGTCGTTCGATCCCAATATCAAGGACGCGCCCCATGACGTGACCAAGGCCAAGGCGCTACTCAAGGAAGCCGGAGTTGCGCCCGGTACAACCATCGATTTATGGGCGATGACGGTGCAGCGCGCCTCCAACCCCAATGCGCGAATGTCGGCACAGATGATCCAGCAGGACTGGGCCAAGATCGGCATCAAAGCCAACATCGTCAGCTATGAATGGGGCGAATACATCAAGCGCGCAAAAAATGGCGAACATGACGCAATGATTTACGGCTGGACCGGCGACAACGGCGACCCGGACAACTGGCTGGGGGTGCTGTACAGCTGCGCGGCGGTCAAGGGCAGCAACTACGCCAAGTGGTGCGACCCGGCCTACGACCGCTTGATCCAGCAGGCCAAGGTGTCCACCGACCGCCAGCAACGGATCGATTTATACCGGCAAGCGCAGAAAATCCTCAAGCAACAGGTGCCGATCACGCCCATCGCTAACTCCACGGTCTTCCAGCCAGTAAACAGGAAAGTGGTGGATTTCAAACTCAGCCCATTCGGCCTGACACCCTTCTACGGCGTGGGTTTGACGAAGTAACACCCGAGCCAAACCGGTGCGCCGCGACTGCGCGACGCACCGACAAAGGGCGATTTTGGCGCCAAAAAAATACCCGCAAACGGTCAACTGCGTCAGAAGTTACACAGATGCGACATTAAGGTACGTTCGTGCCACTGAATCGGACTTGTGACCGCTCTGGATCTTGCATTGGGTATGGGGCCTGCATAAGTATCCGCAGGACGACTCACGAGGTCGCCCTCAAATCCAAAAATGACAACAAATCATGAGGCCAACATGCTTAAACAAGCGGTCATTCCGTTTTTAGTCGGCGCGAGCTTATTAGCCAGCGCACCTTTCGCCCAAGCCGCGACTAACCTGGTGTTCTGCTCCGAAGGGAGCCCGGCCGGTTTTGACCCGGGTCAGTACACCACCGGAACCGACTTCGACGCCTCCGCAGAGACCATGTTCAACCGCCTGACCCAGTTCGAACGCGGCGGCACCGCTGTGATTCCTGGCCTGGCGACCAAGTGGGATATTTCCGACGACGGCTTGACCTACACCTTCCACCTGCGTGAAGGCGTCAAGTTTCACACCACCCCGTACTTCAAGCCGACCCGCGAATTCAACGCCGACGACGTGCTGTTCACCTTCAATCGCATGATCAATAAGGACGACCCGTTCCGTAAGGCGTACCCGACCGAATTCCCGTACTTCACCGACATGGGGATGGACACCAACATCACCCAGATCGATAAAGTCGACGACCACACCGTCAAGTTCACCCTCAAGGATGTCGACGCCGCGTTCATCCAGAACATGGCCATGAGCTTCGCCTCGATCCAGTCCGCCGAATACGCCGCCCAGTTGCTCAAGGAAGGCAAGGCCCCCGACATCAACCAGAAGCCGGTCGGCACTGGCCCGTTCGTGTTCAAGAGCTACCAGAAAGACTCCAACATCCGCTACACCGGGAACAAGGACTACTGGAAGCCTGACGACGTGAAGATCGACAACCTGATCTTCGCCATCACCACCGACCCGTCGGTGCGCATGCAGAAGCTGAAGAAGAACGAGTGTCAGATCACCCTCTTCCCACGCCCGGCCGACCTCAAGGCGCTGAAGGAAGACAAGGCACTGAAGATGCCTGACCAGGCTGGCTTCAACCTGGGCTACATCGCCTATAACGTGATGGACAAGATCAAGGGCAGCAACGAGCCGAACGTGCTGGCCAACCTGAAGGTCCGCCAGGCGCTGGACATGGCGGTCAACAAGCCGCAGATCATCGACTCCGTCTACCAGGGCGCTGGCCAACTGGCAGTCAACGCCATGCCGCCGACCCAATGGTCCTACGACACCACCATCAAGGACGCCAAGTACGACCCTGAGAAAGCCAAGGAGCTGCTCAAGGAAGCCGGCGTCAAGGAAGGCACCAACATCACCCTGTGGGCGATGCCGGTCCAGCGTCCGTACAACCCGAACGCCAAGCTGATGGCTGAAATGCTCCAGTCCGACTGGAAGAAAATCGGCCTGAACGTGAACATCGTCAGCTACGAGTGGGGCGAGTACATCAAGCGTTCCAAGGGCGGCGAGAACCAGGCAATGATCATCGGCTGGAGCGGTGACAACGGTGACCCGGACAACTGGCTCAACGTGCTGTTCGGTTGCGACTCGCTGAGTGGCAACAACTTCTCCAAATGGTGCGACAAGAAGTTCGATGGACTGGTCAAGGAAGCCAAGCGCACCACCGACCAGGCCAAGCGCACCGAACTGTACAAACAGGCACAACACGTTCTCAAGGACGCAGTGCCAATGACACCTATCGCTCACTCGACGGTGTATCAACCCATGCGCGCCAACGTGCAGGACTTCAAGATCAGCCCATTCGGCTTGAACTCCTTCTACGGCGTCAGCGTCAGCAAATAAGGTGACCCGTGGCGAGGGAGCTTGCTCCCGCTGGGTTGCGTAGCAGCCCCTTTTGCAAGCGCGATGGCAATGTATCCACAACGCCATCGCGAGCAGAACTCGCTCCCACGGCATGCCGTTGCTTTAAGCCAAGACTCAGGAAATCGCCTACGTCCAAAAGCACTGCATACCACAGCAGTTGGTTTAGGACGTATCGCCTTTTCCCACAAGTCTTTCAGGCATTACGCATTTACCGCCTGGCCCACGACTCCTACCGTCGAGGTCTGGACGGCTTGCTGATCCTGCGGCATCGCGACGCAATGGAATGAGCTCAGTGCTCCGGGTCCCCGGAAGGACACCGGTTCACTGTTAAAACACCCCGAACGAGAGAGGGAGCGTCATGCGCCATACCTTGGTTTTATCCGCATTGTTGGGCACCGGCCTGCTGGCCGCGACCTGTGCAGCCCAGGCCGCTGGCGGCAGCCTGGTGTTCTGTTCCGAAGGCAGCCCTGCTGGTTTCGACACCGCGCAATACACCACGGCCACCGACAACGATGCCGCCGAGCCGCTGTACAACCGCCTGGCCGAGTTTGAAAAAGGCGCGACCAATGTCGTCCCCGGCCTGGCGACCCGCTGGGACATTTCCGAAGACGGCCTGAAGTACACCTTTCACCTGCGCGAAGGCGTGAAGTTTCACACCACCGACTACTTCACACCGACCCGGGATTTCAACGCCGACGACGTACTGTTCACCTTCAACCGCATGCTCGATCCGCAGCATCCGTTCCGCAAGGCCTACCCCACCGAGTTCCCGTACTTCAACGGCATGAGCCTGAACAAGAACATCGCCAAGGTGGAAGCGACCGGGCCGTTGACCGTGGTCATGACCCTCAACAGCGTGGACGCCGCGTTCATCCAGAACATCGCCATGAGTTTTGCCGCGATCCTCTCGGCCGAATACGCCGACCAGTTGCTCAAGAGCGGCAAGCCGAGCGACATTAACCAGAAGCCGATCGGCACCGGGCCGTTCGAGTTCAAGAGCTACCAGAAAGACTCCAACATCCGCTACGTCGCCAACCAGCAGTACTGGGCGCCGGAGCGGGTCAAGCTGAAGAACCTGATCTTTTCCATCAACACCGACGCCTCGGTACGGGTGCAGAAACTCAAGGCCAACGAATGCCAGGTCACCCTCCATCCGCGTCCGGCCGACGTGCCGGCCTTGAAGAACGACCCCAAGTTGCAGTTGATCGAGAAGCCCGGTTTCAACCTCGGCTACATCGCCTATAACACCCGCCACAAGCCGTTCGACCAGGTCGACGTGCGTCGGGCGCTGGACATGGCGGTGAACAAGCAAGGCATTCTCAACGCCGTGTACCAGGGCGCGGGGCAACTGGCGCAGAACGCTATGCCGCCGACCCAATGGTCCTACGATGACACCATCAAGGACGCTCCCTACAACCCGGAAAAAGCCAAGGAATTGCTCAAGGCCGCCGGGGTCAAGGAAGGCACCGAAATCACCCTCTGGGCCATGCCCGTGCAGCGCCCGTACAACCCCAACGCCAAGCTGATGGCCGAAATGCTCCAGGCTGACTGGGCGAAGATCGGCCTGAAAGTGAAGATCGTCAGCTATGAATGGGGCGAGTACATCAAGCGCACCAAGAACGGCGAGCACGACGTCAGCCTGATCGGTTGGACCGGCGACAACGGCGACCCGGACAACTGGCTGGGCACGCTGTACAGCTGCGACGCCATTGGCGGCAACAACTACTCCATGTGGTGTGACCAGGATTACGACAAGCTGATCAAGCAGGCCAAGGTCGTCACCGACCGCGACCAGCGCACCGTGCTCTACAAACAGGCTCAACAGTTGCTCAAGCAGCAAGTGCCGATCACCCCTGTTGCCCACTCGACGGTCAACCAGCCGCTGAGTGCCAAAGTCGAAGGGTTCAAAGTCAGCCCCTTCGGTCGCAATGTCTTTTCGGGCGTCAGCCTGAACCCATAACCGTTAGCCACACAGCGCGGGCTTCCTTTGGAAGCCCCATGCCGACGTCTTGCCGCAATTCGCCGATTAGGCGCCAAGCAAACGTTTGCAAGCTGTGAATGAGTTGTAAACCGATAGCCGGATCACCCAAAAAGACCGGCATAAAAAAAGCAAGGAAAGGAGCGTTACGGATGAAATTGAGCAGCACCGCGATACTGGCCTTGGCCATCAGCAGCGTTACCGCGACGGCGTATGCAGAGCAACAAAGCCAGGCTTTCGTACCGACCGAACTGGCAAGCACCAGTGCCCAATCCGAAGCCAAGGGTTTTCTCGATGGCCAAAGCCTGGGGGGCACCACGCGCAACTGGTACGCCAATGAACTCCTCAAGCGAGGTAACTTCAGCTATCAGAAGCACGGTGAGACACGCCCCACCGATCGCCGCATCAACTGGGTGCAAGGCACTATTGTCAACTACACCTCGGGGTTCACTCAGGGCACCGTAGGTTTCAGCACCGAAGTCGCGGCTTACAACGCGGTGGTACTGGACCGTAGCCGCAAAGACATTGCCAACGGCGGCAACCGTACGCTGGCGGAGAACAACGGTGATGCCGTGGATCAGTGGAGCAAACTGGGCCTGGCCAACATCAAGGCTCGTTTATCCAACACCACCCTGACCGCCGGACGCCAAAACTTCAGCACGCCAATTGTCGATGTCATCGGCAACCGCGCACTGCCCTCGAGCTTCGAAGGTGTGAGCCTGCACAGCGAAGAGTTCAGCAATCTGTCGTTCGATGCCGGCGTGTTTGATCGCGTATCGCCGCGTACCGAACAGAGCCTGTCGAAATTCCGCTCCGAGTACACCAACAACAAGGCCGAAACCGACAAGGTCAGCGTCGTCGGCCTGAACTATCAGCCGCTCGAGAGCCTGAAGACCAGCCTGTACGCCTCTAAGGTCGAAGACTTCTGGAACCAGTACTATTTCGGCGCCACCCACGAACTGGGAGACGCTTCAGTGTTAGCGTTGACCACCGGCTTGAACTATTACAAGACCGTGGACGAAGGCAAAAAAGAGATGGGTGAGATCGACAACGACACCTTCTCCCTGTCGCTGGGCCTGACCCATCAGGCCCATAGCCTGACCTTCTCCTACCAGGCCGTGAACGGTAACGAATACTTCGACTACCTGCACGAGACCAACGGCATCTACCTGGCCAACTCCCTGCTGTCTGACTTCAACGGCCCGAACGAAAAATCCTTCCAGATCGCCTACGGCATCAACATGGCGGAATACGGCGTACCGGGGCTGAAGTTCAACATTTACCGTGCTCGCGGTTGGGGCATCGACGGCACCCATTACACGGGCACCGCTTATGACGTTCGCGGCCTGGACGATGAGAATCACTACGAAACCGGCGTGGGCGCTTCCTACGCGGTACAGAGCGGTCCTTTGAAGGCCACGGCGATTCGTGCCACCTACACTGAGCACCGCTCCAGCCGCAACCAGCTCGACGGCAGCATCAACGAGTTCCGTCTGGTCACCACCATTCCGTTCAACATTCTCTAAACTGCCACCGGGCGGTCGACTCACAAGGTCCCCCGTCCGGTCTTTTGCCAATTACCCGATTGCAGAGGATTGACGATGAACATGATCCCCCTACGCGCCGCCATCGCCGCCGCGCTGCTGAGTGTCGCCGTTGGCGCCACGGCCAAACCCCTGGTGGTTTGCACAGAAGCCAGCCCGGAAGGCTTCGACATGGTCCAGTACACGACTGCAGTCACCGCCGACGCCGTGGCGGAAACCATTTTCAATCGCCTGGCCGATTTCAAGCCCGGCACCACCGAAGTGATTCCGGCCCTGGCCGAATCCTGGGACATCAGTGACGATGGCCTGACGTACACCTTCCACCTGCGCAAGGGCGTCAAGTTCCACACCACCGAATACTTCAAGCCAACCCGCGACATGAACGCCGACGATGTGGTCTGGAGCTTCCAGCGCCAGCTGGACCCAAATCACCCGTGGCACAAACTGTCGAGCGTGGGCTTCCCCTACTTTGAGAGCATGGGCTTCAAGGAGCTGCTCAAAAGCGTGGAGAAAGTCGACGAACACACGGTCAAGTTCAGCCTGACCCGCCGCGAAGCGCCATTTTTGGCCGACATCGCCATGGCCTTCTCCTCGATCTACCCGGCCGAATACGCTGACCAGTTGCTCAAGGCAGGCAAGGCCGGCGACCTCAACAGCAAGCCAGTCGGCACCGGGCCGTTCGTCTTCCAGCGCTACAACAAGGACGCCCAGGTGCGCTTCAAGGCCAACCCGGACTACTTCCGTGGCAAGCCGCCGGCCGATGCGCTGGTATTGGCCATCGCCACCGACAACAACGTGCGCATGCAGAAACTCAAGACCAACGAGTGCCAGATCGCGCTGTACCCCAAACCCGATGACATCCCCAGCATCAAGAAAGACCCGAACCTTAAGGTCACCGAGCTGGACGCGATGACCGTTTCCTACACCGCCCTGAACACCAGCCACAAATACATGAGTGACGTGCGGGTGCGCAAAGCCATCGACCTGGCCTTCGACAAGGAAGCCTACGTCAACGCGCTGTTCGGCAAGGGCAACGCCACCGTGGCGGTCAACCCGTACCCGCCAACCCTGCTGGGCTTCAACCACGACCTGAAGAATCCGACCCGCGACCTGGACAAAGCCCGCCAGTTGCTCAAGGAAGCCGGCGTGCCGGAAGGTACCGTGTTCACCCTGTTCACCCGCAACGGCGGCGGCCCGACCAACCCCAACCCGATGCTCGGCGCGCAGATGATGCAGGCGGACCTGGCCAAGGTCGGGATCAAGGTCGACATCCGCGTGATGGAATGGGGCGAAATGCTCAAGCGCGCGAAAAACGGCGAGCACGACATGGTGTCCGCCGGATGGGCGGGAGACAACGGCGACCCGGATAACTTCCTGACGCCTATGCTCAGTTGCGAGGCCGCCAAGAACGGCGAAAACTACGCGCGCTGGTGCAACGAGAAATTCCAGGCGCTGATCGACCAGGCCCGCGCCACTGTGAACCCCGAGGAGCGCGCGAAGCTCTATGAACAGGCCCAGGTGATTTTCAACCAGGACCAACCGTGGATCAGCATGGCCCACACCCGGATGTTCACGGCAATGCGCAACAACGTAGAGGGTTATGTGATTAGCCCGCTCACCACCAATAACTTCGCCACCACCCAGGTGAAGTAGATAAGAAAACGCCCGGCATCCCTTACCCAAGGGCCGCCGGGCACGCCTAACCGGCTGATGAGGTACACCTGAAGATGTTTAGTTTTATTGCCCGCCGACTGGGATTATTGATCCCCACGTTCTTCGGCATCACCTTGCTGACTTTCGCGTTGATTCGCATGATCCCCGGCGACCCCGTGGAAGTGATGATGGGCGAACGTCGGGTCGATCCCGAAATGCATGCTCAGGCAATGGAACGCCTTGGCCTCAATAAACCGCTGTATGCCCAGTACCTGGACTACATCGGCAAACTGGCCCAGGGCGATCTCGGCGAATCGCTGCGTACCCGTGAAAGCGTATGGACCGAGTTCAGCTCCCTGTTTCCCGCGACCCTGGAACTGTCCATGGCCGCCCTGTTGTTCGCCGGTATCCTGGGCCTGCTGGCCGGGGTGATCGCGGCACTCAAGCGAGGATCCCTGTTCGACCATGGGGTGATGGGCGTGTCCCTCACGGGGTATTCGATGCCGATCTTCTGGTGGGGCCTGATCCTGATCATGTTCTTCTCGGTGTCCCTGGGCTGGACGCCGGTGTCCGGGCGGATCGACCTGCTCTACGACATCGAGCCGAAAACCGGCTTCATGCTGATCGACACGCTGTTGGCCGACGAGCCAGGCGCGTTCCTCGATGCCCTGCACCACCTGATCCTGCCGGCCATCGTGCTGGGCACCATTCCGCTGGCGGTGATCGCCCGCATGACCCGCTCCTCGATGCTCGAAGTGCTGCGTGAAGACTACATCCGCACCGCCAAAGCCAAGGGCCTGTCGCCATCGCGCGTAGTGTTCGTGCATGGCCTGCGCAACGCGCTGATCCCGGTGCTGACCGTGGTCGGCCTGCAGGTCGGCACGCTGCTGGCCGGTGCGGTCCTGACCGAAACGATCTTCTCCTGGCCGGGCATCGGCAAGTGGCTGATCGAAGCTATCGGCGCCCGGGACTATCCCGTGGTGCAGAACGGCATCCTGTTAATCGCCTGCCTGGTGATTCTGGTCAACTTCGTCGTGGACATCCTCTACGGCTTTGCCAACCCACGCATCCGTCACCAGCGCTGAGATCAAAACCATGAGTACTCCAACTACCGCGGTAGCAGTCGATCAAAGCCTGCTGTACCCGTCCCCGTACAAAGAATTCTGGCACGCGTTTTCCCGCAACAAGGGCGCCGTGGCCGGGTTGCTGTTCATGATCCTGGTGGTGTTCTGCGCTATCTTCGCCCCCTGGGTCGCACCTCACGACCCGAGCGAGCAGTACCGCGACTTCCTGCTGACGCCACCGGCCTGGCTTGAAGGCGGACAGATCCAGTTCCTGCTGGGCACTGATGAGCTGGGGCGCGATTTGCTGTCGCGTCTGATCCAGGGCTCGCGGCTGTCGCTGCTGATCGGCTTGTCGTCGGTGGTGATGTCGCTGATCCCGGGCATCCTGCTGGGGCTGTTCGCCGGGTTCTTCCCGCGCCTGCTCGGCCCGACCATCATGCGCCTGATGGACATCATGCTCGCCCTGCCTTCGCTGCTGCTGGCCGTGGCGATCGTCGCCATCCTCGGCCCAGGCCTGATCAATACCGTGATCGCCATCGCCATCGTCTCGCTGCCGTCCTACGTGCGCCTGACCCGTGCCGCGGTGATGGGCGAACTGAACCGTGACTACGTCACCGCCGCCCGCCTGGCCGGTGCCGGCCTGCCGCGCCTGATGTTCATCACCGTGCTGCCCAACTGCATGGCACCGCTGATCGTCCAGGCGACGCTGAGCTTTTCCTCGGCCATCCTCGACGCCGCCGCCCTGGGCTTCCTCGGCCTCGGCGTGCAACCGCCGACCCCGGAGTGGGGCACCATGCTGGCCTCGGCCCGGGACTACATCGAACGCGCCTGGTGGGTGGTGAGCCTGCCTGGCTTGACCATTTTGCTCAGCGTGCTGGCAATCAACCTGATGGGCGACGGTTTGCGCGATGCGCTGGACCCGAAACTCAAGAATGCCGCCTGAGGAGATTCCCATGTCACTGCTAGAAATCAAGAATCTCAACGTTCGCTTCGGCGACGCCACCGCCGTGCCGGTGGTCGATGGCCTGGACCTGAGCGTGGAAAAAGGCGAAGTCCTGGCCATCGTCGGCGAATCGGGCTCGGGTAAATCCGTGACCATGATGGCGCTGATGGGCCTGATCGAGCACCCCGGCATCGTCACCGCCGACGCGCTGAACTTCGACGGCAAGAACATGCTCAAGCTGAGCAACCGCCAGCGCCGGCAGATCGTCGGCAAGGACCTGGCGATGGTCTTCCAGGACCCGATGACCGCGCTCAACCCCAGCTACACCGTGGGCTTCCAGATCGAAGAAGTGCTGCGCCTGCACCTGAAGATGTCCGGCAAGGCCGCCCGCAAGCGCGCCATCGAACTGCTGGAAAAAGTCGAGATTCCCGGCGCGTCCAGTCGCATGGACGCTTACCCCCATCAGTTGTCCGGTGGCATGAGCCAGCGCGTGGCGATTGCCATGGCGATTGCCGGCGAGCCGAAGCTGCTGATCGCCGACGAACCGACCACCGCCCTCGACGTAACCATCCAGGCCCAGATCATGGACCTGCTGCTGGCCCTGCAAAAAGAGCAGGACATGGGCCTGGTGTTGATCACCCACGACCTGGCCGTGGTCGCCGAAACCGCCCAGCGCGTGTGCGTGATGTACGCCGGCCAGGCCGTGGAAGTGGGCAAGGTTCCCGAGCTGTTCGACATCCCGGCCCACCCGTACAGCGAAGCACTGCTGGCGGCGATTCCGGAGCACAGCATGGGCGCCGAGCGCCTCGCCACATTGCCAGGCATCGTGCCCGGTCGCTACGACCGTCCACAGGGCTGCCTGCTGTCACCGCGCTGCCCGTACGTGCAGGACAACTGCCGCGTACAACGCCCCGCCCTTGACCCGAAAACCGCCAGCCTCGCCCGCTGCTTCTACCCGTTGAACCAGGAGGTGGCGTGATGGCCGTCGTACTTACCGCCCGTGACCTGACTCGTCATTACGAAGTGTCCCGCGGCATGTTCAAGGGCCACGCCACCGTGCGCGCCCTCAACGGCGTGTCGTTCGAACTGGAAGCCGGCAAGACCCTGGCCGTGGTGGGTGAATCCGGTTGCGGCAAATCCACTCTCGCCCGGGCCCTGACGCTGATCGAGGAACCGTCCTCCGGCTCCCTGAAAATCGCCGGCCAGGAAGTGGCCGGCGCCAACAAGGCTGAACGCAAGCAACTGCGCAAAGATGTGCAGATGGTCTTCCAGAGCCCTTACGCCTCGCTCAACCCACGGCAGAAGATCGGTGATCAACTGGCCGAGCCGCTGCTGATCAACACCAACCTGTCAGCGACTGAGCGGCGTGAGAAAGTCCAGGCGATGATGAAGCAGGTGGGCTTGCGTCCTGAGCATTACCAGCGCTACCCGCACATGTTCTCCGGCGGCCAGCGCCAGCGCATCGCCCTGGCCCGCGCCATGATGCTGCAACCCAAGGTGCTGGTGGCGGACGAACCGACGTCGGCGCTGGACGTGTCGATCCAGGCCCAGGTGCTCAACCTGTTCATGGATTTGCAGCAGGAGTTCAACACTGCCTACGTGTTCATCTCCCACAACCTGGCGGTGGTGCAGCACGTGGCCGACGACGTGATGGTAATGTACCTCGGTCGCCCGGTGGAAATGGGCCCCAACGAGTCCATCTACAGCCGCCCGCTGCACCCGTATACCCAGGCGCTGCTGTCGGCCACGCCGACCATCCACCCGGACCCGAACAAGCCGAAGATCAAGATCGTCGGCGAACTGCCCAACCCGCTCAACCCACCGTCCGGCTGCGCCTTCCACAAGCGCTGCCCGTACGCCACCGAGCGTTGCAAGACCGAAGAACCGGCGTTGCGGCCACTCGATAACCGCCTGGTGGCGTGTCACTACGCCGAGCGGTTCCTCGACGGCGCGGCGTAAGCATAAGAAAAAGACAGGTAGCGCACCTGTGGCGAGGGGATTTATCCCCGCTGGGCCGCGAAGCGGCCCTAAACCTAAAGCAGTGAAATGCAATATTCCTGGCACACCGAGTTGCCTGGCTTTGGGGCTGCTGCGCAGCCCAGCGGGGATAAATCCCCTCGCCACAGGGGTAAGCCTTCACATTGGATAATGCACCCTGCATGAAAAACCCCTCCAGCCCAGACTGAATTTCAGTTGGGGCTGGAGGGGTTTTCTTCAGGTCAGAGATCTACGTCTGGCTATCGCTCTCTTCACCCTCTTCATCCTCATCACCGTCCGGCGGATCGACGGGCGAACCATCATCATCCTCGCCATCATCCGGATCACCGGCGTCCGCATCGGTCGCGGCAAGCATCAACTCACCCTGAACCACCGAGCCACTCGACGCGTGCTGCTCATGCTCATCACATTCAGCCCATGCCGCGGTAGACCCCAGGGACAGCATCACCAAAACCTTCAGCAAAAACATCATGCGTAGAAACATGTTCATAGCCAATTCCTTCTTTTCCGGATGAAGCCGAGGCCGACGGCGCTCAAGAAATCTAGTTCTGAACAGGCCGGTTCACCAGATAGGACGCTGCCTAACAGCCAGAAATGCCGCTGTTCGACAGATTGGTTTCGAATAAGGGTTATCTCCAATCCAACTAACGCTAAAACCCAGTGTGGGAGCGAGCTTGCTCGCGATGAGGGCCGCCCATTCAACATCCAGGCAAGCTGACCCATCGCTATCGCGAGCAAGCTCGCTCCCACAGTGGGTCACACTTGATGCTTAGTGATGCTCACGCGTCGCCCGGAATTTCACATCCGGCCAGCGCTCTTCCATCAGCGCCAGGTTGACCCGGGTCGGGGCCAGGTAGGTCAGGTGACCGCCGCCGTCCAACGCGAGGTTTTCCACGGCCTTGTTGGAAAACTCCTCGAGTTTCTTCTTGTCGCCGCATTCGACCCAACGGGCGGAGTACACGGTGATCGGCTCGTAGGAGCACTCGACCTTGTATTCCTCTTTCAAGCGGCTGGCGACCACGTCGAACTGCAGCACACCAACCGCACCGAGGATGATGTCGTTGCTGCGGGTCGGGAAGAACACCTGGGTGGCGCCCTCTTCGGCCAGTTGCTGGAGGCCCTGGCGCAGTTGCTTGGACTTGAGCGGATCCTTCAGGCGTACGCGGCGGAACAGTTCCGGGGCGAAGTGCGGGATGCCGGTAAAGCCCAGGGTTTCGCCTTCGGTGAAGGTATCGCCGATCTGGATGGTGCCGTGGTTATGCAGGCCGATGATGTCACCGGCGAAGGCTTCTTCCAGTTGTTCGCGTTCCGAGGAGAAGAAGGTCAAGGCGTCGCCGATGCGCACGTCCTTGCCGGTGCGCACATGGCGCATCTTCATGCCTTTTTCGTATTTGCCGGAGCAGATGCGCATGAAGGCGATGCGGTCGCGGTGCTTGGGGTCCATGTTCGCCTGGATCTTGAACACGAAGCCCGAGAACTTCTCTTCCACCGGTTCCACGGTGCGTTCGTTGGCGACACGGGCCAGCGGGCGCGGGGCCCAATCGACCACGGCGTCGAGCACATGGTCCACACCGAAGTTGCCCAGGGCGGTACCGAAGAACACCGGGGTCAGTTGGCCGTCGAGGAATTCCTGCTGGTTGAACTCATGGCAGGCGCCCTGCACCAGTTCCAGTTGCTCGACGAAACGCTCGTACTCGTCGCCCAGGTGTGCGCGGGCTTCATCGGAGTCGAGCTTATCGATGATCTTCACCTCGGTGCGCTCATGCCCGTGACCGGCGGTGTAGACAATGATGTAGTCGTCGGCCAAGTGGTACACGCCCTTGAAGTCGCGGTAGCAACCAATCGGCCAGGTGATCGGCGCGGCCTTGATCTTCAGCACCGCTTCGATCTCGTCGAGCAATTCGATCGGATCGCGGATGTCACGGTCGAGTTTGTTGATGAAACTGACGATCGGCGTGTCCCGCAAGCGGCAGACGTCCATCAGCGCGATGGTCCGTGGCTCGACGCCTTTACCGCCGTCGAGGACCATCAATGCCGAGTCCACTGCCGTCAGGGTGCGGTAGGTGTCTTCGGAGAAGTCTTCGTGGCCCGGGGTGTCGAGCAGGTTGATCATGTGGTCGCGATACGGGAACTGCATGACCGACGTGGTAATGGAAATACCCCGTTGTTTTTCCATTTCCATCCAGTCGGAGGTGGCATGGCGGTCGGACTTGCGAGATTTCACCGTGCCGGCGATGGCGATCGCCTTGCCCATCAGCAAGAGCTTTTCGGTGATGGTGGTCTTACCGGCATCGGGGTGGGAAATAATGGCGAAAGTGCGGCGTTTCGCGACTTCGGCGGCCTGTTTGGTCATGGGAAATCGCCTGGCAGGTGATTCAAAAAAGGGCCGCGATTATAGCTCAACTTGCGCCAGGAACCGAACCGTTGAGCACATCCAGGGTGGCCAGATCTTCCCTGGCATGGGAACCTTTAACCGCGTGGAGGCGTCCACCACCCTGTTACGGCTGTTCGTCAGGGTCTGAAAAATCAGCAAGTTAGCCTGACGAGGCTGCGCTCATGGCTCGATTTACCTGCCGTTTTACCGGTATGGAAAAGAGCTGCTTCTCGCGAACGTTTTCCCGGCAACCAGTGATGGTTTGCCGCCCGGGAAAGCGTGCGCCGACTGAAAGACAAAGGAGTCCGCCTGTGGCTATCCGCTATGGCAAAGGGCTTATCGGGGGGGCGGTCGTCGTCGCGCTCCTGGCCCTGTTGGTCCACTGGATCGGCATCGATACGATCCAACGCTACCACGACGATCTGCTGTTCTACCTGCAAGCGCACCTGCTGCTTGTCCTGGCCTCCATGCTGGCGGCCCTGCTGGTGGGCATTCCCGCTGGCATCGCCCTCAGCCGCCCCGGCATGGTCGGGCGCGCCGAACGCTTCATGCAAGTGTTCAACATCGGCAACACCGTACCGCCCCTGGCCGTGCTGGCCATCGCCTTGGGCATCCTGGGCATCGGCAGCGGTCCCGCCATCTTCGCCCTGTTCCTCGCCTCGCTGTTGCCCATCGTGCGCAACACTTATGAAGGCCTGAAAAACGTCCAGGGCTCCCTCAAGGAAGCCGCCGTCGGCATCGGCATGACCCCGCGCCAGGTGCTGTGGAAAGTCGAGTTGCCCAATGCCGTGCCGATCATCATCGGCGGCGTGCGGGTGGCGCTGGCGATCAACGTCGGCACCGCGCCGCTGGCATTCCTGATCGGCGCCAACAGCCTCGGCAGCCTGATCTTCCCCGGCATTGCCTTGAACAATCAGCCGCAGCTGCTGCTCGGCGCGGCCTGCACCGCCTTGCTGGCGTTGCTGCTCGACGGTTTGGTGACACTGGCCAGCCGCCTCTGGCTGGAACGCGGTCTGCGACCGTCATAAGCCGGCTGGATAAAGGAAATCGTTTATGAAGAAGTTGAGCTTGATACTGGGCTGCGTCCTGCTGTTCGCAGGATTCGCCCAAGCCGCTGAAAAACCGCTGATCCGCCTTGGCGCCCGGGTGTTCACCGAGCAGACGTTGCTGGCGGAAATCACCGCGCAATACCTGCGCAGCAAGGGCTACGACGCGCAGATCACCGGTGGCCTGGGCAGCAACCTGGCCCGCAGCGCCCATGAAACCGGGCAATTGGACATGCTGTGGGAATACACCGGCGTGTCGCTGGTGGCCTACAACCATGTCACCGAGAAACTCGACAGCGCCCAGTCCTACGCCCGGGTGAAAGAACTCGACGCGAAAAAAGGCCTGGTCTGGCTGACGCCTTCGAAATTCAGCAACACCTACGCCCTGGCCCTGCCGGAAAAAATCGCCCGTCAGTACCCGCAGATCAACAGCATCAGCCAATTGAACACGGTGCTGCAGGCCGAAGCCGATGACAATCATCTGGTGGCTCTGGACACCGAGTTCGCCAACCGCTCCGACGGCCTCGCGGGCATGGTCGAGCAGTACGGCATGAACCTGACCCGCAAGAACATCCGGCAGATGGACGCAGGCCTGGTCTACACCGCCCTTCGCAACGGCCAGGTATTCGCCGGCCTGGTGTACACCACCGACGGCCGGCTGAACGCGTTCAAGCTGAAGTTGCTGGAAGACGACAAGCACTACTTCCCCGACTACACCGCCGCGCCCGTGGTGCGCCAGGCGTACCTCGACACGCACCCGCAGCTGGCCGCGCAGCTCAAGCCCCTGGCCGAGCTGTTCGACGATGAAACCATGCGCCAGCTCAACGCCCGCGTGGACGTCAACCACGAAAGCCCTTCCACCGTTGCCGCTGATTTCCTGCGCCAGCATTCCCTGCTCTCATCCCAATGACCTGGAGGAAAAGCCATGGATTTTCTTGACGCCTTTTCCCATCTGGACTGGCCGCTGGTGCTGCACCTGACCTGGCAGCACATCACCCTGGTGGGCATCGCCGTGACCCTGGCGATTGTCGTCGGCGTACCGCTGGGCATCTTCATGACCCGCTTCCCAACGCTCGCCGGCCCGTTGCAGGCCAGCGCCACCGTATTGCTGACCATTCCGTCGATTGCACTGTTCGGCCTGCTGTTGCCGTTCTATTCCAAGTTCGGCCAGGGCCTGGGCCCGATGCCGGCGATCACCGCGGTGTTTCTCTATTCGCTGTTGCCGATCATGCGCAACACCTACCTGGCCCTGACCGGCGTCGAACCGGGCATCCGTGAAGCCGCCCGCGGCATCGGCATGACCTTCGGCCAGCGCCTGCGCATGGTCGAGCTGCCCATCACCGTGCCGGTGATCCTGGCCGGTGTGCGCACCGCCGTGGTCATGAACATCGGCGTCATGACCATCGCCGCCACCATCGGTGCCGGTGGCCTGGGCGTGCTCATCCTCGCCTCCATCAGCCGCAGCGACATGTCGATGCTGATCGTCGGCGCCGTGCTGGTCAGTCTCCTGGCCATCTTCGCCGACCTGCTCCTGCAATGGCTGCAACGCTCGCTGACCCCAAAAGGATTACTGAAATGATCGAACTTCAAAACCTCAGCAAAACCTTCAAGAGCAACGGCAAAGACGTCAAGGCCGTGGACTCGGTGAACCTGATCGTCAACGAAGGCGAGATCTGCGTGTTCCTCGGGCCGTCGGGCTGCGGCAAAAGCACCACGCTGAAGATGATCAACCGCCTGATCCCGCCCACTTCGGGCAAGGTGTTGATCAACGGCGAGGACACCACCGGCCTGGACGAAGTGACCCTGCGCCGCAACATCGGCTACGTGATCCAGCAGATCGGCCTGTTCCCGAACATGACCATCGAGGAAAACATCACCGTAGTCCCACGCCTGCTCGGATGGGACAAGCAGAAATGCCACGACCGTGCCCGCGAACTGATGAGCATGATCAAGCTCGAACCCAAGCAGTACCTGCATCGCTACCCTCGCGAGCTGTCCGGTGGCCAGCAGCAACGGATCGGCGTGATCCGTGCCCTGGCGGCCGATGCGCCGCTGCTGCTGATGGACGAACCCTTCGGCGCGGTGGACCCGATCAACCGCGAAATGATCCAGAACGAGTTCTTCGAGATGCAGCGGGCGCTGAACAAGACCGTGATCATGGTCAGCCACGACATCGACGAGGCCATCAAGCTGGGGGACAAGATTGCGATCTTCCGCGCCGGCAAGCTGGTCCAGTTCGATCACCCGGACACGTTGCTGGCGCATCCGGCCGACGAGTTCGTCAGCAGTTTCGTCGGCCAGGACAGCACGCTCAAGCGCCTGTTGCTGGTCAAGGCCGAAGACGCGGCGGACAACGCCCCGTCGGTCAGCCCCGAGACGCTAGTGAGTGAGGCACTGGAGTTGATGGACGAACATGACCGTCGCTACGTAGTGGTCACCTGTGCCGAGAACAAGGCCCTGGGCTATGTACGCCGTCGCGACCTGTACCGCCAGACCGGCACCTGCGGACAATACCTGCGCGAATTCAACGCCACCGCCGCCTATGACGAGCATTTGCGGATCCTGCTGTCGCGCATGTACGAGTTCAACCGTTCGTGGCTGCCGGTGATGGACGCCGAGCGGGTGTTCCTCGGGGAAGTGACCCAGGAATCGATTGCCGAATACCTGAGCTCCGGACGCTCGCGTGGCGGCAAGACCAGCATCGTCTCACCGGCCGAGACCGCCTCTGCCTGACCGGGCACAACAGCTTTTGTGGCGAGGGAGCTTGCTCCCGCTTGAGTGCGAAGCGCTCATCGCTTTTTGGGGCCGCTTCGCGACCCAGCGGGAGCAAGCTCCCTCGCCACAAAAGCACATCCGGCGGCCTGAAAAACCGATCCAAGGGAACATCAATCTGTCATGCCGGTCGGTTACATCATGAGCTGTCGCGGGCCGCACGACGGATGTGTGCAAAAACGCGACATTTTTAGTTGATCTCAGGCCCCTCACGCCCTAAAGTTCGCGCCGAACGTCCATGCTGGAAACGATCCATCCGGCTCAAGTACTGACGACGAGACAGCAAGGCCAAGGGCATCACGCATCCCGTGGCCTTTTTGCTTTCGGCGACATGCCTTGGGAAGTAGGCGAACCAAAGTGGGGATACGGAGGACGTTCACGAGGGCTGCTTGCCCTCAAACCCATTGATCCTGATGTTTGCCAGTAGGAGTCCCAAGTATGTCGATCCAGGTCGAAGATTATTTCGCGCGCGAAACTTTCCAGAAAATGAAAGCGTTCGCCGACAAGCAGGAAACCCCGTTCGTGGTGATCGACACCGCGATGATCGCCCAGGCCTATGACGACCTGCGCGCCGGTTTCGAATTCGCCAAGGTCTACTACGCCGTCAAGGCCAACCCGGCGGTGGAAATCATCGACCTGCTCAAGGATAAAGGCTCGAACTTCGACATCGCCTCGATCTATGAGCTGGATAAGGTCATGAGCCGTGGCGTCGGCCCGGACCAGATCAGCTACGGCAACACCATCAAGAAATCCCGCGACATTCGCTACTTCTACGAGAAGGGCGTGCGCCTGTATGCCACCGACTCCGAAGCCGACCTGCGCAACATCGCCAAGGCCGCGCCGGGCTCGAAAGTCTATGTACGGATCCTCACCGAAGGCTCGACCACCGCTGACTGGCCGTTGTCGCGCAAGTTCGGCTGCCAGACCGACATGGCCATGGACCTGCTGATCCTGGCCCGCGACCTGGGCCTGGTGCCGTACGGCATTTCGTTCCATGTCGGCTCGCAACAGCGCGACATCAGCGTTTGGGACGCAGCCATCGCCAAGGTCAAGGTAATCTTCGAGCGCCTGAAGGAAGAAGACGGCATCGTCCTGAAGCTGATCAACATGGGTGGCGGCTTCCCGGCCAACTACATCACCCGCACCAACAGCCTGGAAACCTACGCCGAGGAAATCATCCGCTTCCTCAAGGAAGACTTCGGCGACGACCTGCCGGAAATCATCCTGGAGCCGGGCCGTTCGTTGATCGCCAACGCCGGTATCCTGGTCAGCGAAGTAGTGCTGGTGGCGCGCAAGTCCCGTACCGCCGTCGAGCGTTGGGTGTACACGGATGTGGGCAAGTTCTCCGGCCTGATCGAAACCATGGACGAAGCCATCAAGTTTCCGATCTGGACCGAGAAGAAAGGCGAGATGGAAGAAGTGGTCATCGCCGGCCCGACTTGCGACAGCGCCGACATCATGTACGAAAATTACAAGTACGGTTTGCCGCTGAACCTGGCCATCGGTGACCGCCTGTACTGGCTGTCGACCGGTGCCTACACCACCAGCTACAGCGCGGTGGAATTCAATGGCTTTCCGCCGCTGAAATCGTTCTACGTGTGATGTGTTCGGGCGCTTGAACGTTCATCGTTCCGGTCCTGTCGCGTAATAAAAAACGGCGTTTTTCCAGAAATGGAAAGCGCCGTTTTTTTGTTTTTGTTCTTGATAAGACCGCGTTCCCCCCTGTGGGACTTTGTCGCTCACCTCATCACTGTTCGGCAACTTTTGGGTGTGTTTATGAATGCTTCTCGATAACACACGGCATAATGCACGCCTTGATGAACAGTAAATGAACAAGGCGAGCGACGTGTTGAAGAAAACCCTGTTCCAGTTGCACTGGTTTTTCGGCATCAGTGCCGGGCTGGTCCTGGCGTTGATGGGCGTTACCGGGGCGGTGGTGTCGTTCCAGGATGAAATCCTGCGGACCTTGAACCCGCAAGTGCTGATGGTCGAGAAACAACCGGCCGGCGTCCTGCCGCCCGCCGAACTGGTGGAACAGATCGAGGCGGCCTCCGGCAAGACCGTCGCCATGCTCTGGGTCGAGACCGACAGCGGTAACGCCGCGCGGGTGATTTTTGCGGCGCCGCCTGGGGAAAAACGTGGCGCCATGCGCTATTTCAACCCTTACAACGGGCAGTTCATGGGCGATGTGACGGGCCAGGACTTCTTCGGCCTGATGCTCAGGTTGCACCGCGTCCTGACCCTGGATGATGTAGGTCGGCAAATCACCGGTGCCTGCACGCTGATCCTGGTGTTTTTCTGTTTGTCCGGGCTGTACCTGCGTTGGCCGCGCCAATGGAAAAGCTGGCGCGCCTGGCTGACCCTCGACTGGGGGAAAAAAGGTCGCAGCTTCAATTGGGACCTGCACTCGGTGGCGGGCACCTGGTGCCTGGCGTTCTATCTACTGGCGGCACTGACCGGGCTGACCTGGTCCTACGACTGGTACAACAAAGGCGTGACCCGCCTGCTTTCCGATTCACCGAAAGAGGAACGGGTGCGCAATCGCGGCCCGGCACCCAGCGGCCCATTGCCCGTGGCCGATTACCGGGCCATGTGGAGCAGCATCTACAGCGCCGCCGGCCCGGGCCTGTCCACCTACAACGTGCGCATGCCGCCCGTGGCCGGGCAGCCGGCGACCGTGTTCTACCTGCTGAAAAACTCACCTCACGACCGGGCGCTGAACCAGCTCACCCTCGACCCGGCCACCGGCGTCATCAGCCGGCATAGCCGCTACAGCGACAAAAGCCTCAAGGCGCAGTTGCTGACCAGTGTCTATGCCCTGCATATCGGCAGCTACTTCGGCCTGGCCGGGCGGATCCTGGTGACCGCCGCCGCGCTGGCCATGCCGCTGTTCTTCATCACCGGCTGGTTGCTGTACCTGGACCGTCGCCGCAAGAAACGCCAGGCCAGAAACGCCCGCCAAGCCCTCATCGCCAACCCGACCGATGCGCCGGCCTGGCTGATCGGCTTCGCCAGCCAAAGCGGTTTCGCCGAGCGACTGGCCTGGCAGACCGCCGGCCAACTCCAGGCCGCCGGCTTGCCGGTGAAGGTCCAGCCATTGGCCGGTGTGCGTGAGCAGGACCTGAACGACGCCACCCACGCGCTGTTTGTCGTCAGCACCTTTGGCGACGGCGAAGGGCCGGACAGTGCCCGCGGTTTCGAACGCAAGGTGCTGGGCCAGGCCTTGAGCCTGGAGCGCCTGCAGTATTCGGTGCTGGGCCTGGGTGACCGGCAATATGAACACTTCTGCGGTTTCGCCCGGCGCCTGCACGCCTGGCTGGCGGAACACGGTGGCAAGACGCTGTTCGCGCCGGTGGACGTCGACAGCGGCGACCCTTACGCCCTGCGTCACTGGCAACAACAATTGGCGGAGCTGACCGGCCAAGCCCCGCTGGACACTTGGCAGGCGCCAAGCTTCGAAAACTGGACGCTCAGCCAGCGCACCCTGCTCAACCCCGACAGCAGCGGCTCGGGGGTATACCTGCTGGGCTTCACCGCTCCCGGCCCGAGCAGTTGGCTGGCCGGTGACCTGGTGGAAATCCTGCCACGCAATGACCTGTCGGCCATCGAGCATTTCCTCGACGGGCTCGGCCTCTCCGGCCACGCGCGCGTGCAAGTCGATGGCCTGTCCCAGAGCCTCGACCAGGCCCTGGCGACCCGCCAACTCCCGGAAAACCGCGCTCATCTGGTCGGCCTGCATGCCCAGGCACTGGTGGATGCCCTGGCACCGCTGGCGATACGCGAGTATTCCATCGCCTCGATACCGGCCGATGGTGTACTGGAACTGATCGTGCGTCAGGAACGTCACGCCGACGGCAGCCTGGGCATCGGTTCCGGCTGGCTGACCGAACACGCACCATTGGGCAGCGCCGTCAGCCTGCGGCTGCGCCGCAACAGCAGCTTCCACCTGCCACCCCAGGGCGTGCCGATGATCCTACTGGGCAACGGCACCGGCCTGGCCGGCCTGCGCAGCCTGCTCAAGGCGCGCGTCACCGAGGGCATGCAGCGCAACTGGCTGCTGTTTGGCGAGCGCAACCGCGAACACGATTTCCACTGCCGCGATGAGCTGCAGGAATGGGTGACCTCAGGCGACCTGGAGCGCCTGGACCTGGCCTTCTCCCGGGATCAGAAGCAGAAAGTCTACGTCCAGGACCGCCTGCTGGAATCGGCCGCGCTGCTCAAGCAATGGCTGGCCGACGGTGCGGTGATCTACGTCTGCGGCAGCCTGCAGGGCATGGCATCCGGGGTGGATCACGTGCTCAACAACGTGCTGGGACGCGAGGAAGTGGAGCGGCTGATCGAGCAGGGGCGATATCGGCGGGATGTCTACTGACGGGTTTCTGATCGTTTCTGATCGTTCCCACGCTCCCGCGTGGGAATGCCGCCAGGGACGCTCTGCGTTCCGCTTGGATGTGACGCGAAGCGTCACGGGATGCATTCGGAACGATCAGCCAGGGGTCGTTGCGTGACTGACCTTCAAACCGGCTGCAACTTCTTCTCGAACACTGCCACACCTTCCAGATCCCGCAACACCACGCTCATCTCCCCGCTTGGCCCGTCGATGTTCACCTCGCCAAAGAACTGATACCCGGCAAACGGCGAGGTGTTCTGGGCCGGCGGGGCTTTCTGGAACACCACTTCCGGGCCGAAGGTCTTGTCCAGGACATTGGGCCCGAAGCTGCCGGCGTTCAATGGCCCGGCGACGAACTCCCAGAATGGTTCGAAATCCTGGAACGCGGCATGTTCGGGGTGGTAGTGATGAGCGGCGCAATAGTGGACATCGGCGGTGAGCCAGACATAGTTGCGCACCTGATGCTTGCGCAGATAACCCAGCAATTCGGCGATCTCCACTTCCCGCCCCTGGGCAGCGCCCGGATCACCGTTGGCGACCGCTTCCCAACGCGGCACCCCAGGGCTGACCTCGCCATCCGGCACCCCCAGGCCGATGGGCATGTCGGCGGCGATGACTTTCCACTGGGCACGGGATTGCTTCAATTCGCGCTTGAGCCAATTCAACTGCTCACGACCCAGGAACGGCTTGGCCGCGCCGAGGTTGGCGTCGTTGGCTTCGCGGTAGCTGCGCATGTCCAGCACGAACACATCCAGCAGCGGCCCATAACCGAGCTTGCGGTAGATCCGCCCGCCGCCGTCGGCCTTCTGCCGGCGCATCGGTGCGTATTCCAGCCAGGCCTGTCGCGCACGCCCCACGAGGCTGTGGATATCCTTGGTCTGGTAGCGCTCGTCCAGTTGCTTGCCCGGCGACCAGTTGTTGACCACCTCATGGTCGTCCCACTGCCAGATCTGCGGCACTTCGGCGTTGAAGCGGCGTACGTTTTCATCCATCAGGTTGTAGCGATAGTTGCCGCGATACTCATCCAGGGTTTCGGCGACCTTGCTCTTGGCGTCGGAGGTGATATTGCGCCAGATGCGCCCACCCTCGACGGTGATTTGCGCCGGCACCGGGCCGTCGGCGTAGATGGTGTCGCCACTGTGGATAAAGAAATCCGGCAGGCGCAGGCGCATGGCTTCGTAGATGCGCATGCCGCCGATGTCCGGGTTGATGCCGAAGCCCTGGCCGACGGTGTCGCCGCTCCAGACAAAACGAATGTTGCGTTTGAACTGCGGCACGCTGCGCAGATGGCCGAGCCAGGGTTCGCTGGCAACCCCGCTTTGGGCATCTTCGAAATGCACTCGGTAGAAAATCGCCTGGTCGCGGGGCAGCCCGGTGAGTTCAACCCGGGCAGTGAAATCACTGCGAGCGTCGGCCAGGGGCGAGACGAAGCGACGGGGATTGGTGAACTTGCTGCGGGTGTCCCACTCCACCACCATCCGCGCCGGACGGTCGCTGCGGCTCCAGATCATCGCCCGGTCGCCCTGCAAGTCGCCGGACTGCACACCGTCGGTAAGCACCGGACGATCCTTGACCGAAGCCATCACCGCCGGCGCCAACCCCGGCAACAACAACCCCGCCCCCACGGCTTGCATCACACGGCGGCGGCCCAGGTCGAATTCGCTCATGGTGTTCTCCCTTGAAATGGGAAAACTTAAGCATGGCTGTGTGAAGTGGGTGTGACAGGGATCTTGTGCCCCCCGCTCCCACAGGTAATGCTGTTCGCTTCAGGTCATCGACAAACCCGTGGCGAGGGAGCCTGCTCCCGCTGGGCTGCGAAGCGGCCCCTAAACTGCCAAATGCGCAGCCTCAGACACACCGCACCCGCCGGTTTACGACTGCTTCGCAGCCGAGCGGGAGCAAGCTCCCTCGCCACAGGTCCATCATTGAACAGCATAGGCTCCCACTGGGGGATTTCATGGCTTCAAAGAAGTGATCAGGCCTTCGCCGGTTCCAACGCCATCTCCACCACCTCAGGCCGCTTGAGCAGCGCATACGCCACCCCCGTCAGCAGGCTCCCCGCCACGATCGCCAGCAAGTACAACAGCGCATGATTGATGGCGTTGGGGATCAGCATCACGAACAGGCCGCCGTGGGGGGCCATGAGCTTGCAGCCGAAGTACATCGACAGCGCACCGGTCAGCGCGCCGCCGGCGATGCTCGCCGGGATCACCCGCAACGGATCCTTGGCCGCGAACGGAATCGCGCCTTCGGAAATGAAGCACAGCCCCAACACCAGCGCCGCTTTACCGGCCTCGCGCTCGGTCTGGGCGAATTTGCGCCGAGCGATGAAGGTGGCGATGCCCAGGCCAATCGGCGGCACCATGCCGGCGGCCATGGTCGCGGCCATCGGTGCATAACTCTGGGAAGCCAGCAGCCCCACCGAAAACGCGTAGGCGGCCTTGTTGATCGGCCCACCGAGGTCGACGCACATCATCGCCCCCAGCAGCACGCCCAGCAGGATCGCGTTGGTGGTACCCATGCTGTCGAGGAAATGGGTCAGGCCTTCAAGCATGCCCGCCACTGGTTTGCCGACGATGTAGATCATCACCAGGCCGGTAATCAGGCTCGCCAGCAGCGGGATGATCAGGATCGGCTTGAGCGCTTCCAGGCTCTGGGGCAGGCGCGCGTAGCGGTTGATCGCCTTGGCCACGTAACCGGCCAGGAAACCGGCGATGATCCCGCCAATGAAGCCGGCGCCCAGGGTGCTCGCCAGCATCCCGCCGATCATCCCCGGCGCCAGGCCCGGACGGTCGGCGATGGAATAGGCGATGTAGCCGGCCAGCAGCGGCACCATCAATTTGAACGCGGTGTCGCCACCGATCTGCATCAGCGCGGCCGCCAGCGTGCCGGGTTCCTTGAAGGCGGTGATGCCGAAGACAAACGACAAGGCGATCAACAGACCACCGGCCACCACCATCGGCAGCATGAACGACACGCCCGTCAGCAGGTGCTTGTAGACGCCGGTCTTCTCCGACTTGGCCGGGGCGCTGGCACCGCTCGACGCGCTTTCCTGGCGACCTTCGACCAGCGCTTTGTTCAGTGTCGCTTCGGCCTGTTTCAAGGCGATGCCCGTGCTGCAGCGGTAGATCTTCTTGCCGGCAAAACGCTCGGTGGCGACTTCGATGTCAGTCGCCAGCAACACCACGTCTGCCTCGGCGATGGCCTCGGTGCTCAACGGATTGCGTGCACCGACCGAGCCCTGGGTTTCCACTTGCAGGTCGTAGCCAAGCTTCGTCGCCGCCTGCTGCAAGGCTTCGGCGGCCATGAAGGTGTGGGCAACGCCGGTTGGGCAAGCGGTGATGGCGACCAGGCGCGGCGCACGGTCGGTCGACACCACGGGTGCCTGCTCCACGACATCCGAGGCGAGAAAAACCTCGGCCTCTTCGGCGCCACGCCGCAGCACCGAATCGACGTCTTGCAGGGCCAGGGCCGGGGTGCTGCGGAACAGGCGTTTGCCGACGAACCGCGACATGTCCACAGGGCCGCTGGCAACCAGCAAAACCCACTCGGCCGCTTCGAGGGTCGCCGCCGACAACTGGCGTTCCGGATGGGCAGCGTCGTGGACTTCAACACTGGTGCTCCAACCCTGGCGCTGCGCCGCCGCGTCCAGCAGGCGGGCGCACAACACACTGGTGACCATGCCGTTGGGGCAGGCCGTCACAATGGCTAATTTCATCTTGCGAACCCTCTTATTGTTCTGTCAGGGGGCGCACGCGCACGCCCTGTTCAAGCGACGCCAGCAACGCGGTGTCGTGGATGCCAAAACCGATCTGCGTGACCGCCATGGCGGCGATGGCCGTAGCGGTGCGCAGCGTCTGTTCCGGGGTGTCGGCGCTGAGCAGGCCGTGCAGCATGCCCGCCAGCAGCGAATCCCCGGCACCGACGGTGCTGGCGACGCTGACCTTGGGTGGCGAAGCATGCAGCGCCGCACCGACACTGAACCAGTTCACGCCATCGGCGCCGTGGGAAATCACCACATGTTCGACACCCTGGACATGCAGGTGCTGCGCCGCTTGCGCCTGGGCCGCTTCGCTCACCACCTCGCAACCCAGCGCGTCGGCCAGCTCCTCGGTGTTCGGCTTGATCAGCCACGGCCCCGCCGCCAGGGCCACGCGCAAGGCTTCGCCACTGGTGTCGAGGGCTACGTTCAGACCGAGCGTTTTCAAGCGCGTGATCAAGGCCTGCAACCACTGCGGGCTGACGCCCCGGGGCAAGCTGCCCGCCACCACAACCACGTCGTGACCGGGGGCGATCTGTTCCAATCGCGCCAGCAAGGCCTGCTGTGCGGCGGCATCGACCACCGGGCCTGGCCCGTTGAGGTCAGTGATGCGCCCGTCCTGCTCGGCCAGCTTGATATTGCTGCGGGTCTCGCCGGGGACACGGATAAAGGCGTCGACAAACCCGCGCTGGACGAACAGCGTCTCGAACACCTGGGCGTTGTCTTCGCCCAGAAAGCCACTGACCGTCAGCGTATGACCGAGGTCTGCTAGCACCTGGGCCACGTTCACGCCTTTGCCGGCGGCATGGGTGTGCATGTCGTCACTGCGGTTGACCTGGCCCGGTTCCAGACGCGCCAACTCCACCGTGAGGTCGAGCGCCGGGTTGAGGGTCAGGGTAAGAATCTTCGCCATTACAGCGCCTCCACTAATGCGCGCACGTCATCGGCGCTGCCCACGGCCAAAGCCTCTTGGGCCAGGGTTTGTGCTTGCGCCAGGCTCAATTCGCGGACCCGCGCCTTGACCTCGGCGATGCTGCGGGCCGAGACACTCAGTTCGTCCACGCCCAGGCCCACCAGCACCGGCACCGCCAGTGGGTCAGCCGCCAGTTCGCCACACACACCGACCCATTTGCCATGGGCATGGGCGGCGCGCACAGTGATGTCGATCAGTTGCAGCACCGCCGGGTGCAAGCCATCGGCCTGGGCCGAAAGGGTCGGGTGACCACGGTCGATCGCCAGGGTGTATTGCGTCAGGTCGTTGGTGCCGACGCTGAAGAAGTCGACTTCCTTGGCCAGCACCGGGGCCAGTAATGCAGCGGACGGCACTTCGATCATGATCCCCAGTTGCAGGTCCGCCACGGGGATTTCCTGGCGCAGGCGCTCGGTCATGGCCCGGGCCTGGCGCCACTCATCGACACTGCCCACCATCGGGAACATGATCCGCAACGGACGGTTGTCCGCCGAGCGCAACAGGGCACGCAATTGCGCTTCCATGACTTGCGGGCGCTGCAAAGTCAGGCGAATGCCACGCACGCCGAGGAACGGGTTTTCTTCTTTCGCGATCGGCCAGTACGGCAGCGGCTTGTCACCGCCGACATCGAGGGTGCGCACCACCAACGGCCGCCCGGCCAGACCATCGAGCACCTTACGGTATTCGGCTTCCTGGGTCGCTTCGTCCGGCGCCTGGCTGTGGGCCATGAAAATCAGTTCGGTGCGCAACAGGCCGATGCCTTCGGCGCCCTGCTCCACCGCACCGGCGACACCGGCGCTTTCGCCAATGTTGGCAAACACTTCCACGGCATGACCGTCACGGGTCAGCGCCGGTTCGTGACGCTGCTCGGCGGCGACCTTGAGACGCTGTTCGCGGGTATCGCGTTCTTCCTTGGCACGCTGCAACGTGGCGGCGTCAGGGTCCACGTGCAGGCGACCGCGCTGGCCATCCAGCAGCAAGGACGTACCCGGCGCCAGCAGCAACACCGCCGCACCGGCGCCCACCAGCGCCGGAATGCCCAAGGCCCGGGCGACGATGGCGCTGTGGGCAGTGGCGCCGCCACGGGCGGTGAGAATCCCCGCCACTCGGGTCGGGTCCAGGCGGGCCACGTCGGATGGGCCGACTTCGTCCATCACCAGGATGTAGGGTTGATCGGGTTCGTTCGGGGTTTCGACACCGCACAGTTGCGCCAGCACCCGACGGCCGACGTCGCGCAGATCGGCGGCACGTTCGGCCAACAAGGCATCCTGCAAGGCCTCCTGCTCTTTGGCGGCGGCTTCGATCACGCCCATCCAGGCCGCTTGCGCACTCTCGCCCAGCTTCAAGCGAGTGTCGACTTCGTCGCTCAGCTCCGGGTCGTCGAGCATTTCCTGGTGAGTGATGAAGATCTCGCGGATGGCCTTGGCCTTGGCGCGTTCAATCAAGCCTTGGATATCGCGGCGCACCTGGTTCAAGGCGTTTTGCAGGCGCTCACGCTCGATGGCCGCCGACTCACCGCGCAACGGGTAGTCGATGGCCTGCAATACCTGGATGTGGGCCGGGCCGATGGCGATGCCCGGGGCGGCGGCGACGGCCTGGATCAGGCTGCCGGATTCGGGCGCCAGCATGACGGTCGCGACCTCGGCCATCACGGTTTCCCGTGGCGCACTCGGTGGCGGTAGCGGTTCGACCTCTTCGCCCAGGCCTTCTTCGATGGCAGCCAGCAATGCCGGCAACGCGTCGTTGGCAATGCTCGGTTCGGCAATGAACTCCAGGACCTGGCCGCGACGGGCGCCCAGGCTCAGCAGTTTGCTCAAGCTCTTGGCCGACACGGCGCTGTCCTGGCCGTCGACGATGCGCACGCGGATTTCGCCTTCGAAGCTTTTCGCCAACTGGGCGAGGATCTTCGCCGGGCGTGCATGCAGGCCATGGGCATTGGCCAGGCCGATGCGCGCGCTGGGCCAGTCGGCGGGCAGTTCACCGCCGAGCACTTCCAGCACCTTGCGGCTGCTGGTGGCGCGACCGAGCTCGTGACCGCGGCCTTCGATCAGCAAGGCGCAGAGCCTTTCCAGCAGAGCCTGGTGAGCTTCGCCGAGGCTGGCGAGGCAGAACAGCCCGCTCAACGGTTGGCCCAGGTAACGGATGGGCTTGTCCGGCGTGACGAACGCCAGGCCCGGACGCTTGACGGTCTGTTCGCTGTGCAGCCACCACAAGCCATCGCCCAGGGGTAGCGCATCGACTTGCTGCAACACCCCGGCAAAGCCATTGCTTACGCAATCGGCTTGACGCAACAGCCGTGCGCCGCGCCATACCAGTTCTTCAAAATCGTCAGCCGACACACCGAGGCCGATCATCTGGGCATCCAGGGCCAGTTCCTGCGGCGCGCCTTGCAGCAGCTTCAGCAACGCTTCGGCGGAACCGGCCCGGCGCAGAGCCTGGCCCAGGTCTGTCTCGCCGAGGGCGCGGGTCAGCAGTTGCAGCAGGCGCAGGTGTTCGTCGGACTTGGCCGCGATGCCGATCGCCAGGTAGACGATCTGACCATCGCCCCAATCCACGCCCTCAGGGAATTGCAGCAGGCGCACGCCGGTCGAATGCACCAGGTCGCGGGTCTGCGGGGTGCCGTGGGGGATGGCAATACCTTGGCCAAGAAAGGTCGAGCCCTGGGCTTCGCGAGCCTGCAAGCCGGCGAGGTAACCCTCAGCCACCAAGCCATCGGCCACCAGTTTGTCGGCGAGCAGTTGCAGTGCAGCGTCTTTATCCACAGCCGTCTGAGCCATGGATATCTGCTCTAGAGTGAGCTCGAGCATGCTTTCTCCTTTTGGCGTCCGGTTGGCGCCAGGTATTGTTTTGAATGAATCAGCTTAGCGTTGCAGGATGATTTTTGGCGTGATCGCGGCAGAGGGGCCAAAAATCCTGCTAGCCTTGAAAATACGCTTGCTGAAACGTTTAATCTAGAAAGATTGGCACGTTACTCGATAATCTCTCATCCTTGAAGTGCAACTTGTCGTAAGCGCGTGGACGGTGACCGTCAGCTTGAATCGGGTAGGATGGCCCTTATCGTCGGGGCTAACTCGAAAAAACAAGGAAAACCGGGTTGAAACTCAGTGATATTGCCCAACTGGCCGGTGTGTCCGTGACCACCGCCAGCTATGTCATCAACGGCAAGGCCGAACAGCAACGCATCAGCAGCGCCACCGTCGAACGGGTGCGGGCGGTGGTCCAGGAACACGGCTTCACGCCCAATCCCCAGGCCGCCGGGCTGCGCAGCCGCCACACCCGTACCCTGGGCTTCATCCTGCCTGACCTGGAAAACCCCAGTTACGCACGCATCGCCAAGCTGCTGGAGCAAGGGGCGCGGGCGCGGGGCTATCAGCTGCTGATCGCCAGTTCCGACGACGCACCTGACAGCGAACGGCAACTCTTGCAGTTGTTCCGCGCCCGGCGCTGCGATGCACTGATCGTCGCCAGTTGCCTGCCGGCCGGCGACGACAGCTACCTGCAGTTGCAGGCCAAGGGCATTCCGATCATCGCCATCGACCGGGTCATGGACCCTGCGCGGTTCTGCTCGGTGATCAGCGATGATCGCCAGGCCAGCCTGCAACTGACGCGCAGCCTGCTGGAAACCCATCCGCGACAAATCGCGCTGATCAGTGCCCGCCCCGAGCTGAGCATCAGCCAGGAACGGACCGCTGGTTTCAACGAGGCGTTGGCCGGTTTCGAAGGCCAGGTGCTGATCGAGCACGGCGAATCGTTCAGCCGTGAATGCGGCCGTCAGTTGATGGATGAAATGCTCGCGCGCCTGGGACACTTGCCCGATGCGTTGATCACTACCTCCTATGTACTGCTGCAAGGGGTGTTCGACGCCCTGCACGATTTCCCACTCAAATCGCGGCCGCTGCGCCTGGGCACGTTCGGTGACACGCAGTTGCTGGACTTCCTGCCGCTGCCGGTCAACGCCATGTCCCAACAACATCAACTGATCGCCGACAGGGCCTTGGAACTGGCGCTGGCAGCCATTGAAAACGATGATTACCAGCCAGGCGTGCAGGCCATCGCGCGGACGTTCAAGCAGCGTATTCACCAGGGCTGAAGCTTCTTCAGGATTGATGCATGGAGTTGATCGATACCCACACCCACCTGGATTTTCCAGATTTTGACGCGGACCGCCCGGCATTGCTGGCCGAAAGCCGCGCCTTGGGCGTGCGGCAAATGGTGGTACTGGGCGTTTACCGGGACAACTGGCAGCGGGTCTGGGACCTGGTGCAAAGCGACCCGGACCTGCATGCCGCCCTGGGCCTGCACCCGGTGTATCTCGACCAGCACCGACCCGACGACGTGGCGCTACTGCGCGAGTGGCTGAGCCGCCTGGCCGGGCATCGGCAATTGTGTGCCGTGGGGGAAATCGGCCTCGACTACTACATCGAAACCCTCGACCGTGAGCGCCAGCAAACGCTGTTCGAGGCGCAACTACAGCTGGCGGCGGAATTCGAACTGCCGGCACTGATCCACGTGCGCCGCAGCCATGCCGCCGTGATCGCGACCCTCAAGCGCTTCGGCCTGAAACGCACGGGGATCATCCACGCGTTCGCCGGCAGCCTCGAGGAGGCCCGCGAGTACATCAAGCTCGGCTTCAAGCTCGGCCTGGGCGGCGCCGCGACCTGGCCCCAGGCCCTGCGCATGCACCGGGTGCTGACGAAATTGCCGCTGGACGCGGTGGTGCTGGAAACCGACTCCCCGGACATGGCCCCGGCGATGTTCCCGGGGCAGCGCAACAGCCCGGCGCATTTGCCGGCGATTTGCGAGGCGCTGGCGCAGATCATGATCGTCCGACCAGAACAACTGGCTGAAGCCAGCACCACCAACGCCCGCGATTTGTTTGGTTGGTAGGATCATCTGCGGCGGGCTTAGGAATCACACCCTAAATGCATTGATCAACTGCTTGAGCTGCCCCACCTGGGCGGACAATTCGCGGCTGGCGTCTTCGGTCTGATGGGCACCTTCGGCGGTGCGTTCGCCGGCGCGGTTGATCTCGACGATGTTCTGGTCGATGTCATGGGCCACCGCCGTCTGCTGCTCTACCGCGGCGGCGATCTGTTGGTTCTGATCGACGATCATGCCGACGGCGCCAAGGATATTTTCCAGGGCCTGCTGGACCTGTTCCGATTGGCTGACCGTGCCGCTGGCCATCTCATGGCTGGTGCCCATCGCCTTGACCGCAGCGCCGACACCACCGTGCAGGCGGGTGATCATCGCTTCGATTTCTTCGGTCGATTGCTGGGTTCGCTTGGCCAGGGTCCGCACTTCATCGGCCACCACCGCAAAACCGCGCCCCTGCTCACCGGCCCGGGCTGCTTCAATGGCGGCATTGAGGGCCAGCAGGTTGGTCTGCTCGGCGATGCTCTTGATCACATCCAGCACACGACTGATGGCCTGGCTGTCGGTCGCCAATTGGTTGATCACCTGCACCGACTGATCGATCTCACTGGCCAAGCGAACGATGCTGCCCTGCTGGGACTCCACCAGCCCACGCCCGCTGAGGGTCTCGTCGTTCACGCTGTGGGCACTGCTCACCGCAGCAGCGGCACTGCGGGCCACTTCCTGGGCCGTGGCCGACATCTGGTTCATCGCCGTCGCCACCAGTTCGATCTGGGTGCGCTGGCCGGCGACGGCCTGGTTGCTCCGGGCCGATACCGTTTCCACCTGGCCGGCCTGGCGTTCGACTTCGGCAACGGTATGGCCGACCTGTTCGATCAGGTCATGGATCTTCGCCACCGTACCGTTGAACACTTCACCCAATTCGCCCAGCTCATCCTTGCTGCGGGCAACAAAATTGACCGTCATGTCCCCCGCCGCCACCTTGTCCATCATCTGGCCCAAGTGCTGGAGCGTGGTACGGGTCGAGGCGTAGAACCCGGCGTACAGGTAAAAAATCAACAGGAACACCAACACCAGCGCCACGGCTTGCAGCACCATGTGGCTACGGTTCTGCTCCAGACGCTGCTGCAACTGCACCCCCAGGAAGCCCTGGGTCGCCTCGTTCAGCCGGTAGGTCTGCTCCATCAGGCCACTGACGTGCTCATAAAATGCCGGCCATGGCGCATCGAGAGTGTCAGCCATCACCACCTGCTCTTCAATCAGCTCACTGGCCTTCTTGAGGGTGCTCTTGCTGCCATTGGCCTGATCGGCAAGGGCCTGCCCGGCGGCCTTGCTGGAGCCCAAGGCATCCTGCAGTTTCAAGTCATATTCACCCTGGAGCTTTTCGATCTGCGCCAGCAACTCGTCGAAGCGGGTGCTCGACGCCGAATTGAGAAACCCCAGCCCCAACGAGGATGCGCCCAGCGCCCGGCCTTCGCCGAGGATCTGGGTGACCTTGGGGGTCGTGCCAATAATCAACTCGCTGAGCTGGCGGATATCGCTCTGGTTATCGCGACTCAGCCCCGCCTGACTGGCGATGATCTGGCTGAACACCTGGGCGCTGTTGAGCAACTTTCCGATCAGCGCACTTTTGCTCTGCAGGGAGCTCTCGGCCTGCTGGGTCTTGAAAGCACCGATCATTTCGTCGCGCTTGGCCTCGAAGGCACTGATCTGCTCAGGCTCGATGACCACGGGGGTCATGCCTTGCAGCCGCGCGAGGACCTGTTGTTCCAGGCTGCCGATCTTCGCTTCGACATCACCGGCCTTGCCGGACTGGCCCAGGCTGGCGTTGATCTGCACCAGGTTATTGAGGGTTTCCAGGTCCCGACGCAGGACCAGGCTGCTGCCCAGCAGGTCGAGGCTTTGCAGCTCCACTTGCGTGCCCTGGAATTCCCGATAGGAATCGCGCACCAGAAAGAAGTTGGTCACCAGCATCGGCAGCAGGAACAGCACGCTGATCAGGCTGAACTTCATACCGAAGCTCAGGCGGTTCATCAGCGCGACGGCGGGCCAGAGCAAACTCTTCACAAGGAAGTCTCCCGGTAGGTTTTTATTTTTATAGGCAGGCGCACAGAGACAGCAGAAAGCCACTATTCGGGCGCTGCTCTTGTATAGCCTAAATCGGCGGGGAGATTTGTAACTTAAGGTTAACGAGCGACCTGCCCTTTGTGGCGAGGGGATTTATCCCCGCTGGGCTGCGAAGCAGACCCATTGATTCAAGGCTTAGAATTGCCAGGGGCCGCTCCGCGCCCCAGCGGGGATAAATCCCCTCGCCACAAAGGCATGACCTTGCTGTTCTTAAGCCAACACCGTCCACAACGCAAACCCGGCATACCAGAGCACCGCCGCACGCAGCAGCAATTCCCAGAGACGGTCCAGGCTGTTGATGCCGTCCGGTCCGGCGACGGGCCGGGGGATCTCGCCTGCCACCAGGCCGACCTTGTCGATAAGGTCGGCGGCGCTGATGTTCCAGTTCAGCAGTTCATGCAACATGACCCGGCTGACCGCGACGAAATTCCCCACCAGGGCGAAGCTCGCCGCCAGCAACCGCACCGGCACCCAATCGAAGGCATGGCGCATTTGCGCGGCCCGCTCGGCCACACCGGGGTTTTGGCTGTGCTCGGCAGCCAGCGCCAGTAGTCGATAACTCAGGGCGGCGACCGGGCCCAACACGAAGTACCAGAAAATCACCGCAAAGAAGCTCTGGTAGGCCTGCCATAACAAATGCCCCTGGACCCGCTCCAGCAACTGCTCACCGTCATTGGCTTCAATGTCCAGGTCGCGCTTGGCGACATGGGCCGCCGCTTGCAGGTCTTCCCGACGCCACGCATCGCGAAATGGCCCGAGGCCGGCCAGCAGGTCGCCGCGCCCCAGGCTGTAAATCACCACCAGCAAATGCACTGGCAGCGCCAACAGACCGTAGGCCACCGGCTCCAGCACCCAGAGCAGCAACGCCAGCAGCGTCACGGGTAGCAAAACCATCACCGTCAGCACCAGCCAGGGTCGGTTGATCCAACGTGGGCTCGCCTCGAGCCTGTTCAGCTCGTGCAGCCAACCGCCGTCACGCTGGACCCGCTGGCGCAAGGCCGAGAACTTCTCGATCCAGACGGCCAGCAGCAACACCAGAAAACTCATTGTCCTTCCCCTTCTGTCAGGGCCGCGCGATAGCGCACCCAGTCGAATGCCGCTCCCGGATCGGTCTTGCGTCCCGGGGCGATGTCGCTGTGCCCGCAGATACGCTGCACAGTGATCGCCCTGAACGCCGCTTGCAACTGCCGGGTCAGGTCCACCAATGCGACATATTGCGCGTCGGTGAACGGCAGATCATCCGTGCCTTCGAGCTCGATGCCCAGGGAAAAATCATTACAGGCCTCACGCCCCTCGAAGCACGAGACCCCCGCATGCCACGCGCGATCCAGGCAAGAGACAAACTGGGTCACGGCGCCGTCACGCTCGATCAGGAAATGCGCAGAGACACGCAGGTCGGCGATACCGACAAAGTAGGGATGTTCCGTGACATCCAGACGATTCTGGAAGAACGCCTGCACCTTGCCCGTGGCGAATTGTGCCGGTGGCAGGCTGATGTTGTGGATCACCAGCAGGGAAATTTCGCCCTCGGGGCGCGCATTGAAGTTGGGTGATGGGCAATGACGCACCCCATCGCACCAACCGCTCGCGGAGTCCAACTGCATACAGGTTCCTTCGATGACGACGGTGAATGCCGCCAGTATGCCGTGATCGGACCGGGCTGCGCGATCACTTGCCGCGATTGAGCTGGCGCAGATTGCCCAGCACCGACTCCAGCGCGCGGTCGAACAACAGGGTGTCGTCCAGCAGCCGCGCCGCGCCACGGCGAAACTCCAGGGCCAGGCTGGTGCGACTGTGTTCCAGTACCTTGAGGCCGGTGCGATTGACGAAGACGTATTTGCCAGTGGCCTCGATGATTGCCGCCAGCTTGCAACGCAGGGTGTTGTCATCGTCTTCCTGGAACTCGACCCAGCTTCCCAGGTGCAACTGGTCGACCTGCAGCAGCCCCACGTCATCGGCCGGCAAATGCACCGCCACGCTCTCCCCCGCCGACTTTTGAGGGGGCCGCAAGACGATTTTTTCCAGCACCTCGACCATGACCGGTGAAGTGAACGACTCGGCCTGTTCCGTCGCTTGGCCGGTGCGCTCGAGCGCCTGCACATGCAGGGCTTCCAGCTCACTGAAAAACTCGCTGGTGGCGAACGGATCGAACGCCGAGCGACTCAAGCCTTCACGCAGGGCCTTGAGCAGTTCGGGCACTATCGCCAGCAAACGCAGGCCGGCATCGGGTTCATCATGAGGCTGGACGCTCCAGATCAATTGCTCCAGGGTCAAGACGTCGGCCTGCCACTCGGCGGAATACTTGCCATGCTTGAAGCACGTCAGCAGCAACACTTGGCTCCAGGCATGTTGCACGAACTCCACCACGGCTTGTGGCAAGACTTTGCCCAGCATCACCTGGTTCAGTGCCCCTTCGACCCGTTGACGCGCCAGTTCGGCCTTGGCCCGGCCCTCTTCGGCATCGCGGATGCGCTGTTCGAGCAGCTCACTGCGGCGCCGCTCGTCACTGGTGAAGGCCAGGAAGTCGGCCAGCAGCTCGGAGAAAATCGCCGGATCATCGACAAAATCATTCAATAAGCGCTGCACAACCTGCTCGATGCGCAGGTAGAGGCTGTCGCGCTGATGATCGTCGCAATCACCCCAGCCCATGGCCGCAGCCGCGATTTCGTTAAGCAGTCGCCGGGCCGGATGATTGCCACGACTGAAGAAACTCTTGTCCTGCACCGCGACCTTGAGCATCGGGATTTGCAGGCGGCCGATCAGGGCCTTGAAGGAGTCTGGCAGGTTGTGATCGTCGAGGATGAATTCGAACATCATCGAGATCAGGTTGATCACGTCTTCATCGGCGCCTTCGACCACGCGAGACTTGCCACTCCTGACGCTGACCCGGGTCAACAGTTGTTCGAGCTGGCTACGCAAATCGAACTCGTCGTGAACGGCAGGCGCCGGCACGTATTGCTGTAAATGAGAGAGCAGCCGCAGCAGGTCACGGGTAGAAATCGGCTGGGGCGGCGCGCTGGGCTCCAGGGTCGGCGCCACAGTGCCACGCACCTGCATCAACAGTTTCTGCAAGGCGGCAAACACTTCCTGCACGCTGTCATCCACCTCGGCATCGCTGGGCTTGGCAGCTATCTCGGCGTTGGGCCTGGGGTTATCCTCGGTGCGATCCGACGCCCGGCGCGCCAGCGTGACCTTGAGCTCTGGCAGGATGCCTGTAGCGGCCAGCAACTGGTTGGCCTCGGTATAGAGTTGGTCGCAATCACTGAGCACATAACGCTCGAACAGCTTGAGCAGAATCAGCTTGACCTTGATTCCCACGCCCAGGTTGCGCCCGGCCTGCAGGAACTTCTCGCACAGCAATGCCGGGCTCAGGGGATTGTGCTGATTGGCCAGCGGTCGGGCCAGCAGCACACTGAGCCGGGCCGTCAGTTGTTCCAGCGACACGCCATCGCGCCTGATCACCCGAGTGACCATCGCCTCGACCGCCAGATGCCGCTCAAGGTCGTCCTGGGAGCGCTGTATATGGCTGTCTGACGCCAGGTTCGGCGCCAAGCTGGCGTGGGTCAGGTCGTATTGGGCGAGGCTGACGAAGGTCTCGAAAAACTGCTCGATGAATTCACGCTCGATGCTTTTACGCTTCAGGCGCAAGTCCCGCATGGCCTCGAAGTACAGGTTCTGCTCGACGTCGTCGCGCGCCCGGTCGGCCATTTCAAACAAGGTGTCGTCGGCATTATCGAACAACCCTTGCAAGCCCAGGCGCAACTGCTGGGCGGCCTTGTCGCGAACCTGAAGCAGAATCACAGGCAGGCGGGCGAGCGGCGAGGGACTCGCCTGATCGGTAGCGACCTTGTGCAAAGGCACTACATTCCCGTCGTTGTGCATCCTGGCCTCCTGAAACGGCTTTCTGCGGCTCGTAACGTCAAAGCTATGACGTCAATTGAAAGGCGGATTATCGGGTAAAACAGCCCTGTCGTACCAGCACACTCTGTGATCCATCTCGAAATACGGCGCAATAAGTGACCTGGGAAATAAGGAAATGTTGCGAGGACGCGACCAAATGCAGGTTTCGACACCCTATAATCAGGCCACTTTGTTTGTGGAGCCCGTTATGCCGAATCTACGCCTCGCCGATCTGACCGCCGAAATCGAAGCCAACGTGCGCCGTGCGTTGCTTGAAGACATCGGCAGCGGCGACATCACCGCGCAACTGATCCCCGCCGAACGCCTGGCCAAGGCCACCATTATCACCCGCGACGCGGCAATCATCAGTGGCACGGCCTGGGTCGATGCCGTGTTCCGGCAACTGGACCCGCGTGTCGCGGTACATTGGCAAGTGCACGACGGCGACCGGGTCAACCCCGATCAAGTGTTGTTTCACCTGGAAGGCCCGGCCCGTTCGCTGCTGACCGGCGAACGCAGCGCGCTGAACTTCCTGCAAATGCTCTCGGGCGTTGCCACGCGGGCCCGCTACCTGGCCGACTTTGTCGCCGGCACCCAGGTCAAGCTGCTGGACACCCGCAAGACCCTGCCCGGCCTGCGCCTGGCCCAGAAGTACGCGGTCACCTGCGGTGGCTGCCATAACCACCGCATTGGCCTGTACGATGCGTTCCTGATCAAGGAAAACCACATCGCCGCCTGCGGCGGGATCGCCCAGGCCATCGCGGCCGCCCACAAGATCGCCCCGGGCAAACCGGTGGAAGTCGAAGTGGAAAGCCTGGCGGAATTGAAAGAAGCACTGGCGGCCGACGCCGACATCATCATGCTCGACGAACTGAGCCTGGACGACATGCGTGAAGCCGTACGCCTCAATGGCGGCAAGGCGAAGCTGGAAGCCAGCGGCGGGATCAACGAAAGCACGTTGCGCCCAATTGCCGAGACCGGGGTGGACTACATCTCGATCGGCGCGATGACCAAGGATGTGAAGGCAGTGGACCTGTCGATGCGGCTCAGTATCTGAGCAGCAGTGGCGAGCTTCAAGCTGCAAGCTTCAAGCGGTTCGACGCTTGCCTTGCAGCTTGAAACTTGAGGCTTGAGGCTTGAAGCTGCTTCTAAACTACAAGATTATTCATCTCGCAGTACTCATCCCACTCCACACCCAACACCTCGGCCGCTTCCTTGTGCAACGCAAGGCGCTGCGCCTCGAATTCCTCAGGTGTGCTGGTGTACTTGAGCGTCAACTCCCAAGGCTGCAGCCCCTGGGCTTCGGCCTCGTCCTCGAACGCCCATTGGATCTGGTCTTTCTGATCATCGGCGGACAGGTCCTTGATCTCTTCCAGCAACTGGGGCGCGTCCAGTACGTATTTTTTCAGCGCTTCTTCGTGCCTGGCTTCTTGGGTCAATGCTTTAACGGTCATGGCGTTCTCGCTGATCTGGGGAATGGAAGATGGATCTGGATCATCAAGGATCTCTCTGACGCAAAAAACCGTGTGAAGCCCGGTTTATCTGGCCTTCAGAACCATTCGGGGATCATCTGAAAACAAAGGTGTTTGACTTTTTGGGACAAGGAATCCTAACAGAGACGCAAGCCAGTGCAACAACCGGAATCGAATGGAGGAACGAGGTATGCGTCCGGTTACAGTTTCTCGTTTCCATGGGCGGGGATTCAGCCCGTATAAACATTCCAAAGCCAGATATCGAGCAATTGAACAGGAGGCCCGATTCCATGAGTTCCCATCTGCAATACAAAGGGTATGTCGGCTCAATTGAAGCAAGTACCGACGATAACTGCCTGTTCGGCAAGCTGTTATCCATCCGGGCGTTGGTGAGCTATGAGGGACAAACGGTGACTGAGCTGGAAATGGCTTTTCGCGAGGCAGTAGATGACTACCTACAGACCGTCAGCAGTTCGGAAAAAACCAACACAGAGCCGAGCTAAATTTTCAGTTGCTCAAATTTGCCAGGGGCTGAAAATCTCCATGCAACCTTGAATGCGGCACCACCAGCAATCAGACCTGCTTGTTGAGTTATCGCAGGCCACCAACGGACAAGATTTTCAGCCTTGCTCCAGTAGGATGCTTGACCCCACTGTCTTGCAAGACAGAAAACTGGCAAGCCGCAATCTCTAAAGGCTTGTCTTTCAGCGTTACCTTTTGAAAATTTATCTTGAGAAACAACCGCCCAGCCACCCTCGGAACCTAGTTGCATGATCCAATGGATATCGCTGGTGTTTGGCGAAAATTTATCTCGTAATGGAATTACCGTGTGCCCTTCCCCCTTGCACAACTCGTGCAGGGCTCTAGCGATAGCCGGAGGGAGATTGTTATCAATCAAAAAATTCAAGCAGCAATCCTATGCTCGAATGTTACCGCCGCATCCACTGCCGCAATCGGAATTTCAAAGATCACTGAGACACGTTTTGCGTCCTTCCCCTCAGCTAGGAAAGCTTGGTAAATCGAAGCAGTATCCACACCTGTAGAAGAAAGAACCGGCTTGCCAAAGTTACGGTTCGGGTCCAGAACAATAGTCTTACTTCGCTTGACCGGGAACCAACGCTGCGCCTTCCCTTCACCTGCGTAATCAATGCCTTCATAAAGAGAGGGAGCAATTACCTGTCGGAAGGCATATTGCCGCTTTGCCAGATCGAGAATGGCTTCATCGCCGGTCTCATCAAAAACGGTTGCGAATATGCTCCTGCCATCAGTTTGGAATCGCTTGCAAGTGAAGGGGTACAACTGATCAAAAAGCTCCCTGGCTTGTCTGGAAGCAGAACGAATAGCCTGAAGGCTGACGCCATGCCTTCGAAAGGCGTGCACGAACCTGATTTCTAACAGGTCATGAAAACCGAGCAGTTTTTCATCAGAGAAGTCTAATTCTGAACTCCAAAGCCCCGGATGCTGAACACCTTCCGATCGATAGCCAAACATCCATCTGCGGATATCTTTTGCTGGGATGCCCGTATACAAGGCCGCCTCAGCAGGCGTGTAAATGCCCACACCAATGAGGCGACTTGCAGTTTCTGCTCTTTTCATGTGCCTCCTTGTCCATGAGCCAAAAATTCATTTTGGGGGGGAACAGGTTTTCGTTCAACACGTCTTAGACGGAGTGTTACAAAAAGGCCGCTGTTAAGGCCTACACGTCTCACCAGCATGAGATGTCCTGAATGATGTACTTTCTTGGGAAGCAAGGGTAAAGCTAAAGGATGCCTGAGAGACGAAAAGCCCGGACTGTTTGAACATTCAGGGCTTTTGAGAAGGGTCGAAAACCATTGATAGTCTGAGATGGTGCCCGAGACAGGAATCGAACCTGCGACCTTCGCGTTACGAGTGCGCTGCTCTACCGACTGAGCTACACGGGCGGTGGCTAAACCTAGCATCGTCCCCTGTGGCCAGGCAACCCGCGACACAGGGATTTTCACCACACAGCAAAACGCCCCGAGCCAGTCGGGGCGCTTGCTTGTTCAGCGGCTAGGCGAAGGGGTGATTAAACGCCCGATGCCTTGGCTGCTGCGACGTCCTTGATGGACAGCTTGATACGGCCGCGGTTGTCGACGTCCAGTACCAACACTTCCACTTCCTGGCCTTCCTTGAGGATGTCGGTCACTTTCTCGACGCGAGCATCGCTCAGCATGGAGATGTGAACCAGACCGTCCTTGCCCGGCAGGATGTTGACGAACGCGCCGAAGTCGACGATGCGTTCAACCTTGCCGACGTAGATCTTGCCGATCTCGGCTTCGGCGGTAATGCCCAGGACGCGCTGGCGTGCTGCTTCTGCCGCTTCCTTGGTTTCGCCGAAGATCTTGATCGAACCGTCGTCTTCGATGTCGATCGAAGCCTTGGTTTCTTCACAGATCGCACGGATGGTCGCGCCGCCTTTACCGATGACATCACGGATTTTGTCGGTGTCGATTTTCATCGCGATCATGGTCGGAGCGTTTTCCGACAGCTCGGTACGGGACTGACCGATGATCTGGTTCATCTGACCGAGGATGTTCAGGCGCGCTTCCAGGGCCTGGCCCAGGGCGATTTCCATGATCTCTTCGGTGATGCCCTTGATCTTGATGTCCATCTGCAGTGCGGTGACGCCTTTGGCTGTACCGGCCACTTTGAAGTCCATGTCGCCCAGGTGGTCTTCGTCACCCAGGATGTCGGTCAGGACGGCGAATTTCTCGCCTTCTTTAACCAGACCCATGGCGATGCCGGCAACCGGCGCCTTCATCGGCACACCGGCGTCCATCAGGGCCAGGGAAGCGCCGCAGACCGAAGCCATCGAGCTCGAACCGTTGGACTCGGTGATTTCCGATACCACGCGAATGGTGTACGGGAACACGTCAGCGGCAGGCAGCATGGCCTGGACCGAACGACGGGCCAGACGGCCGTGACCGATTTCGCGGCGACCGGCGCCACCCATGCGACCACACTCGCCCACCGAGAACGGAGGGAAGTTGTAGTGCAGCATGAACGGGTCTTTCTTTTCGCCTTCCAGGGTGTCCAGCAGTTGCGCGTCACGGGCGGTGCCCAGTGTTGCAACGACCAGCGCCTGGGTTTCGCCACGGGTGAACAGCGCCGAACCGTGGGTCTTTGGCAGAACGCCGACTTCGATGTTCAGCGGACGTACGGTGCGGGTGTCGCGACCATCGATACGCGGCTTGCCGTTGACGATGTTTTCGCGAACGGTGCGGTATTCGATTTCACCGAAAGCGGCTTTGACGTCGCTGGCCGATGGCTGGCCTTCTTCGCCGGACAGCTTGGCAACGACCTGGTCTTTCAGCTCGCCCAGGCGTGCATAACGGTCGGCCTTGACGGTGATGGTGTAGGCCTGGGAGATCGCTTCGCCGAACTCGGCACGGATCGCGCCCAGCAACTCGGTGGCTTCGGCTTGCGGAGCCCAGATCCAGGTTGGCTTGGCGGCTTCGGCGGCCAGTTCCTTGACGGCGTTGATCACCACCTGGAACTCGTCGTGGGCGAACAGTACGGCGCCCAGCATCTGGTCTTCGGTCAGTTCCTTGGCTTCGGATTCAACCATCAGCACGGCTTCGGAAGTACCGGCCACGACCATGTCCAGGCTCGAGGCTTTCAGTTGCTCGTAGGTCGGGTTCAGCAGGTAGCCGGTGCTTTCGTGGAACGCAACGCGGGCAGCGCCGATCGGGCCATCGAAAGGAATGCCGGAGATCGCCAGGGCAGCCGAGGTACCGATCATCGCAGCGATGTCCGGATCGGTTTTCTTGCTGGTGGACACGACGGTGCAGACGACCTGCACTTCGTTCATGAAGCCTTCTGGGAACAGCGGACGGATCGGACGGTCGATCAGTCGGGAAGTCAGGGTTTCTTTCTCGGAAGGACGGCCTTCGCGCTTGAAGAAACCGCCAGGGATCTTACCGGCAGCGTAAGTCTTTTCCTGGTAGTGAACAGACAGAGGGAAGAAGCCCTTGCCTGGATCGGCTTGCTTGGCACCGACAACGGTCACCAATACGCTGACGTCGTCGTCAACGGTGACCAGCACTGCGCCGGAGGCCTGACGGGCGATACGGCCAGTCTCGAGGGTAACGGTCGACTGACCGAACTGGAATTTTTTGATTACCGGGTTCACGGTGTCCTACCTTCTTTGTGGCTCTTGGGGAACTTGTCTTCTTGCGAAATTCTTGGGCAATGACGGGAATCGGCCCGACGTTTGTCCAGGGTAAAGCGTGTATCCAGATAAAACTTGAGGCTGGGAGCCTGCCATGCGCCAGCGGGAAACCCACTGACGTACGACAGACCACCAACCTCTAGCGCAATCGCTGATTAGCGACGCAGACCCAGGCGAGCGATCAGAGCGCTGTAACGGCTCACGTCCTTGCCTTTCAGGTAGTCCAGCAGCTTACGACGCTGGTTTACCATGCGGATCAGACCACGACGGGAGTGGTGATCCTTACCGTTGGCCTTGAAGTGACCTTGCAGTTTGTTGATGTTGGCGGTCAGCAGTGCAACTTGCACTTCTGGCGAACCAGTGTCACCAACAGCTTGCTGGTAGTCAGCTACGATTTGAGCTTTTTCTTGAACGTCGAGAGCCATGAGGCAATCCTTTTAGTCAGGAAACTGTTCCGAGGAAACAGCTTCAACAGGCCAGGGACAAATCCCTGTATCTATAAATGAGTAGTGACCGTGCCTGTTAACAGCCACACTCGCCAACCTGCTGTTACGCAGACTGGTTCCGGTCATTCCGACCGAATCAGTCGACGCGGCGCAATGCGCCCGTCTTCGCTCACTTCACCGATACCGATGAAGCGACCATTATGATCCTGCACCCGGACCATGCCGAACTTCGGCGCATCCGGGGCACGTACCGGCTGGCCATTGAGCCAGTAGAACGCGCTGTGTTCCGAGAACTGCAACAGCGGCCAATCCAGCAACCCGCTGTCCGATGGCATCAGGAAACGGTCGACCGCTTCGTTGCCGCCTTCGGCATGGACCGCTTCAAGCTCTTGCAGCGTGACCGTCTGGGCCAACGTGAAAGGCCCGGCCTGGGTCCGTCGCAATTCTGCCACGTACGCACCACAGCCGAGCTGTTCACCAATATCCTCCACCAGGGTCCGGATATAGGTGCCCTTGCTGCAATCCACGGCCAGCCGCACAGTATTACCGTCAAAGGCCAGCAATTCCAAGCGCGCAATAGTAACAGAACGCGGTTCACGCTCCACTACTTCGCCTGCACGAGCCAGTTTATACAGCGGTTGGCCATCACGCTTCAGGGCCGAGTACATCGGCGGTATCTGACTGATTTGCCCGCGAAATTTCGGCAACACCGCTTCGATATCGGCCTGACCAACGGTCACCGGGCGCTCAAGCAAAACCTCACCTTCGGCATCCGCCGTGGTGGTTGTCTTGCCCAGTTGCGCCAGGGTTTCATAACCCTTGTCGGAATCGAGCAGGTACTGGGAAAACTTGGTCGCCTCGCCAAAGCACAGCGGCAGCACGCCGGTGGCCAGCGGATCGAGGCTACCGGTGTGCCCGGCCTTTTCAGCATTGAGCAGCCAGCGAACCTTCTGCAACGCCGCGTTGGACGTGAACCCCAACGGTTTGTCGAGCAGGATGATGCCGCTGACGTTACGACGGATACGTTTGACCTGAGCCACCGAATTACTCCTTGGTGTCTTCAGGTTCAGCCGCAACCGGGTGCTGACTGTCTTCAGCCACGGCGCGTTCGATCAACGCCGACAGATGCGCTCCCCGCACGACGCTTTCGTCGTAGTGGAAGTGCAACTGTGGGACGCTGCGCAGTTTCATCTCCCGGGCCAGCTGCATACGCAGGAAGCCGGCGGCCGAGTTGAGCACCTTGATGCTCTGGGCGATTTCTTCGGCGCTGTCCTGGCCCATCACGGTGATGAAAATCTTCGCATGACCAACGTCACGGCTGACTTCCACTGCGGTAATGGTGACCAGGCCGACGCGCGGGTCTTTGACTTCGCGACGGATCAGCTGGGCCAGCTCGCGCTGCATCTGATCGCCGATTCGTTGGGTACGGCTGTATTCTTTTGCCATGTCTTGTTACCTGTTACTGCCCCACGGTGAAACCCGCGAGGTCTGAAAGCGGCAAACGCCCGGCCTGGCAAAAGCCAGACCGGGCGTTGCATTTAGAGTCCGCCAACCAGGCAGTGCATGTTCATGCGGCTGCCCGGTGCGGCTCTTGAAGTGCGCGAGTCAGAGGCTGCGAGCAACCTGGACCTTCTCGAAGACTTCGATCTTGTCGCCGACCTTGACGTCGTTGTAGCTCTTGACGCCAATACCGCACTCCATGCCGGCACGTACTTCGGAAGCGTCATCCTTGAAGCGGCGCAGGGATTCCAGCTCGCCTTCGAAGATCACGATGTCTTCACGCAGCACACGGATCGGACGGTTACGGTGAACGACACCCTCGATCACCATGCAACCGGCGATGGCGCCAAACTTCGGCGAACGGAACACGTCGCGAACTTCGGCCACGCCCAGGATGTTCTCCCGCACGTCGCTGCCCAGCATACCGGTCAACGCTTTCTTGACGTCTTCGATGATGTCGTAGATCACGTTGTAGTAACGCATATCCAGGCCTTCCTGCTCGACGATCTTGCGAGCGCCGGCATCGGCACGCACGTTGAAGCCGAACAGTACAGCGTTGGAGGCCAGTGCCAGGTTGGCGTCGGATTCGGTGATACCACCGACACCGCCACCGACCACACGCACTTGCACTTCGTCGTTACCCAGGCCGTTCAAGGCACCGTTCAACGCTTCGAGCGAACCACGGACGTCGGATTTGAGGACGATGTTGAGCGTCTTCTTCTCTTCCTGACCCATGTTCTCGAAGATGTTTTCCAGCTTGCCAGCGTGAGCACGAGCCAGTTTGACTTCGCGGAACTTGCCTTGACGGAACAGAGCCACTTCACGGGCTTTCTTCTCGTCAGCCACAACGCTCATCTCGTCGCCAGCATCCGGGGTGCCGTCCAGGCCGAGGATCTCGACCGGGATAGCCGGGCCGGCTTCCTTGATGGACTTGCCGTTCTCGTCGAGCATGGCGCGCACGCGGCCATAGTTCGAACCGACCAGCACCATGTCGCCTTGGCGCAGGGTACCGTCCTGGACCAGGACGGTCGCAACCGGACCACGGCCCTTGTCGAGGCGCGATTCAACGACCACACCACGGCCAGGAGCCGAAGGCGTAGCGGTCAATTCCAGAACCTCGGCTTGCAACAGAACGGCTTCGAGCAGTTCGTCAACGCCGGTACCCATCTTCGCCGAGACCGGAACGAATGGAGTGTCGCCACCCCACTCTTCGGAGGTCACGCCGTGGACCGACAGCTCGCTGCGGATGCGATCGAGATCGGCGCCCGGCTTGTCGATCTTGTTCACTGCAACCACCAGCGGCACGCCAGCTGCCTGGGCATGCTGAACGGCTTCGATGGTTTGCGGCATCACGCCGTCGTCCGCTGCAACCACCAGGATCACGATGTCGGTCGCCTTGGCACCACGGGCACGCATCGCGGTAAACGCGGCGTGACCCGGGGTGTCGAGGAACGTCACCATGCCGCGGTCGGTTTCAACGTGGTAAGCGCCGATGTGCTGGGTAATACCGCCAGCCTCACCTGCCGCAACCTTCGCACGACGAATATAGTCGAGCAGGGATGTTTTACCGTGGTCAACGTGACCCATCACGGTCACGACCGGTGCACGGGAAACCGCCTCACCTTCAAACTTCAGGGACTCGGCCAGGGAATCTTCCAGGGCGGTGTCGCTGACCAGGGTCACTTTGTGGCCCAGCTCTTCAGCAACCAGTTGGGCAGTTTCCTGGTCCAGTACCTGGTTGATGGTGGCTGGCGTACCCAGCTTGAACATGAACTTGATGATTTCAGCAGCCTTGACCGACATCTGCTGGGCCAGATCGCCCACAGTGATGGTCTCGCCGATCTTCACTTCACGCACGACAGGGCCGGTAGGGCTCTGGAAACCGTGGGCGTTGCGTTTCTTCAGCTTGGCCTTGCCGCGACCGCCACGACGGAAACCGTCGCTTTCTTCGTCGGTGGTACGTGGCGCAACGCGTGGCGCTGGTGCCTTTTCCTTGACCGAAGCACGATGAGGCGCGTTCTTGCGCTCGCCATCGCCACTGCCACGACGGTTGTCGTCGGCACGTGGCTTGTCGGGACGACGCTGTTCGTCGCGCTTGCGAGTGTCGGCTGGAGCCGGAGCCGCAGCCACCACTGGAGCGGCTTCGCGCACAGGCTCGGCTACCGGGGCAACAGCCTCGACGGCTTCTACCGGAGCAGCTTGCGCAGCAGCAGGCTGGCGACGCGCTTCTTCTTCGGCGCGACGCTTGGCTTCTTCTTCAGCCTTCTGACGAGCAGCATTTTCTACTGCGCGACGTTCTTCCTGTTCGCGTTTGCGCTCGGCTTCGATTTCTTCCGGGCTGCGCTGTACGAAGACTTTCTTCTTGCGTACTTCAACGCTGATGCTTTTGCTACCGGCAACACGCAGGGTGCTGGTGGTTTTACGCTGCAGAGTGATCTTGCGCGGTTCTTCCACTTTCGCCTTGTGACTGCTCTTGAGGTGAGTCAGCAGGGACTGCTTCTCACTGTCGGTCACATGTTCCTCGGCGGCGGTGTGCGGCAGACCTGCCTCACGCATCTGCTGCAACAGGCGCTCTACCGGTGTTTTGACCTCATCGGCCAGTTGTTTCACCGTGACTTGCGTCATGCACTTCTCTCCTCAGGCCGCGCCTAATTACTCGAACCAGTGGGCTCGGGCGGCCATGATCAACTTGCCGGCACGATCATCGTCAATGCCGTCGATGTCGAGCAGATCGTCAATAGACTGCTCGGCCAGGTCTTCGCGGGTAATTACGCCGCGCACCGCCAGTTCCATCGCCAAATCCTTGTCCATGCCCTCAAGCGAGAGCAGGTCTTCGGCCGGATGGGCGTCTGCCAGCTTTTCCTCAGTAGCGATGGCTTTGGTCAACAAACGATCCTTGGCCCGAGCGCGAAGCTCGTTGACGATCTCCTCGTCAAAGCCGTCGATGTTGAGCATTTCCTCCACCGGTACGTAGGCAATCTCTTCCAGGCTGGTAAAGCCCTCATCCACCAGCACCTGCGCCAGCTCTTCATCGACTTCAAGCTCTTCGATGAAGTTGCGCAGGATGTCGCCGGTTTCAGCTTGCTGTTTAGCCTGGATGTCCGATTCGGTCATCACGTTCAGGGTCCAGCCAGTCAACTGGCTGGCCAGACGTACGTTCTGACCACCGCGACCGATGGCCTGAGCCAGATTGTCTGCGCCAACGGCGATGTCCATGGCGTGGGCATCTTCGTCGACGATAATTGCCGCCACTTCAGCAGGCGACATGGCATTGATCACGAACTGAGCCGGGTTGTCGTCCCACAGGACGATGTCCACACGCTCGCCGCCCAACTCGCCGGATACGGCCTGGACACGCGAACCACGCATGCCGATGCAGGCACCTTGCGGGTCGATGCGCTTGTCCTTGGAGCGGACCGCGATCTTGGCACGCGAACCCGGATCACGGGAGGCGGCCATCACTTCGATCAGGCCTTCGGCGATTTCCGGCACTTCGATGCGGAACAACTCGATCAGCATTTCCGGCGCGGTACGCGACAGGATCAGCTGCGGGCCCCGGTTCTCGGTGCGGATTTCCTTGAGCAGCGCACGCAAACGCACGCCAACCCGGAAAGTTTCGCGAGAGATGATGTCTTCGCGAGCCAGCAACGCTTCGGCGTTGTTGCCCAGGTCGACGATCACGTTGTCGCGGGTCACTTTTTTCACGGTGCCGGAGATAATTTCCCCCAGGCGCTCGCGATAAGCGTCGACGACTTGCGCGCGCTCGGCTTCGCGAACTTTCTGCACAATAACCTGCTTGGCAGTCTGTGCAGCGATGCGACCGAACTCAATGGACTCGATTTTTTCTTCTACTACATCACCAACCTTGGCGCCCGGATGCGTTTCTGCAACCTTGCTCGGCCAGGTTTCGATAGCCGGATCATCCAGGTCGGCTTCCTCGACCACCGTCCAGCGACGGAAGGTCTCGTAGGCACCGGTGTGGCGATTGATTTCCACACGCAAATCAACTTCGTCTTCAAACCGCTTCTTGGTAGCAGTGGCCAGAGCCAGCTCCAGCGCTTCAAAAATAACGTTAGCCGGTACGCCCTTTTCATTGGATACCGACTCAACAACCAGCAGTACTTCTTTGCTCATCGTACGCCTCGCCTTTCGCAAGCCATTGGATCCGCGGGATCCGCAGTATCTGGCACGTATCAGTCAAAACTGGGAATAATGTTGGCCTTGTCGATCATATCGATCGGCAACAGGAACTCATGGTCATCTACCTGCACCACGACGTCCTGCTCTTCTACACCGCGCAGAAGGCCTTGGAAGTTGCGTCGACCTTCGAAAGGCGAGCGCAGCTTGATCTTCACTTGTTCACCGGCAAACGAAGCGAACTGTTCAAGTGTGAACAGGGGGCGCTCCATGCCAGGCGAGGAAACTTCAAGGGTGTATTCGGAGGTGATTGGATCTTCAACATCCAGTACACCGCTGATCTGACGGCTGACGATGGCGCAATCATCCACCAACACGCCGCCTTCCTTATCGATATAAACGCGCAACAGTGAGTGGCGACCTTGAGCCGAGAACTCAATACCCCAGCATTCATAGCCAAGGGCCACGACCACCGGGGCCAACAAGGCCTGCAACTGTTCTAGCTTGCTCGACACCTGAACCCCCTCGTGCATGTTTGTGCATGCTGTGCAAATAAAAAAAAATGGGCGAATCGCCCATCCCTGAAACGCCGTCGAACAGCGGCGTTATAAAGTGTCCAGCTAACAAAAAGCCCCTTGGAAGGGGCCCCTGAAACTGGTTGCGGGAGCCGGATTTGAACCGACGACCTTCGGGTTATGAGCCCGACGAGCTACCAGACTGCTCCATCCCGCGACAAAGCTGGGGCGGAAGTATACGACCGATCCCTTACAGGGTCAATGTAACCCTTCCACCTACAAGAAAGCCCGCAATCGCGGGCTCTCCTGATAATTGGTACCGAGAAGGGGACTCGAACCCCTACACCCTATGGGCACAACCACCTCAAGGTTGCGTGTCTACCAATTCCACCACCTCGGCAATACAGCGTTTGAAACCTTCTTACTTCTGCTCTTGAGCTGGAGGTACGTCAGTCGCCGGGTTGGCCGACTTTTGCTCTTGAAGCACCGGGACATCATCAGAAGCCGGTTGTTGCTTAGGCGCTTCCAGTACCGCTGGGTTTGGCAAACCTACTTGAGTCAGCTCATGAGCTTTCTCTTTAGCAAAGTAACCTAACCCTAAGCTGGTCATGAAGAAACCGGCGGCAAGTATAGCAGTAAACTTACTAAGAAAGGTAGAGGAACCTTGGCTTCCGAACACAGTATTTGAAGCACCTGCACCGAAAGACGCACCAGCATCCGCACCTTTACCCTGCTGCAGCAATACGAGGGCAACTACACCCAGTGCACCCAGCAGATGAAAAACGACTACGACTGTTTCCAGCATTTTTTCAGTTTCCCGCGGCGCGACAGATCGCACCGAACTCATCTGCATTCAGGGACGCTCCACCAATGAGCCCCCCATCGATATCCGGCATGCCGAACAGTTCAGCCGCATTGGCCGCCTTCACGCTGCCGCCGTATAGAAGCCGCACACCTCGTGCCACTTCAGAATTCTCTGCCGCCAACTGCGCGCGAATGGCGGCATGCACATCCTGCGCCTGTTGCGGCGAAGCCGTCAGCCCGGTACCAATGGCCCAGACCGGTTCGTAGGCAATGACCGCCTTTGCAAAAGCATCGACACCCAGCTCTTCGATGATGCCGCCCAGCTGACGCCCGACAACTTCAAGAGTCTTTCCCGCCTCGCGCTGCTCCCGGGTTTCCCCTACACACAGCACCGGGATCAGACCACAGGCCTGGGCCGCAGAAAATTTGCGAATCAGGGCCTTATCCTGCTCGCCCATGATCTGGCGACGCTCGGAATGTCCAACCAGGACCAGCGAACAACCCGCATCCACCAACTGACTCGGCGCAATCTCACCGGTCAACGCACCCTGCATGGATTCCACCGCAGAGTTCTGCGCGCCGACCGAAATCGACTTACCTTTCAAGCCATCAACCACTTGATTGATATACAAGCAAGGCGGGAACACCGCGACATCAACACCGCTAGACAAGGCCAGATGACGAAGGCCCTTGATCAGCTCAGCGACGCTGGCGCGGGTACCGTGCATCTTCCAGTTACCAGCTACCATAGGGCGACGCATGCTGTACCTCGTCGGTCAAAGTGGGCGCAGATGTTACCCAACCGATTCATGACTGGCAAGCCGAATTCAGGCAGAAACTTCAGTAACCAGTTTTGCCAGCTCTTCGGCATAACCGCGAACTTGCGCTTCATCCTCTCCTTCGACCATGACGCGCACCAAAGGCTCTGTGCCGGACTTGCGCAACAACACGCGTCCACGCCCCGCCATCGCCTGCGTCACATGCTCACTGGCCTGCTTGACCTTCGCATGTTCGAGAGGATTCACACCGCCACCGAAACGCACGTTGATCAACACTTGCGGGCATTTGCGCAATGCCTGGCGCGACTGTGCGAGCCCTTCGTGACGCGCCTTGAGCGCCATCAGCACCTGCAGGGCTGCAATGATCGCATCACCCGTGGTGGTATGGTCGAAGCACACGATGTGGCCGGAGTTCTCCCCCCCGATCACCCAGTTGCGCTCCAGCAGCTCCGAGATCACGTAGCGGTCACCCACGTTTGCCCGTACGAACGGGATATCCAGGTCCGCCAGGGCCAGTTCAAGCCCAAGGTTGCTCATCAACGTACCGACCACGCCACCCTGCAGCTTGCCGCGCCCATGCAGGTCACGGGCGATGATGAACAGCAGCTCGTCACCATCGACAACCGTGCCGGTGTGATCGACCATCAGGACCCTATCGCCGTCGCCATCGAAGGCGATCCCGAGATCGGCCTGCTCAGCCAGCACCGCAGCCTGCAACGCCTCGGTATGGGTGGAGCCACAGTTGTGGTTGATGTTCAGGCCATTAGGCTGGGCGGAAAGCACCACCACCTCGGCGCCCAACTCCCGAAAGACGCTCGGCGCAACTTTATAGGTTGCCCCATGGGCGCAATCGACGACGATTTTCAGGCCGGAAAAACTGGTACCGGTCGGCACACTGCCTTTGCAGAACTCGATGTAGCGACCCGACGCATCGTTGATCCGCGACACTTTGCCGATTTTGCTCGACTCAACCACAGTCATCGGCGTGTCCAGCAGCTCTTCGATCATCAGCTCGATAACATCCGGCAGCTTGGTACCCTGGCCGGAGAAGAACTTGATGCCGTTGTCATCATGAGGGTTGTGCGAGGCACTGATCACGATGCCTGCCTGGGCCTGGAACGTACGCGTCAGGTAGGCAATGGCTGGCGTCGGCATCGGGCCCAGCAGCATCACATCGGCACCCGCCGATGTCAGGCCGGCCTCGAGTGCCGATTCGAACATGTAGCCGGAAATTCGCGTGTCCTTGCCGACCAGCACCTTGCACGCGCCCATTTTGCGAAACGCCATGCCGGCCGCCCAGCCGAGCTTGAGCATGAAATCAGGGGTAATAGGGTATTCGCCGACCCGACCACGAATACCGTCGGTGCCAAAGTATTTCTTGCTCATAAGTGCTCCGTCATTCTTATTCGGCTGAATCCACAGCTGCGATCATCCGCACGACATCCATCGTTTCGGCTACATCGTGCACGCGCAATATGCGTGCACCTTTGGCAAGGGCCAAGGCCGCAAGGGCGAGACCGCCATATAGGCGCTCACCTACCGGGCGGCCCAAGGCATTGCCTATCATGCTCTTTCGCGAGACCCCAACCAACAGGGGCCGCCCCAGGGCATGCAAGGCTTCCATATGCTTGAACAAGCTCAAGTTGTGAGCCAGGGTCTTGGCAAAGCCGAACCCAGGGTCAAGAATGATCCGCTCGGCGGGAATGCCCGCGGCGGCGCACTGATCCAGGCGCTCCACCAGGAATTCACCTACCTCCCTGGTCACATCATCATAGTGCGGGTCATTCTGCATGGTCCCCGGCTCGCCGAGCATATGCATCAGGCACACCGGCAACCCGGTGGCCGCCGCCGCGTCCAAGGCACCATCGCGCCGCAAGGACCGAACATCGTTGATCAGGCCCACCCCCAGCCGTGCAGTCTCACGCATGACCGCAGGCGTGGACGTATCGACCGAGATAATGACATCAAGTTCGCGATGGATGCGCTCGACAATCGGCGCCACTCGCTCCAACTCTTCAGTAGGCGAGACCGCACGTGCGCCCGGCCGGGTCGATTCGCCACCCACATCGATTAGCGTTGCGCCCTCGGCCACCATGGCCTCGGCATGTCGCAGCGCAGCATCGAGCTGGCTGAATCGACCACCATCGGAAAAGGAATCAGGCGTGACATTGAGAATACCCATGACATGCGCATGGGCCAAATCAAGAACCCGGTTGCCGCAAGGCAACCGGGTCGAGGACTGAACAGAAGTCATTTCAAGCCTTAGACATCAGCGGCCGGACCGCCAATCGGTGTTTCCGGACGCTCACCCTGTACTGCCGGAGGTGTACCGGAGGTGCCAGTACCACCCGACCAGTCACGAGGCTCGCGAGGTACGCGACCCGCCATGATGTCGTCGATCTGCTCGGCATCGATGGTTTCGTACTTCATCAGGGCATCGGCCATGGCATCGAGCTTGTCACGGTTGTCTGTGAGAATCTGCCGGGCTGTGCCGTAGCACTGATCAATGATGCTGCGCACTTCGGAATCGATCAGCTTGGCCGTTTCGCCAGAGAAGCTTGCATGCTGGCCACTGCCACCACGACCGAGGAACACTTCCCCTTCTTCTTCGGCATACATCAGCGGCCCAAGCTTCTCGGACAGGCCCCACTTGGTGACCATGTTCCGAGCGATCTGACTGGCGCGCATGATGTCGTTGGATGCCCCGGTGGTCACGCCATCGAAGCCCAACGTCATCTCTTCGGCGATACGACCGCCGTACAACGAACAGATCTGACTGATCAATGCGCGCTTGGACAGGCTGTAGCGATCCTCTTCCGGCAGGAACATGGTCACGCCCAGGGCGCGACCGCGCGGAATGATCGAGACCTTGTAGACCGGATCGTGCTCGGGCACGACACGACCGACGATCGCGTGACCCGCCTCGTGATACGCGGTGTTCTGCTTTTCTTTCTCCGACATGACCATGGATTTGCGCTCCGCGCCCATCATGATCTTGTCCTTGGCCAGCTCGAATTCCTTCATTTCCACGACGCGCTTGCCGGTGCGAGCGGCGAACAGCGACGCTTCGTTGACCAGGTTCGCCAGGTCGGCACCGGAAAAGCCCGGCGTACCACGCGCGATGACTGCAGGAGCGACGTCGTCACCCATTGGCACCTTGCGCATATGGACCTTGAGGATCTGCTCGCGACCACGAATGTCCGGCAGCCCCACCACGACCTGGCGGTCGAAGCGACCTGGACGCAACAGCGCAGGGTCGAGCACGTCAGGACGGTTGGTGGCGGCAATCACGATGATGCCGTCGTTCATTTCGAAACCGTCCATCTCGACCAGCAACTGGTTGAGGGTCTGTTCACGCTCATCGTGACCACCACCCATGCCAGCGCCACGATGGCGACCAACGGCGTCGATCTCGTCGATGAAGATAATGCACGGCGCGTGTTTCTTGGCCTGTTCGAACATGTCGCGAACACGACTGGCGCCCACGCCGACGAACATTTCGACGAAGTCGGAACCGGAAATCGTGAAGAACGGCACCTTGGCTTCACCGGCGATCGCCTTGGCCAGCAAGGTTTTACCAGTACCTGGTGGGCCCACCATCAGTACGCCGCGCGGGATACGGCCGCCCAGGCGCTGGAACTTGCCCGGATCACGCAGGAACTCGACCAGCTCACCGACTTCCTCCTTGGCTTCATCGCAACCCGCGACGTCGGCCAGGGTGGTTTTCACCTGGTCTTCGGAAAGCAGCCGGGCCTTGCTCTTGCCAAAGCTCATCGGCCCGCCCTTGCCTCCGCCGCCGCCCTGCATCTGCCGCATGAAGAACATGAACACGGCGATGATCACCAGGATCGGGAAGCTGGCGACCAGGAGCTGGGTCCAGATGCTTTGCTGCTCAGGCTGCTTGCCTTCGACCACGACATGGTTGTCCACCAGGTCGCCGATCAGGCCATTGTCCTGGATTGCCGGACGAATGGTCTTGAAGCTGTCGCCATCGGTGCGCTTGCCGGTAATCACATAGCCATCAACGGCTACGCGCTCGACCTTGCCATCCTTGACCTGCTGGATGAAGTCGGAATAGTTGAGGGTCTGCGGCTCGTTAGGGCTGGAGAAGTTGTTCATCACGGTCACCAGGACAGCGGCGATGATCAACCACAGGATCAGATTCTTTGCCATATCGTTCAATTAACTACCCTCTGAAGCAAGCTCCGCTACTGGCGCGCGCTTCGCATGATATTCACCGGCCTAACTTACTACATTACCTACGACTCTGGCAGGCGCCGTCTGTAACCCTTTGTGAAACTTTGACCGGGTAATTTTCGTTACACGGCTTTTTCAACGCGAGACAAAAAAAACTATCGCCTACTATCAAAGACGCTCATCACTGGTCGCACCTTCAACACCACGAAAGCCCCGCGCCAGCAGATACTGTTCGCGAGAACGGTCACGGGATGACAATGGCTTGCGCATCTGCACCTTGTCGAACAATTTGCGGATGCCCTTGTGGTATTCATCGAAGCCTTCACCCTGGAAGACCTTGATCAAAAAATCACCACCTGGACGCAAAACCCGCCCGGCAAGATCCAGGGCCAGCTCGCTGAGGAACATTGCACGAGGCATGTCGACAGCCGCCAATCCACTCATATTGGGGGCCATATCGGAAATCACAAGGTCAACCTGCGTATTTCCGACGGCTTCCAGGATTTTCGCCAACACGGCGTCTTCCGTGAAATCGCCCTGGATAAAGGTCACATCAGGAATGCTGTCCATTTCCAGGATATCGGAAGCGATCAAGCGGCCCTGACCGCCAATCAGACGACTGGTCACCTGGGACCAACCGCCCGGTGCCGCGCCGAGGTCGATCACGGTCATGCCTGGACGGATCAGGCGATCCTTTTCCTGGATCTCGAGCAATTTATAGCTGGCGCGAGAGCGATAGCCGTCTTTTTGCGCCATTTTGACGTACGGATCGTTGAAATGCTCTCTGAGCCAGTTCTGGCTAGTCTTGGAACGGGCCACGGGCCACCTCTAAAAATAAAACGGGTCGTGATTAAGTGGGCGGTCCCGGACTTGCTCGGGTAAACTGGCCGCCGCTTTTTACAAGATCAGACGCAGGGGTCAGATTATGCCGCTCACTCAAGAGCAGAAGAAACAATACAAATCCATTGGCCACCATCTGAAACCGGTTTTGACTGTGGCTGACAACGGCTTGACTGAAGGTGTACTCGCCGAACTGGAGCGCGCCTTGAGCGATCACGAGCTGATCAAGATCAAGCTCAATATCCTCGACCGCGAAGCCCGCCTGGCTGCCGTTGCCGAACTGTGCAAGACCGGCAAGGCCGACCTGGTGCAGGTCATCGGCAAGATGGCGCTGATTTATCGCAAGAATTTCAGCGTCAACAAGCAACTGTCGAACGTTCACCGCTTCAAGTGATGTCAAAGGGTCAAGGGTGTGCCTCGCACACCCTGCCACTCCACCCGGGAACCGGTTGCAACACCAGCACCACCCCGGAAAAACCCAGCACCAGGTAACTGAATGCCAGCCACTGGCTCGCATCCGGCCAGCCGAGACGCACCGCGAAGAACATCCCGCACGCGTACAACGACATGAGCAACAATTGCCCACGAATGTCGCGCCATAGACTGACAAGGCCCTCGGCCTGAACCAGCACCAAAGCCTGAAATATTACGCACGCCGCGGAGAAACCCACCAGCAGCGCCGTCAGCATGCCTGAGATTTCATCGATGAGCAGCGGTGCCAGGCCGACGCGACCCAGCACCGGCAACAAACCGACATGCAACAACCAGACGCCGCCCACCCACAACATCTGGGTGAGCTGCCAGATCATGGCGCCCGCTCGCAGCGGGCGCCTTCGTTCAGATGTGACGGACTTCGACAATCTCATACTCGATGACACCACCCGGCGTCTTCACCGCCACCACATCGCCCTCTTCCTTGGCAATCAAGGCGCGAGCGATGGGCGAACCAACGGAAATCTTGCCGAGCTTGATGTCCGCCTCGTCCTCACCAACGATCTGGTAAGTGACGCTTTCATCGGTTTCGACGTTGGCGATTTCCACGGTAGTGCCAAAAATCACCTTGCCGGTGTGCGGGATCGTCGTGACATCGATGATCACCGCATTCTGCATGCGACCTTCGATATCACGGACACGCGCCTCGACCATCCCCTGCTCCTCTCGAGCAGCGTGGTATTCGGCGTTTTCCTTGAGATCGCCCAGCTCACGCGCTTCACCAATAGCCTGGCTCAAGCGCGGGCGCTCGACCTTGGTCAGGAAAGCGTGTTCTTCTTCCAGGGCCTTCGCGCCCTGAACCGTCATCGGGTACTTGGTTATGCTCATGCCTTCAATCCTGCATGTAGATCCTGCAAGCGACGCACGGTCTTCTCGGGACCGAACTTGAGCGCTTCGCAGATCGCTTCGCCCGCAGCAATGGTCGTGGTGCAGTAGATCTTGTGCTGCAGCGCATTGCGACGAATGGAGTAGGAATCGGCGATCGACTGGCGACCTTCGGTGGTGTTGATGATCAGCGTGACTTCGTCATTCTTGATCATGTCGACCACGTGTGGACGTCCCTCGGTCACCTTGTTCACGCGGCGCACTTTCAGGCCTGCCGCTTCGATCAGCCTGGCAGTACCGGCAGTGGCGACCACTTCGAAGCCCAAGTTGATCAGATCACGGGCTACGCCTGCAACCAGTGGCTTGTCGTCATCACGCACGCTGATGAACGCCGTGCCGCCAGTCGGCAACACTTCGCTCGCGCCCATCTGGGCCTTGGCGAAGGCTTCACCGAAGGTATCGCCCACACCCATCACTTCACCGGTGGACTTCATCTCAGGGCCGAGGATCGGGTCGACGCCAGGGAACTTGGCGAACGGGAACACCGCCTCTTTCACGCTGTAGAAGTTCGGAATGATTTCCTTGGTGAAACCGAGCTCTTTCAAGGTTTTACCGGCCATGACCCGTGCAGCGATCATCGCCAGGGAAACACCGATGCACTTGGAGACGAATGGCACGGTCCGGGAAGCGCGCGGATTGACTTCGATGACGTAGATGTCTTCGCCCTGCAGGGCCAGTTGCACGTTCATCAGGCCGACCACGCCCAGCTCCAGGGCCATTTTCTTGACCTGCTCGCGCATCTCGTCCTGGATGTGCGCCGGCAGCGAGTAAGGCGGCAGCGAGCAAGCGGAGTCACCAGAGTGAACACCGGCCTGCTCGATGTGCTGCATGATCGCGCCGATCACCACGTCCTTGCCGTCGCTGACCGCGTCCACGTCCATTTCGATGGCGCAGTTGAGGAAGTGGTCCAGCAGCACCGGGCTGTCGTTGGAGACCTGGACCGCTTCACGCAGGTAGCGCTTGAGTTCGTCTTCCTGATAGACGATTTCCATCGCACGACCGCCCAGCACATAGGACGGACGCACCACCAGCGGGTAACCGATCTTGGCGGCGGCACGAATCGCTTCGTCTTCGCTGCGCACGGTGGCGTTTGGCGGCTGACGCAGGTTCAGGCGCTCGACCATCTGCTGGAAGCGCTCACGGTCTTCGGCGCGGTCGATCGCATCCGGACTGGTACCGATGATCGGCACGCCAGCCGCTTCAAGGGCGCGCGCCAGTTTCAGCGGAGTCTGGCCGCCGTACTGGACGATCACGCCTTTTGGCTTCTCGACGCGAACGATCTCCAGCACGTCTTCCAGGGTCACTGGCTCGAAATACAGGCGATCGGAGGTGTCATAGTCGGTGGACACGGTTTCCGGGTTGCAGTTGACCATGATGGTCTCGTAACCGTCGTCGCGCAGGGCCAGTGCCGCGTGTACGCAGCAGTAGTCGAACTCGATGCCCTGGCCGATCCGGTTAGGACCGCCGCCCAGGATCATGATCTTGTCGCGGGTCGATGGCGCGGCTTCGCATTCTTCTTCGTACGTGGAGTACAGGTAGGCGGTGTCTGTGGCGAACTCGGCCGCGCAGGTGTCGACGCGTTTGTAGACAGGGAACACTTCCAGCTTGTGGCGATGGGCGCGCAAGCTCTTCTCGGTCACACCCAGCAGCTTGGCCAGGCGCATGTCGGAGAAGCCTTTGCGCTTGAGGCGGAACATGGTGTCGCGGTCGATGCTGGACATGCCCAGGGTCTTGACCCTCTCTTCTTCCTTGATCAGATCTTCGATCTGTACCAGGAACCAAGGGTCGATCATGTTCATGCCGAAGATCTGCTCGACGGTCATGCCGGCACGGAAGGCATCGGCCACGTACCAGATACGCTCGGCGCCCGGCACGGTCAGCTCGCGCTTGAGCACGCTCATGCTTTCCGGGTCGGCCAGGTCCAGCTTCGGATCAAGACCGCAGACGCCCACTTCCAGGCCGCGAAGGGCTTTCTGCAAGGATTCCTGGAAGGTCCTGCCGATGGCCATGACTTCACCAACCGACTTCATTTGAGTCGTCAGGCGGGCATCGGCCTTGGCGAACTTCTCGAAGGCGAAGCGTGGCAGCTTGGTGACGACGTAGTCGATGGACGGTTCGAAGGACGCCGGGGTCTTGCCGCCGGTGATGTCGTTCGACAGCTCGTCCAGGGTGTAGCCCACGGCCAGCTTGGCAGCGACCTTGGCAATCGGGAAACCGGTGGCCTTGGAAGCCAGGGCCGACGAACGGGATACCCGCGGGTTCATCTCGATGACCACCATGCGACCGGTGTTCGGGCAGATGCCGAACTGGACGTTGGAGCCGCCGGTTTCCACGCCGATCTCGCGCAGTACCGCCAGGGAGGCGTTACGCAGGATCTGGTATTCCTTGTCGGTCAGGGTCTGGGCTGGTGCGACGGTGATCGAGTCACCCGTGTGCACGCCCATCGGGTCGAAGTTTTCGATGGAGCAGACGATGATGCAGTTGTCCTTTTTGTCGCGGACAACTTCCATTTCATATTCTTTCCAACCGATCAGGGATTCGTCGATCAGCAGTTCCTTGGTCGGCGACAAGTCGAGACCACGGGCGCAGATTTCTTCGAACTCTTCACGGTTGTAGGCGATGCCGCCACCGGTGCCGCCCATGGTGAAGGACGGACGGATGATGCACGGGAAGCCAAGGCGTTCCAGGACGGCGTTGGCCTCTTCCATGCTGTGGGCGATGCCCGAGCGTGGGCAGTCCAGGCCGATGGATTTCATCGCCTTGTCGAAGCGCGAACGGTCTTCGGCCTTGTCGATGGTGTCGGCGTTGGCGCCGATCATTTCCACACCGAACTTCTCCAGGACGCCTTCGCGCTCCAGGTCCAGGGCGCAGTTCAGCGCGGTCTGGCCACCCATGGTCGGCAGCAGCGCGTCCGGGCGTTCCTTCTCGATGATCTTGGCAACGGTCTGCCACTTGATCGGCTCGATGTAGGTGGCGTCGGCCATGGCCGGGTCGGTCATGATGGTGGCCGGGTTGGAGTTCACCAGGATGACGCGATAACCCTCTTCGCGCAGGGCTTTACAGGCCTGGGCGCCGGAGTAGTCGAATTCGCAGGCCTGGCCGATCACGATCGGGCCAGCGCCGAGAATCAGGATGCTTTTTATGTCTGTACGTTTTGGCATGGGTTTGTCACTCAAATCCGCAGGTCAGTCGGCTAGGCCGTCGAACAATCTTTGAAGCGCCCGAAGGGGCCGCCGCGCTCGGGGCCGCCCTCAGGCTTCTCGCGGTCAGCGTCGCTTGGCCATCTCGTTGATGAAGCGATCGAACAGCGGGGCCACATCGTTCGGGCCCGGGCTCGCTTCAGGGTGGCCCTGGAAGCTGAACGCGCTCTTGTCGGTACGCTCGATACCTTGCAGCGTGCCGTCGAACAGCGACTTGTGGATCGCGCGCACATTGGCCGGCAGAGTGGCTTCGTCCACCGCGAAACCGTGGTTCTGGCTGGTGATCATCACCACGCCGGTATCCAGGTCCTGCACGGGGTGGTTGGCACCGTGGTGGCCGTGGCCCATCTTCAAGGTCTTGGCGCCCGAAGCCAGAGCCAGCAGTTGGTGACCGAGGCAGATACCGAATACCGGAATCTCGGTTTCCAGCACGTCCTTGATCGCCTGGATCGCATAGTCGCAAGGCTCCGGGTCACCCGGGCCGTTGGACAGGAACACACCGTCGGGCTTGAGGGCCAGGACGTCGGCGGCCGGGGTCTGGGCCGGCACCACGGTGACGCGGCAACCACGCTCGACCAGCATGCGCAGGATGTTCAGCTTGACGCCGTAGTCGTAGGCCACGACGTGGTAAGGCAGCTCGGAAGCCTCGATCGTCGCGTGACTGTCGGTCTTCAGGTCCCAGACCGTGGAGCGCCATTCGTACTGTTTCTTGGTGCTGACGACTTTCGCCAGGTCCATGCCCTTGAGGCCAGGGAAGCCCTGGGCAGCGGCAATGGCGGCTTCTTCGGAAATGTTGTCGCCGGCCATGATGCAGCCGTTTTGCGCGCCTTTTTCCCGAAGGATGCGGGTCAGGCGACGGGTGTCGATACCGGCGATCGCCACGACGTTGTTGGCTTTCAGGTAATCGGACAGGGACATCGTGTTACGCCAGTTGCTCGCTACCAGCGGCAAGTCACGGATGACCAGGCCGGCGGACCAGACACGATCAGACTCGGCGTCTTCCGGCGTAGTGCCGGTGTTGCCGATGTGCGGGTAAGTCAGGGTAACGATTTGTTGGGCGTAGGAAGGATCGGTAAGAATTTCCTGATAGCCGGTCATTGCGGTGTTAAACACCACCTCACCAACGGTCTGACCGTCGGCTCCAATGGCTTCGCCGCGAAAAATGCTGCCATCAGCAAGGGCGAGTATGGCTGGCTTAGTCAAGAAGACCTCCCGTAAATAAAGCCTGAAAGGGCGATCGCAGGTTGTAAAAAAGCGGAGTGACGTATGGACACGTCACCCCGCTTGTTCACTGAATTATTCTGCGCGCTTTTAGTGGACACACTAAAGCTGTAGCTTACAGAAAAAGGCTTTTTTGGTCCACCGCTAATGAGCCTTGAAGGCAGGGGAATGCGACAGGCCGTCGCGAAGCGGTGTAAAACGGGGCTCAGTATAACCTGAACCCCGCACCTAAAGGCATCAACGCAGGTCGAGAACGTCCTGCATGTCGTACAAACCAGGCTCGCGGCCATCCAACCACAGCGCGGCACGTACAGCACCCTTGGCGAAAGTCATCCGGCTCGATGCCTTGTGGGTGATCTCCAGGCGCTCGCCTTCAGTGGCGAACAGCACGGTATGGTCGCCCACCACATCACCGCCGCGCACAGTGGCGAAACCGATGGTGCTGCGTTCACGAGCACCGGTGTGCCCCTGACGCCCATACACAGCCACTTCCTGCAGATCGCGACCCAACGCGTCGGCAATCACCTCACCCATGCGCAAGGCCGTTCCCGAAGGCGCGTCGATCTTGTGCCGGTGGTGCGCCTCGATGATTTCGATATCCGCATCGTCACCCAAGACCCGGGCCGCCATGTCCAGCAGCTTCAGCGACAGGTTCACGCCCACGCTGAAGTTCGCGGCAAACACGATCGGAATGTCCTTGCCCGCATCGGCCAGCAATTGCTTTTGCGCAGCATCCAGCCCCGTCGTACCGATCACCATGGCCTTGCCGTGCTTGCGGCAGATCGCCAGGTTTTTCAGCATCACGTCCGGCAAAGTGAAATCAATCAGTACATCGAACTCGTCGAGCACTTTCTCCAGGCCGCCGGACATCGGCACACCGATACGCCCCAGTGAGGCCAACTCGCCCGCATCGGCACCTACCAGCGTGCTGTCGGGCCGAACGATGGCCGCCGTCAGGCCGGAAAGCGGCGAGCGCTGCTGCACCGCCTCGACCAGCGCCTTGCCCATGCGCCCCGCAGCACCCATCACAGCTATACGTCGCATGCGAACTCCTTACAGGTCGCCGAAGAAGCGTTTTACACCTTCGAACCAACCAGTGGTTTTCGGGGAGTGACTGTTGTCATCCGCCAGCGAGTTACGGAATTCTTCCAACAGCTCACGCTGACGCCGCCCCAGGTTGACCGGAGTCTCCACCGCCACGCGGCACATCAGGTCGCCCGCACCACCGCCACGCACTGGCGCGACGCCTTTGCCGCGGATCCGGAACTGCTTGCCGGTCTGCGTGCCCTCGGGGATTTTCAGCTTGACGCGACCGTCGAGGGTCGGGATCTCAAGCTCACCACCCAAGGCCGCATCGACGAAGCTGATCGGCACTTCGCAGAACAGGTGCTTGCCGTCGCGCTGGAAAATCGCATGCTCGCGCACGTTGATGACCACATACAGATCACCAGTCGGGCCGCCCTGGGCACCCGCCTCGCCTTCGCCGGACAGGCGAATGCGGTCACCGGTGTCGACACCGGCCGGCACTTTGACCGACAGTGTCTTGTACTCTTCGACACGCCCTTCACCGTGGCAGGAGTCGCACGGATCGGAAATGATCTTGCCTTGGCCATGGCAACGCGGGCAGGTCTGCTGCACCGAGAAGAAGCCCTGCTGCATGCGAACCTGGCCGATACCGCCACAGGTCGGGCACGTAACGGGCGAGGAACCCTTCTTGGCGCCCGAGCCATCGCATGGCTTGCAATTGACCAGCGTTGGAACACGGATATTGACGGTAGTACCGCGCACCGCTTCTTCCAGGTTCAACTCCAGCGTGTAGCGCAAATCGCTGCCACGCTGGGCGCCGCCCCGGGCACCGCCGCGACCGCCACCGAAGAAATCGCTGAATACATCACCGAAAATATCGGAAAAGTTCTGACCGCCGAAACCGGCACCGCCGCCACCCATGCTTGGGTCGACGCCGGCATGACCGTACTGGTCGTAAGCCGCGCGCTTGCTCGAATCGGACAGTACTTCGTAGGCCTCGTTGGCCTCCTTGAACATCTCTTCCGACGCTTTGTCGCCGGGATTACGGTCCGGGTGGTGCTTCATCGCCAGGCGACGATAGGCCTTTTTCAGGTCCGCCTCGCTGGCCCCCCGCTCGACACCCAATACTTCGTAAAAGTCACGCTTTGCCATTAGTCTTTGCACTCTTATAGGACGTCCGGCAAACCTCTCCTGAACCTTGCCAAACTCGTTGAGCCCCAATACAGGCCCGGACCCAACTCACGTCGATTCAACGATCCTGGTCTTAAGTTTTTCAGCCAGGGACCCGGCCAAAACGCGGTGTCCGCCACTCGGAAAGCAGGAGCATTCCCGATCACACCGCCAGCATCCGAGCGTTGTCGCATGCTGTAAAAATTCATTGGTTCCAGACACGCCAACGCGGGAGCAAGCTCCCGCGCGGCGACATCCTACCAGCCACCGCACAAATGCAGTCAACCGGCCGACCAACAAGCGATTACTTGTGGTCTTTCACTTCTTCGAACTCGGCGTCAACGACGTCGTCGGCTTTCTCGGCCGATTCGCCCTGCGCAGCCGCGCCTTCTGCAGGCTGAGCCTGTTCGGCGTACATCTTCTGAGCCACTGGCGCAGAGACCTTGGACAGCTCTTCGATCTTCGCTTCGATGGCGGCCTTGTCGTCGCCTTTGACGGCAGCTTCCAGGGCAACCACGGCCGCTTCGATGGCGGTTTTCTCTTCCGCGGTCACTTTTTCGCCAGCATCAGCGATCATTTTGCGAGTCGAGTGCACCAAGGCATCGCCCTGGTTACGAGCGCTGGCCAGTTCTTCGAACTTGCGGTCTTCCTCGGCGTTGACTTCAGCATCGCGAACCATCTGCTGAATTTCTTCCTCGGACAGACCGGAGTTGGCCTTGATCACGATCGACTGAGTCTTGCCGGTAGCCTTGTCTTTCGCGCCGACGTGCAAGATGCCGTTGGCGTCGATGTCGAAGGTCACTTCGATTTGTGGCACGCCACGTGGTGCTGGTGGAATCTCGGCCAGGTCGAACTTGCCCAGGGACTTGTTCTGTGCGGCTTGCTTACGCTCACCTTGCAGCACGTGAATGGTCACTGCGCCCTGGTTGTCGTCGGCAGTCGAGAACACCTGGGATTTCTTGGTAGGAATCGTGGTGTTTTTCTCGATCAGCGCGGTCATTACGCCGCCCATGGTTTCGATACCCAGAGTCAGCGGGCTGACGTCGAGCAGCAGAACGTCTTTCACATCACCAGCCAATACCGCGCCCTGGATAGCAGCACCCATGGCAACAGCTTCGTCAGGGTTGACGTCTTTACGTGCTTCTTTACCGAAGAAATCGGTCACCAACTTCTGAACCAGTGGCATACGAGTCTGACCGCCAACCAGGATCACGTCGTTGATCGAACCAACGTCGATACCGGCGTCTTTCATAGCGATGCGGCAAGGTTCGATGGTGCGCTGAACCAGGTCTTCCACCAGCGCTTCGAGCTTGGCGCGGGAGATTTTTACGTTCAGGTGCTTAGGACCGGTGGCGTCTGCGGTGATGTACGGCAGGTTCACATCGGTCGACTGGCTCGAGGACAGTTCGATCTTGGCTTTTTCAGCGGCTTCTTTCAGGCGCTGCATGGCCAGCGGGTCACCCTTGAGGTTCATGCCGCTTTCTTTCTTGAACTCGTCGACGAGGTAGTCGATCAGGCGAATGTCGAAGTCTTCACCACCGAGGAATGTGTCACCGTTGGTTGCCAATACTTCGAACTGGTGCTCGCCGTCGACTTCAGCGATCTCGATCACGGAAACGTCGAAGGTACCGCCACCCAGGTCATAAACGATCACGGTGTGATCGCCCTTGGCCTTGTCCATACCGTAGGCCAGAGCGGCCGCAGTCGGTTCGTTGATGATACGTTTTACGTCCAGGCCCGCGATGCGGCCGGCGTCTTTGGTCGCCTGGCGCTGGCTGTCGTTGAAATAGGCAGGCACAGTAATGACCGCCTCAGTCACCGCTTCGCCGAGGTAATCTTCGGCGGTTTTCTTCATTTTCTTGAGGATTTCAGCCGAGATCTGTGGCGGCGCCATTTTCTGGCCGTTCACTTCAACCCAGGCGTCGCCGTTGTCAGCCTTGGCGATTTTGTAAGGCACCATCTTGATGTCTTTCTGGACGACTTCTTCGTCGAACTTGCGACCGATCAGACGCTTCACCGCGTACAGGGTGTTATGCGGATTGGTCACTGCCTGACGCTTGGCCGATTGGCCAACCAGAATCTCGCCATCATTGGCGTAGGCGATGATCGACGGCGTAGTACGTGCGCCTTCAGCGTTTTCGATGACTTTGGCCTTGCCGTTTTCCAGCACGGAGACGCACGAGTTGGTGGTCCCCAGGTCGATACCGATAATCTTGCCCATGTTAACTCTCCCGGAACTTGGATTTTGTTGCCGCAGCAGTGGTGGCTAACTGCGGTAGCACTTAAACGCTTGACATATAGATGGGGCCGCTAAGACCGATTTCAAGCCTGCTCATCAATAGAAGGCGAAACCGGCGCTGGCGTCTTGCTGACCACGACCATGGCCGGACGCAGCAGGCGCCCATTGAGCAGATAGCCCTTCTGGAAAACCTTCAGCACACTGTTTGGCTCGACGTCGGCACTTTCCTGCATCGCCATGGCCTGGTGGTGCTCGGCGTTGAAGGGTTCGCCATGCGGATCAAGGGTTTCGAGCTGATAACGCTTGAGGGTGTCCTGGAACATCTTCAGGGTCAGCTCGATGCCTTCACGCATCGGACGAATGTTTTCGTCATCCGGGTTGGACAGCTCCAGGCCACGCTCCAGGCTGTCGATGATCGGCAGCAGGTCGCCGGCGAAACGCTCCAGGGCGAATTTATGAGCCTTCTCTACATCTTGCTCGGCGCGACGGCGAACGTTCTGCAGGTCGGCTGCTACACGCAACGCCTGGTCCTGCGCACCGGCCAGTTGCTCCTCGAGCACTTGTACACGTGCCGCCAGGTCTTCACCGGAATCCTGGGAAGCCTGATTGGCGTCTAGATTTTGCGTGTCCTGCGTCTGTTCGTCAGCCATAGATTTCTCCTCTCAACTTCGTCCGCGAGCTCAACTCGCGCTTCTGCCCCGGTATATGGGGTCGGGTTTTTCAGCTTCAAGGCCCATCTGACGAATTAGCCTTACAAAAAACAGCTGCATAACCATTCCCCGTCGCGCTAAGAAAATCATTTATCCAAGCAAATCGAGCTAAGCGAAGACATTGTCAGGCCAAAACAAAACACTGTATAAATAACCAGACCTAAAGCCTGGGAGTGGCCTTATGCTGGTGCACCTGTCCGTACACAACTACGCCATCGTCGAACACCTCGACCTCGAACTTGATCGAGGCATGAGTGTGATCACCGGTGAAACTGGCGCAGGCAAGTCGATCATGCTCGATGCCCTGGGCCTGACGCTGGGCGACCGCGCCGACAGTGGCGTAGTGCGCCCCGGAGCGGACAAGGCCGACATCCTGGCGACGTTCGACCTGGTCGACATCCCCGAGGCCAGCGCCTGGCTGGCCGAACGCGACCTGGACACCGACGGCCTGTGCATCCTGCGCCGGGTCATCACCGCTGAAGGCCGCTCCCGCGGCTACATCAACGGCACGCCCTGTCCCTTGGGCGACCTCAAGGCCCTCGGCGAGCTGCTGATCGACATTCACAGCCAGCATGAACACCAATCCCTGCTCAAGACCGACACCCATCGCCGCTTGCTGGATGAATACGCCGGCGCCACCGACCTGGCCCGACAGGTCCAACTGGCGGCCCAACGCTGGCGCCAAACCCGGCAGGAACTGGATCGACTCTCCAACTCCGGCGACGAACAGCGCGCCCGTCACCAGTTGCTGAGCTATCAGCTCGAAGAGCTGGAGAACCTGGCCCTGGGTGAAAATGAACTGGCAGAACTGGAGCAGGAACACAAGAACCTGACCAACGCCGAAACCCTGCTAGGCATTTGCCGGCAAGTGGTCGAACAATGCAGCGAGAGCGATTCGGGCAATGTGCTCAATGCGCTGACAGCGAGCTTGAACCGACTCTCCAGTGTGAACAATTCGGTGGGCGCGCTGAACGAAGCGACGAACCTGCTGACGAGTGCGCAGATCCAGGTCGAAGAAGCCGTCGGGGAGCTGAATCGGTTCCTCGATCATTTCGATGCCGACCCGGCCCGCCTGCAGTACCTGGAAGAGCGCCTGGACACCATCTATACACTGGCGCGCAAGCACCGCATCCAACCGGCCGACGTTGCCGAACTCCAGCAGCGGCTGCTGGAAGAGCTGGAAACCCTGAACGCCAACGATGAATCCATCGAGCGCCTGGGGGATGAACTGGCTTCTTATGCCCGTCATTACCAGGAAAAGGCCAGGGAGCTCAGTGAACTGCGGCAGCACGCCGCAACAGGGCTGGCCAGCGCCGTGGAGCAAGAAATCCAGCGCCTGGGCATGCCCGGCGGGCGCTTCACCATCGAATTGCGCCCCAACGCTGGCGACGAGCTCCAGCCCAACGGGCTGGAGCAAGTGGAACTGCTGGTCAGTGCCAACCCCGGACAACCGCTCAAGGCCCTGGCCAAAGTCGCATCCGGCGGCGAACTGTCACGAATCAGCCTGGCCATCCAGGTCATCACCGCGCAGACCTCTCGCGTGCCGACGCTGGTATTCGACGAAGTGGACGTAGGCATCGGTGGCCCAACCGCGGAAATTGTCGGCCAGTTGCTGCGCCGACTGGGGGAACGCGGCCAGGTACTGACGGTGACTCACCTGCCTCAGGTCGCCGCCCAGGGGCACCAGCATCTATTTGTGCATAAGGTACGCGGCGAGGATGCCACTCGCACCGCCGTGTCCAAGCTCAACAAAAACGAGCGCGTAGAAGAAGTGGCGCGAATGCTCGGGGGCATCGACCTCACCAAGGAATCCCTGGCCCACGCGAAAAAAATGGTCGTTACCGCAAAAACCTGAGAACGGCAGAAAGCACGAAGGCGACCCTGGGGTCGCCTTCGTTCGTTTCGCGAACCGTAATAGTCCGCGCGACATGCTTACTTTTTCTTGCGTACGTACAGCACAAGATTGTGATCAACCATCTCGAAGCCGTACTTGTCGACGATTGCTTTCTGCAGCCGCTCGATTTCTTCGTCGAAGAATTCGATCACTTCACTGGTCTCGACGTTGACCATATGGTCGTGATGCTTGCCGTCGTCCAGCTCGAAGACCGCATGGCCTCCGTCGAAGTTGTGCCGCACCACCAAGCCAGCTGCCTCGAACTGGGTCAGAACACGGTAAACCGTGGCCAGACCGACGTCCTCACCAGCCTCCATAAGCGCCTTATAGACATCTTCAGCACTCATGTGGCGTTGCTCGGCGGAATCGAGCATTTGTAGAATCTTGACCCGTGGCAGGGTCACTTTGAGGCCGGCTTTGCGTAGTTCGCTATTTTCAACCATGGTCAGCTTTCTCGCGATGCTGCTTCGCAGCTTCTCTTAATGCGGGTATGATCGGCGTTTACGTTGTCCCAGCCAAGATAGTGGAAGTCGCCCACCGATGCAAAACACCAAGCTCTTGCTAACCAGTTTCACCTTTGTGGGACTGCTCGCACTCGCCGGTTGTTCATTCCCCGGGGTTTACAAAATCGACATCCAGCAGGGCAATGTCGTCACGCAGGACATGATAGACCAGTTGCGCCCGGGAATGACCCGCCGGCAAGTACGGTTTATCATGGGCAACCCCCTGCTGACCGACACGTTCCATGCCGATCGCTGGGATTACCTATACAGCTTGCAGCCAGGCGGCGGTGAGCGCCAGCAGGAACGCATCAGCGTTATCTTCAGCCCCAACGACCAACTCGTCAGCCTGTCAGGCGATTTCATGCCTGGCGTGAGCCGTGACGAAGCCATCTTGGGCAAGGACAGCGACAACACCGTTACCGACCCGACCCAGAAGGCCGAACAGCCGAAACCGGAAAAACCGGCCAAGCCAGGTTCGTTGCTGGACCAGATCCAGAAGGATGTGGACAAAGTCGAGACCGTACCAGTCCCGACGCCAGAGCCCCTGGACACCTCGCCGCAATAAATGGCGGCATAAAAAAACCCGGCATGCCGGGTTTTTTATTGCCTGTCATTCAAGCCAGGTTATTGCTCCGATTGGCGTGCCTGGGCAGCCTTGGCCGCGCGCAGGCGCCGAATTTCCTTCGGATCGGCCAACAACGGGCGATAAATCTCCAGTCGATCGGCCGCCTGCACCACCTGATGCTCTGGATCGGCAACCAGCTTGCCAAAAATCCCCACCGGGCAAGTCGTCAGATCCAGCTCCGGAAACACATCGGCAATACCCGATGCCGCCAGTGCGGCGCGAACACTCGCGCCCTCCTGCACCACGCAGGTGCGCAAGACCTGACGCTCCGCCGAGGCATACACCACTTCTATCTCAATCAACGCTTGAGCTCTGCATTCTGCTTGGCCCGCTGGCAGAACGCATCGACCAGGGTATTGGCGGCCTGATTGAACAGCGGCCCCAGCGTCGCCCGCACCAGAGGGCCGGCGTAGTCGAACGACAAGTCCAGGCTGATCTTGCAGGCCTTTTCACCCAGCGGCTTGAACACCCAGACACCGTGGAGCTGATTGAAAGGCCCTTCCTCCAGATTCATCTCGATGGACTGTCCCGGCACCAGCGTATTGCGCGTGACGAAGCGCTGGCTCAAGCCGCTCTTGGCAATGTTGAGGCTGGCGCGCATATGGGTTTCAGAGCTTTCCAGCACCTCGGCCGACGAGCACCACGGCAAGAACTCCGGGTAGCTCGCCACATCGTTGACCAGGTCATACAGCGCCTGCGCCGGGTAGGGCAGCAAGGCCGAGCGTTGAATATGTGTCGTCATGTAAGCGTCACTTCCACAGCTGGGCGGCAAACACTACAAGAATGCCGATGGGCGCCACATAGCGCATCAAGAACAGGCTCAAGCCGAACAATACCGGACTACGCAGCGACAGCTCATCACGCACTGCTTCACGCCCCATGATCCATCCTGCAAACACTACGAAACACAAACCACCCAATGGCAGCATGATCCGTGAGGTGAAGAAATCAATCACGCCGAAGAAATCCAGCCCTCCGGTTGCGCCCCACTGGTAGAGATGGAACAGCCCGTCTTCGTTCACGAAAAACTTCGCCTGCTTCCATATATTGAAGGAAAACACCGTGCCCAGGCCGACAAACCAACAGGTGAAGGCCAGCCAGAAGGTTACCCAGGCACGACTGAGCCGGGTCCGTTCAACCAAGTAAGCCACCATGGGTTCCAGCAGGGAGATGGCCGAACTCCAGGCCGCGATGGCCACCAGGAGAAAAAACACCACGCCCATCACCTGGCCGAACGCCATGCTGCCAAAGGCAAAGGGCAGGCTGACGAACATCAACCCTGGCCCCTCGCTCGGATTCAGGCCGGCAGCGAACACAATCGGAAACAAAGCCACGCCCGCCAGCAGCGACACGAAGGTGTCCAGCAGTGCGACGCCGAACACAGTTCGGGTCAGGGAGGCATTCTTGGGCATGTAGGCGCCATAGATCATGATCGAACCGACCCCGACGCTCAGGGAGAAAAACGCATGCCCCATGGCCGGCAGCAGACCGTCCAGGACTTTCTCCGGCTGGAAGTCGAACATGAAATGCACGCCCTCCATGAAATGCCCGGTGGTCATGCTGTAGCCCAGCAGCACCAGGATCATCACGAACAGCAACGGCATCATGATCCGCAGGCTGCGCTCAAGCCCGGCCACCACGCCCCGGGCAATCACCACCGCCGAGAGCACCATGAAAATCGTGTGCCAGAGGGTCAGCCTCCAGGGATCGGCGATCACATTGCCGAAGTAGGCGCCCACCTGATCCGGCGTGGCCCCTTGGAAATCCCCGCGCCCCATGTCGATGATGTAGTCCAGGGACCAGCCACCGACCACGCTATAGAAAGACAGGATCAACAGCGCCGTGATCATCCCGGCGAAGGCGCCCCACGACCACTTGGTCGAATGGCCAGCCTCTACCGCCAGCACCTTCAGGGCATTGGCCGGGCTTTGCCGGGCCCGACGTCCGATCAGGGTTTCGGCCAGCATCACCGGTGCGCCGATCAGCGCGATGCACGCCAGGAACATCAATACGAAGGCGCCGCCACCGTAGACGCCGACCATGTACGGAAACTTCCAGATACTACCCAGCCCCACGGCAGAACCAGTCGCCGCGAGTATGAAGACCCAGCGGCTAGCCCAACTGCCGTGGACAGAAACCTTGTCTGTCGACATCGTGATCACGCCCAAGCGTTCAAAAAAGAGGCCGCATTGTCCGGGATTCACTCAACGTGCTCAAGCACGCTGCTTCACCGTAGCCGACACGCACGCAACTGCCTATAATGCCGCCCCTATGGCTAAACAGAAGAAACACCCCACAGGGACCATCGCGCAAAATAAAAAGGCGCGACACGATTACTTCATCGAACAACGTTTCGAGGCTGGCATGGTCCTGGCCGGCTGGGAAGTAAAGAGCTTGCGTGCCGGCAAGGCGCAACTGGTCGACAGCTATGTGCTGCTCAAGGACGGCGAAGCCTGGCTGCTGGGCAGTCATATCACGCCGCTGACCACCGCCAGCACCCACGTGATTGCCGACCCGGTGCGCTCGCGCAAATTGCTGCTCAACAAGCGCGAGCTGGAAAAACTCTTCGCCTCGGTGCAACAGAAGGGTTACACCTGCGTCTGCACGTCGTTGTACTGGAGCAAGCACTTGATCAAGTGCGAAATTGCCTTGGGCAAGGGCAAGAAGGAATACGACAAGCGCGATACCGAACGCGAACGCGACGCCGGCCGCGAGCTACAGCGTGCGGTGCGCAACAAGGGCAAGGAAGACTGAGTCTTTCGTCCTTGAGACCGCTATCGCGAGCAAGCTCGCTCCCACACCCGATCACGGCGATACACAATCTTGTGTTCACTGAAGATCCAATGTGGGAGCGAGCTTGCTCGCGATGACGGCGACACATTCAGCATTGATGGGTCAGACTGACCGCTTTCGCGAGCAAGCTCGCTCCCACAGGCTTCGCAAGCACGCTCACATCCCCTTGCGCCGCTCCGCCCGCGCCACGCGCTGCACTTCCTGACGCACCTCTTCCAAAACTTCCTGCACATACAAGATATGCCGGCTGGACACTTCCCGCGCCTGTTCGGCGTGCCCGTCCATGATGGCCTGGTACAACTCCCGGTGCTGGCTGATCAGCATGTCGCGGGTTTCACTGCGCTGCTTGTACATGCCGCCGATGTTGGTCACCACGTTGCGCTTGAGCAGGTCGAACAAGCCGCGAATCGTGTGCAGCAACACCGCGTTATGACTGGCCTCGGCGATCGCCAGGTGAAACCGGGCATCCGCCGCGCCCTCCTCCGCCCGGCTGACCTCGTCGTGGCGCGAGTAACAATCCTGCAGCGCGTCGAACGCCGCCGTCAGCCGCTCACGGTCCACATCCGTGGCCCGCTGCGCCGCGTAATAAGCACAGGACGCTTCCAGGGTGTGACGGAACTCTAGCAAGTCACGCTGCGCTTCGGGATTGCTTTCCAAAAGCTGCAACAGCGGATCACTGAACGTCGAGCCCAGCGACTCCACCACATAGTTGCCGCCGCCCTGGCGACTGACCAACAAGCCTTTGGCCGCCAGCTTCTGGATCGCCTCGCGCAACGAAGGGCGTGACACACCGAACTGCTCAGCCAGGGTCCGTTCGGCCGGCAGTCGCTCACCGGACTTGAGCGTGCCCTCAAGGATCATGCCTTCAAGCCGCTCGACAATATCGTCAGACAAACGGCGCTGACGAATCTGATCAAACCCCATAACTCAATTCTCCACGATCCCGACCGCTCGCCGGGCCCTCTATTCTGGCCGATCCGGGCGTTATCCACACCCCGTAAAAGCCGTTTCTACCCACGGATCAGATGCCATCTGCACCGCTTATTCGACGAAAGTTTTCAGGGCGGCAAATTGACACACGACAACCAAGGCTTTTACCCTAGCCAACAGCGATTGTAAATTGGTATTACCAATTAACCAAACCCGCTGGCAGTGCCTGACCAACAACAATTAGGGGCCCACCCATTATGCAAACCTGGCAACAGCTCTACAGCCCGCTCGGCAGCCTCGGCTTGTCCGCACTCGCAGCCGTCATTCCCATCGTATTTTTCTTCCTGGCCCTGGCGGTGTTTCGCCTCAAGGGACATGTGGCCGGCAGCATTACCCTGGCCCTGGCGATTGCCGTGGCGATTTTCGCGTTCAATATGCCCGCCGACATGGCCTTCGCAGCCGCCGGCTATGGTTTTGCCTACGGTCTGTGGCCCATCGCCTGGATCATCGTCGCCGCCGTATTCCTCTACAAACTGACGGTCAAGAGCGGCCAGTTCGAGGTGATTCGCAGCTCGGTGCTGTCGATTACCGATGACCAACGCCTGCAAGTGCTGCTGATCGGCTTTTGCTTCGGCGCGTTCCTGGAAGGTGCCGCCGGTTTCGGTGCCCCAGTGGCGATCACTGCCGCCCTGCTGGTCGGATTGGGCTTCAACCCCCTGTATGCCGCGGGCCTGTGCCTGATCGCCAACACCGCCCCGGTCGCGTTCGGCGCGTTGGGCATTCCGATCATCGTGGCCGGTCAGGTTACCGGGATCGACGCCTTCAAGATCGGCGCCATGACCGGTCGCCAGTTGCCCTTGCTGTCGTTGTTCGTGCCGTTCTGGCTGGTGTTCATGATGGACGGCCTGCGCGGCGTGCGGGAGACCTGGCCAGCAGCGCTGATGGCCGGTTTGAGCTTCGCCATCACCCAGTACTTCACCTCCAACTTCATCGGCCCGGAACTGCCGGACATCACCTCCGCCCTGGCCAGCCTGATTTCCCTGACGCTGTTCCTGAAAGTCTGGCAGCCCAAGCGTACCGCCGGCGCCCAGATTGCCGGCGCCACCTCCAGCGCAACGGTCACCGCCAGCGCCGGCGGTTTCGGCCAACCGCGCAGCACCGTGGCTTCGCCCTACAGCCTGGGAGAAATCATCAAAGCCTGGTCGCCGTTCCTGATCCTGACCGTATTGGTGACGATCTGGACCCTCAAGCCGTTCAAGGCAATGTTCGCTGCGGGCGGTTCGATGTACGGCTGGGTGTTCAACTTCGCCATCCCGCACCTGGACCAGATGGTGATCAAGGTCGCGCCCATCGTGATCAACCCCACCGCCATTCCGGCCGTGTTCAAGCTCGACCCGGTTTCCGCCACCGGCACAGCGATTTTCTTCTCCGCACTGATCTCGATGCTGGTGCTGAAGATCAACATCAAAACTGGTCTTACCACTTTTAAAGAAACACTGTTCGAGCTGCGCTGGCCGATCCTGTCCATCGGCATGGTGCTGGCATTCGCCTTCGTCACCAACTACTCGGGCATGTCGTCGACCATGGCCCTGGTGCTGGCCGGCACGGGCGCGGCGTTCCCGTTCTTCTCGCCGTTCCTGGGTTGGCTGGGCGTGTTCCTGACCGGTTCCGATACGTCGTCCAACGCGTTGTTCAGCTCGCTGCAAGCCACCACCGCGCACCAGCTCGGCGTCAACGACACCTTGCTCGTGGCGGCCAATACCAGCGGCGGCGTGACCGGCAAGATGATTTCGCCACAATCGATCGCGGTGGCCTGCGCGGCGACCGGGCTGGTGGGCAAGGAATCGGATCTGTTCCGTTTCACCCTCAAACACAGCCTATTCTTTGCAACGATTGTCGGCCTGATCACGTTGGCCCAGGCCTACTGGTTTACCGGCATGCTGGTTCATTAAGTCCTACACGCAACACTGAAAAAACCGACGCCGAACCGTGATTCGGCGTCTGCTATTCACCACCGGGTCTGCAAGGCTGCTGAAAGATTTCCTGTCTATATTCAGCAGCCTCAGCGGACGGATAACCGGGACCACCCGGAGACACGCCTGATGAGCGAGCTTTTTTACAACGCCGTGCCGAACGCGACCCGTGTCGCCCCGCCATTGCCCGAGCCTCGGCAGTACCCCCGCGAGAAACCGCAAAGGGTCTACCTGTTCGGCACTTGCGTGGTGGACCTGTTCTATCCCGAAGCCGGGATGGATGCGATTCATCTGCTGGAGCGCGAAGGAATCCGGGTGGACTACCCGCAAGGGCAAAGCTGCTGCGGCCAACCGGCCTACACCTCGGGCTACACCGAGCAGGCGCGGACGGTGGCACGGGCGCAACTGGCCCTGTTTGCCGAAGATTATCCGGTGGTCGTGCCCTCGGGCTCCTGCGCCGGCATGCTGCGCGAGCATTACGCCGATCTGTTCAAGGATGAGCCCGACACGCTCAAACAGGTTCAGGCCCTGGCGGCCCGGACCTATGAACTGGCTGAATTCCTGCTGTTCGTCTGCAAGGTGCAGTTGAACGATAGCGGGGAACCCGTGAAAGTCGCGCTGCACACGTCCTGCTCGGCACGGCGTGAAATGAACACCCATCTGCATGGCCGTGCGTTGTTGGCGCAGCTGCGCAATGTGGAGCGAGTTGAACACAGCCACGAAAGTGAGTGCTGTGGGTTTGGTGGGACCTTCAGCGTTCGCATGCCGGATATTTCCGGCGCGATGGTGGCTGACAAGACCCGAGCGCTGAAGGAATCCGGCGCGCACAAGGTCATCAGTGCCGATTGTGGCTGCCTGATGAACATCAACGGCGCACTGGAAAAACAGCAGGAAGCGTTACGCGGCCAGCATTTGGCGAGCTTTCTCTGGCAGCGTAGCGGAGGTGTGGCATGAGCACGCCGACGCTGATTCCGACCGTTGAAGTGCCGAGTGAGGCGCAGGAAGACTTTCGCGCCCGGGCCCACAAGGCCCTGGACGACACGCAACTGCGAAACAACTTTCGCAGCGCGATGGATTCACTGATGACCAAGCGGGCAGCGTCCTTCAGCGATGCCCACGAAAGAGAACACCTGCGAGTGCTGGGCAATGCCGTCCGCGCCCGTGCGTTATCCAAGCTGCCCGACCTGCTCGAGCGACTTGAAACCAACCTGACCCGCAACGGTGTGAACGTGCACTGGGCGGAGACGGTGGACGAAGCCAATGGCATCGTCCTCTCGATCATCCGCACTCACGAGGCGCGGCAAGTGATCAAGGGCAAATCGATGGTCAGCGAAGAGATGGAGATGAACCATTTCCTCGAGGCTCGGGACATTGAATGTCTTGAGTCCGACATGGGGGAATACATCGTCCAGCTCGACCACGAGAAGCCTTCACACATCATTATGCCGGCGATCCACAAGAATGCCGGTCAGGTCGCGTCCTTGTTCCACGACAAACTTGGCGTGGAGTACACCAAGGACGTTGACCAACTCATTCAGATCGGTCGCAAGGTATTGCGGCAGAAATTCTTCGAGGCCGACATCGGCGTCTCCGGCGTCAACTTCGCCGTCGCCGAAACCGGCACGCTGCTGCTGGTGGAAAACGAAGGCAACGGACGCATGTCCACCACCGCGCCCCCCGTGCACATCGCTGTGACCGGCATCGAAAAAGTGGTGGAGAACCTGCGCGATGTCGTGCCACTGCTCTCGCTGCTGACCCGCTCGGCCCTCGGCCAGCCCATCACCACCTACGTCAACATGATCTCCGGCCCGCGCAAGCCTGAGGAGCTGGACGGCCCCCAGGAAGTCCACCTGGTCCTGCTCGACAATGGTCGCAGCCAGGCGTTTGCCGACAGCGAATTGCGCCAGACGCTGAACTGCATTCGCTGCGGCGCCTGTATGAATCATTGCCCGGTCTATACCCGAATCGGCGGCCATGCCTACGGCGAGGTGTACCCGGGGCCTATCGGAAAAATCATCACGCCGCACATGGTCGGCCTGGCCAAGGTGCCGGACCACCCGAGCGCCTCTTCGCTGTGCGGTGCCTGCGGTGAAGTGTGTCCGGTGAAGATTCCGATCCCGGCTTTGCTGCGGCGGTTGCGGGAAGAAAACGTCAAGGCGCCGGACAGCCCCCATCAGGTGATGCGCGGCCAGGGCAGCAAATACTCGCCCAAGGAACGCTTCATCTGGAATGCCTGGGCTCGGCTCAACAGTTCGCCACGGCTGTATCGGCTGTTCGGCTTCCTCGCCACGCGCCTGCGCGCCCTGACGCCCAACAACGTCGGCCCCTGGACCCAGAACCACAGCGCCCCCAAACCCGCCGCCCGCTCATTGCATGACCTGGCTCGCGACCACCTGAACCAGCAGGGAGACCGCCGATGAGCGCCAAGGACAATATCCTCGCCAAGCTGCGTAAAAGCCTGACCGGCGCCACGCCGGTTGCCGACAATTTCGATGTCGAACTGGTGACGCAAACCTACCGCTATGCGCCCGAGGAACGCATCCCGCAATTGCGCAAACTGATGGAAGCGGTGCACACCGAAATCCACCTGACGTCCGACGAAGGCTGGCCGACCCTGCTCGCGCAATTGCTGCGCGACCGTCAATTACCGAGTCTGCTCATCGCCCCGACCACCGCGCACGGGCAAAAAATCACACAGTTCTGGGCGAACAATCCGGACCTGCCAACCCTCAAGGCCTACGACCGCCCGGTAGAAGAGTGGAAAGCCGAGTTGTTCAACGACACTCCCGCCAGCCTCACCGGGACCCTTGGCGCCATCGCCGCCACCGGCAGCCTGATTCTCTGGCCAACCCGGGAAGAACCGCGGCTGATGAGCCTGGTGCCACCGGTGCATTTCGCCTTGCTCAAGGCCAGCGAGATCCGTGACAACTTCTATGAAGTGCAGCAGGAATTCGAGTGGGCCCAAGGCATGCCCACCAACGCCCTGCTGGTATCGGGCCCGTCGAAAACCGCCGACATCGAGCAAGTTCTGGCCTACGGCGCCCATGGTCCGAAGGATCTGGTGGTTTTGATTCTGGAGGACCAATGACCCTTCCGGCCTCTTTCCTACACGACGTTCAACAACTGATCCCGCAGAAACGCCGTTTCGACGATCCGCTGTCGACTTTGGCCTTCGGCACTGATGCCAGTTTCTATCGGCTGATTCCGAAACTGGTGGTACGCGTCGAATCCGAAGATGAAGTGATTGCCCTGCTGAAACTGGCCCAGCGCGACCAGGTACCCGTCACCTTCCGCGCCGCCGGCACCAGCCTGTCCGGGCAAGCCATCAGCGACTCGGTGCTGATTGTGCTCGGGGATAACTGGAACGCTCGCGAGATCCGCGCGCAAGGCACGCAGATTCGCTTGCAGCCCGGCGTGATCGGCGCCCAGGCCAACGCCTGGCTGGCCCCATTCGGGCGCAAGATCGGCCCAGATCCGGCGTCGATCAACGCCTGCAAAATCGGCGGCATCGTCGCCAACAACGCCAGCGGCATGTGCTGCGGTACGGCGCAGAACACCTATCACACCTTGGCCGGTATCCGCCTGGTACTGGCCGATGGCACGCGCCTGGACACCGAAGACGACAACAGCGTGGCGGCTTTTCGTACAAGCCATGGCGAACTGCTGGAACGCCTGGCGACTCTGGGCCGCGAGACCCGCGCCAACACTGAACTGGCTGCGCGAATTCGACATAAATATCGTCTGAAAAATACCACCGGCCTGTCACTCAATGCCCTGGTGGATTTCGACGAGCCTGTGGATATCTTGAGCCACCTGCTGGTCGGCTCCGAAGGCACCCTCGGCTTCATCAGCGCGGTGACCTACAACACCGTTATCGACCATCCGAACAAAGCTTCGGCGCTGATCGTATTCCCGGACGTGGAAACCTGCTGCAACGCCGTCACTGTGCTGAAAAGCCAACCAGTCTCGGCCGTGGAGCTGCTGGACCGCCGCAGCCTGCGCTCGGTGCAGGACAAACCGGGCATGCCGAATTTCGTACAGCATCTGTCGATCAATGCCTGCGCCTTGCTCATCGAATCCCGCGCCGCTTCCTCGTCTTTACTGCAAGAACAACTGGTCCGGATCATGGCTTCACTGGCCGGTTTCCCGGTGGAAAAACAGGTCGACTTCACCGAAGACCCACAGGAAAACGCCCGGCTCTGGGCGATCCGCAAAGACACCTTTCCAGCGGTGGGCGCGTTCCGTAAAACCGGGACTACGGTGATCATCGAAGACGTGACCTTTCCGGTGGAACAACTCGCCATTGGCGTAAACCGCCTGATCGAGCTGTTCGACAAACATCACTACGACGAAGCGATCCTTTTCGGACATGCACTGGAAGGCAATCTGCACTTCGTCTTCACCCAAGGCTTCAACAACCCTGAAGAAATCGCACGCTACCAGGCGTTCATGGATGACGTGGCGCAGTTGGTGGCGGTGGAATTCGGCGGCTCGCTGAAAGCCGAGCACGGCACCGGGCGCAACATGGCGCCGTTCGTCGAGCTGGAATGGGGCAGCGATGCCTATCAACTGATGTGGCAGCTCAAACGCCTGCTCGATCCCAACGGCATCCTCAACCCGGACGTGGTGCTCAGCGAGGATCCGCAGATCCACCTCAAGCACCTCAAGCCGCTGCCGGCCGCCGATGAGATCGTGGACAAGTGCATCGAGTGTGGTTTCTGCGAACCCGTGTGTCCGTCCAAGGACCTGACCTTGAGCCCGCGCCAGCGCATCGTGATCTGGCGGGATATCCAGGCGAAGAAACGCGCCGGTACGGACACCGCCGAACTGGAACAGGCCTATCAATACCAAGGCATCGACACCTGCGCCGCGACGGGCCTGTGCGCACAACGTTGCCCGGTAGGCATCAATACCGGCGAGCTGGTGAAAAAACTGCGCAGCCGCGACGCGACGAAGACGAAAACCGCTAACTGGATTGAAGGAAATTTCGCCACCACATTGCAAGGCGCGCGCTTCGCCCTGCACGTCGCCAACGGTGCGCGGATGCTGCTAGGCGCCCCCCGCCTGGCGAAACTGTCGGCTTCGTTGACGCGACTGTCCAAAGGCCAGGTCCCACAGTGGACCAACGCCATGCCCCAGCCGGAAAAGGCCATCCGTTTCAGCCCTACCGTGTCGGACGAACGCCCGCGCGTGGTGTACCTGGCGGCTTGCGTATCGCGGGTCATGGGCCCGGCGGCCGACGATAAAGAGCAGATGTCGCTGTATGAAAAGACCCAACGGCTGCTGGAAAAAGCCGGCTACCAAGTCGTCTTTCCCGACAACGTGGACAGCCTTTGCTGCGGCCAGCCTTTTGCGTCCAAAGGCTACGCCGAACAAGCCGAGCACAAACGCCAGGAACTGATCGGCGCGCTGCTGCACGCCAGTCGCGGTGGACTCGATCCGATCTATTGCGACACCAGCCCCTGCACGTTGCGCCTGGTCCAGGACCTCGGAGAGGTGCGCCTGGATCTGTACGACCCGGTGCGCTTCATCCGCACCCATCTGGTGGACCGTCTCGATTTCATCCCCCAGGAGGCGCCCATCGCAGTGCACGTCACGTGCAGCACCCAGCACCTTGGCGAAAGCCAGGCGCTGATCGACTTGGCGCGCAAGTGCAGTAAAAACGTGGTCATCCCGGAAGGCATCCATTGTTGCGGTTTCGCCGGCGACAAGGGTTTCTCCACACCAGAGCTGAACGCCCACTCGCTGCGCTCACTGAAGGACGCGGTACAGCATTGCAGCGAAGGGATTTCCACCAGCCGCACCTGTGAGATCGGTCTTACCCAACATGGCGCAATCGACTACCACGGGCTGGTCTACCTGATCGATCGGGTCACCCAGGCCAGGGCGATCTGAAGAAAAATAGAACCCTGGCGCACGGGCACAGTCCACTGATCAAGTCCCGCAAATGCGGGACCTTCCAAAAACTGGTAGCCGTCCTGATGGCCAGCGATGTCTGGGCCCTCAGTTCAAGGAGAGACACATGAAACGCTCTGTACTGCTAGGTCTGTTCGTCACTGCCTCCATGCTGGCGTCGTCTTCGTTTGCCGCCGATCTCTGTGATACCAACCTGAAAACCATCGAGAACGCGAAGACCCAGTATCAGGGCTCGGATATCGAGGCTAAAGTCGAGGCCAGCATCCAGCAAGCCAAGGCCCATCAAGCCCTGAACACCAAGGAAGGCACCGAGAAATGCATCTCCGAGACCACCCAGACCATCCAGGAGATCCAGAAGGTCAGCAAAGACGGTAAAAGCTCCTGACCGCTGGGCCAACCTTCGGGTTGGCCTCAGACGCGGATTGGCGTACACTGCACATGCCTGCTGCTCCTACAGATTCATGGAGCGACAGGTTCGGGGCCGTTTAGGATTCGACGCCGGTTGCGAAACTTTAGGTGCATGCCGAGTTGGTAACAGAACTCGTAAATCCACTGTTGCAACTTCTATAGTTGCCAATGACGAAAACTACGGCCAGGACTACGCTATCGCTGCGTAAGCAGCCTTAACGCCTGAGCTTCTGGTACCTTCGGGTCCAGCAATCACGAGGGGATGTCCGTAAACCCAAAGTGATTGTCATATAGAACGGAATCGCCGTGCAGTACGTTGTGGACGAAGCGGCTAAAACTTACACAACTCGCCCAAAGCACCCTGCCCGTCGGGTCGCTGAGGGTTAACTTAATAGACACGGCTACGCATGTAGTACCGACAGCGGAGTACTGGCGGACGGGGGTTCAAATCCCCCCGGCTCCACCATTTCATCATCTAAAGACGTCCACGGACGTCTTTTTTTGTGGCTGGAATTCAGTAAATACGGGGTTTCAGGGCTATTGGCTTCCACAGAAGCTTTTTGAGTTCCAGGCGTTTTGGTATCCCATTTGGAATCCCGAGCCCACTGGTGCTATTTTTGGGATACCAAAACGGTGTCAAAGGTAGCTCTCATGCCTACTAATGCAGCCCGCCTATCAGACCGCCAACTCAAGGCAGTCAAGGCAACAGGAAAAGACTTCGTTCTCACTGACGGCGACGGCCTTCAACTCAGGGTCAGAGCTAGTAGCACATCGAAAGACGCCCACGAACGCCTTTTTTGTGCCTGAAACCCAGTAAATACAAAACCTTAAGCCCCATCAAGCTCCATAGCACCTCACACAGATCCATTCTGAAAAATGTACTCCAAGCCTGGGACTTGTGAATTTTGTCATCCACGAACAGCGTTGAAGTACCCATCGATACGACGAGACAACAGTGCACCGGCCTGTGCGGGTAATGGCTTACCACATGCCGCCCATGCCAGGGACAGCGCGCTCGTCTTACTCACGCCTTGCGGCGCCAACATCAAGCGTGCGGGTGCGTCTCTCGCCGTCCAATTGTTCAGGACCAGAAATCCTCAAGTCACGTTGATAAAGGCGTCCTTGCGTTTGCAGCGAGTCAGCATTTGAGCTGGCGCATCGCCAACAACGGTAGCAAAATGCCACAATCTCGCTAATATCGCTTCGAAGAGATCTCCATGAACGACTTGACAAGTCCCAATTAAAGCTTGTCTGCCTCATGCCGATATCGTGCAGTAGATCTTATCGCAGGCACTCACGCCTACACGCACAAGGAAGTTGCGAATGTCTGTGGCCCTCCTGACTTATCCCCGTCTCATCGCTCTTCTTGTATCCCTCGGCCTTGCCGCTGAACGACTGTCCGCAACCCGGCTGACGTCGCGGTGAGTGCCTCCACGCCGCTGCTTATACGATCCAGATGTCATGTGCGACACAATTTGTCGTATGCATGTTCGACATTGACTCGTCTTGTTTTACATCTAACCAGCGAGAGATATCCCCATGCATGAGTCCTTCTGTCCGTCGCAGAAACGCTCGAAGAAACCCACTCTGTTTTTGGCCATCGACATGTGGGGGATTGAGGGTGAGTACGCCGACGGAAACTGGCATGTCCTGCTTCACAGGTTTGCTCTGGACTGGAGCAAGGAACATCCGGACCAAGCACCAGCAACGCTATGGTCAAGTGTTCAACCCTGCAGCCTTTTCGCCAATGGATCGTCTTGCTACGTCTCCGGCAGTTCTAGGTTGCCCGATGCGTTTTTTCAGCAACTAGAGAGCTTTCTACGCTCAGAGTTCGGTAACTGCGCCCGTATTGGTGGAGAAATCCAAGTCAATCCGGATGAGTGGCGGGTGTACCTGCACTTTGAGAACGGCGCAGTCTGGGAGAAATACAACGGCTATGAATGGAGGGAGCTCAAGTTGTGAAACGACTGGAGCCCCTCCCCCACAACGATGCCCATAAACGTTTTTGATATACGTAAGGATTCGTACTGATCATGTTGAAAACCCAAAGCACTTATCTCAACTATCTGAAATCCATTCTGCCGCTCATTGTAGAAACCTCGATCCAGCCCGATGAGGTGACTCGGCTGCAGAACGATATCGAACATACCGAATTGCTCGTCCCCGTCATTGGTGCGTTCAGCGCCGGCAAGAGCAGCTTGCTGAATGCTTTCCTTGGCGAAAACGTCCTAGGTATTGGCCTGACTCCCGAAACCGAGTTAGCCACTGAGTTGCGATACAGCAATGACCCGCATCTCCTGGCCATTCGCCTGGATGGCAGCAGTGAACGCCTGGACGTCAGCGCTCTTGCCGGTATCAAGACACGCGCCAACGAGTTCACTCACCTTCAGTTGTATCTGGATAACCCGCGACTCAAAGCCTCGCCCTCACTGGTGCTGGTTGACATGCCCGGGTTCGGCTCCTCATTGGCCAACCACAACAAAGCGATCGCGTACTACCTGCCCCGTGGCGTGCACTTCATCGTGGTGACCAGCGTGGAAGACGGCAACATCACTCAGTCGATGTTGCGTCAACTGGATGACCTGCAGACTTACGGGCGTGATTTCACGTTCCTGCTGAACAAGGTCAACCTGCGCTCGGACGAGCAAGTGCAAGAGGTCGCGGAGTTGGTCGACGAGCAGATCCGGATCAACTTTGTCGACACGCGCCCCCTGGTCAAGGTGGGGCTCGACGGTGAAGTCCAGCTGGGCGAAGTGCTTGCACGCCTTCAACCCGAACAAATCGTTCGCCAGGTGTTTGAAGATCGATTGAAAGATCTGACCCATTCACTGCTTAGCCAGATCAACCTTGCGCTGACCTCACTGAAAAAAAACCAGGCCGAAAATCAACATGCCTTGAGCGAGCTGGCCAATGGTATTCGGCAGATCGAGCGTAAACGCGACGGCATTCTTGAAGACCTGCGCGACAAGCAGCTGGACCGTGCCGTAGACAGCTGCCTCAATGCGGTCGGCCGTGAACTTGATAACGCTCAGTCGGAATTGGTCAGTGCCGGCCTGGCGGGTAATCAGGACGCTTTCTCGCGGATCGTATCTGAAGTGGTCCGAAGCTCGATGACCCGTACCATCAAGGAGCGGATGGACATTCTCAGCCGCTCCGTCGTCACCGACTTTGCGCAAGCCGTGGGTGACCTGGGCAAAAGCATGGGCCAGTTCAGCAATGATCCTAACTGGCTGGGTCAGATCACCGACAGGATCAACCGAACCCTGCACAAAACCGGAGAGACCCTGGGCCACTGGAGCAAATCGCTGGCCGAGCGCAATACACACGAACTGGAAAGACTGAAAAAAGAAAGCGGCTGGAAGGAAGGAAACCCGCTACCAAAAGTGAGTTATCAAGGCCTGGCCACCGTGCTGGCAGTCACTACATCGGTAGTCAATCCGCTGCTCGAGCTGGCCATCATCTTCCTTCCGCAAATTCTGGCTTTCTTCAATGAGGGGCGTCAGCGCGAGCAACTCCGGCAAAAAGTGATCAATGAAGTCATTCCTTCGGTTAAACGGGAATTGCGTGATCGTCTGCCCGTTTTGCTCGCCGAACAGATGGAAGTACTGGTAACCCAAGTCAGCGTGGAGTTCGAGCGCGAAATCGGTGAAAAGCAGAAGCTCATTGATGAACTGGTCGCCAGCCGCAATCACGATGCCGAGGCGGCCGAGCATCAGATCGCGCTGCTGACCCGCGCCAGAGAACAACTGCAACAACTCGCCAAACAAGCCCTCTACGAGTCGCAGCAATGAACGCACAGCACGTCCTGGATCTGAACCAACGCCTCCATCAATGGATGGAAAAGTACAACCCGGAGCTGGAAAAAGACATCGCTCAATGGCTACGCAAGCATGCCATCGACCGGACCGAGGACCTGAATAAGGCCTTCAGCAAACTGGCCGAAGAGAATCGTTTGCTGCAGATCGGCGTCGTGGGTCGAGTCAAGGCCGGCAAGTCTTCATTGCTCAACGCCCTGATCTTCGACGGTCATGCGATTCTGCCCAGGGCTGCCACCCCGATGACAGCTGCGCTGACCACCCTGACCCATGGCGACACCTTTGGTGCCGAGGTTCAGTTCTACAGCGCGGCTGACCGGGAAAATATCGAGCAAAACGCCCTGCGTTACGAGCAACGACTTCGCGAAGAAAAGTCTCGCGCCTACGAAACGCTAAGCCAGCGTCGTCAGCGCAGTGGCCGACACGTTGAAGACGAACAGTTCCATGCCGACGTCGAGAAAACTGCCCGGCGAGCCCTGCAAGGCGAACATGCGCTGGCGGCCGCCCATGACCAGTGGCAGAGCATTCGCAGCTCCAGTGTCGATTTCAAATCCCTCGACAGTCCGGGCCGCCTGCAGGCAACTGATGCTCAGGCATTGGCCGACAAGTTGCTGGAGTATGTTGGCGTCGGAGGCAACTACATGCCGTTGACCAAAAGCGTAGATATCTTCCTGCCGCTGGACTCCTTGCGTAACGTGCGCATCATCGACACCCCGGGATTGAACGACCCTGTGCAGTCTCGCGAGGAGCGCACGACCGCCCTGCTCAAGAACTGCGATGTGGTCTTTATCGTCAGCCCTGCCGGCCAGTTTCTCAGTGAGCAGGACATCGAGATGATGAGCCGGATCACCCAGAAAGAGGGCGTCCAGGAACTGGTGTTGATCGCCAGCCAGGTCGACAATCAACTGTATGGCAGCGACACCCGCCAGCCTACGCTTCAGGGATCGCTGGACAAGATCACTCAGACGCTCAGCGCGCACATGGTCGATACCCTGCAGCGCTTGAAGGTCCAGCATCCGGAGATCGGTGCGACTTTCGACAACCTGATCGATAACGGTGCTGGCAAGGTCCTGCACACCTCGGGCATGTGTCACAGCCTTTCGGTACGTTTTGACCAACAAGGCGAATGGGACAGCGGCGAGCAAAAGGCGTGGGAAAACCTTCAAGCGAATTACCCTGACTTCTTTACGCCAGAGCATACCGAACGTTGCCGAGGCAATCTCGACCTGCTGGCCAACACCGAAGCGCTGCGGGCGGTGCTAGACAGCGTCCGCGCGCAGAAGGACCGCATTATCGAAGATCGACGCGCGGAACTCATTCGCGCCAAATCCTCGGCAATGGAAGCGTTCCGGGCCGACTTGCTGAACTTTACCCAGGCCAAGTATCAGGAAGTCCGTAATGCCGATATCGAGGACCTGAAGACTCAGCGGCGCAAGCTGTCCAGCTTGATGACAGTGGGTGCCTATGAGCTCGATGGGGTCTTGAACAAATGCGTCGAAGAGTTCCGCGAACAATTGGAAGCGGTTCTGTTCAAAAAACTGGAAAAAGCCTATGGCCTCACGCAGACGGCGGTAGATGCGTCGGTGGAAGAAAAAGAAGATAAGAGGGAGGTGGTGCGCGACAGTCTCGCCGCCAAAACAGCGAATTGGTTGTGGGGGGGCGGTCTTGAAACTCGTTCTTACACGGTATTCAAACTGTTCTGGGGCAAGGTCTATACAGCACTCGAGGATTTCGTCGAAGGCCTGGCAGATACGCTCAGAGCCTCGAGTAAATCACTGACTGACGAGTTCCGCGAAAAACTCGTCAGGGAGTCGACCAAAGCAGCCAGGCAGCATCTTGGCGAAGACATGGACCCGGCACTGATCATCCATACCAGCCAAGGTCTGGTGTCAAATTTCACGATTCCGGCGTTTGAGCTAAACAGCCAAGAACTGCGCAAGCTCAAACGCAGCGGTACGTGTTTGCGAGATGACGAAGCGCGAGACTTTCTCGATGAGGCCAACCATCTCTTGGACAAACTCAAGAGACAGGCCAAACAGCAAATACGTTTTTTCAAGAAAGACGTCACTGAAAACCTGCCTCCTTCCTATGGCAAAGCCTTCTTCCAGGACATGCAAGACCGTATCGAACAGCTGGAAGAACAGGTCGGCAATGCGTTGCTTACCCTGGACCGCCTGCAACGCATGGCCAAGGAACTGGAGGCGGCATGAAGACTGAATTGTTTCCTTCGGAGCTGACCACCCAACTGGATAAATTAGGCCAATTGTTCATTCGGCGTCGCAAGCGGCTGCGTGACAGCGTGGTCGAAACGCTCCTGGCTGCGGATAATCAGCACGACGTGTTGACCCGAGAATACCAGGGTACCGTGGCGCGTCTTGAGGCCCTGACTGCCGACCATGGACAACTGATCGAGCGCCAGGCCAACACCGCCGCCGAGCTGAACGACACCCGGCAAGCCTTGCATGAGGTGCAGCAGTCGCTGGAGCAGGCCAATACTGAGCATAAACAGGCTCAGCAGACGGCGCGGCTGCGCTTCGACAGCTTGTCGACGCGGCATGCGGACCTGGTGCAGGAACGTAACAGCATCGAAGACGCTCGCCAGATCCTCGAACACAACCTCGAGCAAACACGCCTTGAACTGAAAGCCCGTACCGAAGCACTCAACGCGTCGGATCAGCGGAACGAAGCACTGACCCAAGAGCACCGAAACACCCTGGAGCATCTTGGCACCCTGACAGCGGAACATGGGCAACTGACCGAGCGCCAAGCCCGCACCACTGCCGAGCTGACCAGCACCCGGCAGGCACTCGAAGGCGAACAACAAGCGCTGGAACAGACTCGCCAGGAACTGCAAGCCAGCATTGGGGCGCACGAAACACTGCGACAGATCCATGAAGAGGAACAGCAACAGCACGCTCAGCTCGCGGAAGAATTTCAGGCATTGAATCAGCGGCACGGGGATACCTGGACGCGCTTTCAGCTCATTTCCCGGCTACTCGCCGCTCGTCCTCGAGAAAGTGCTGGGCTGGCCCGTTTCAGAGAGTTGCTGGCGAACGATTACATGGTGTTCGCAGACGGTGAGTCGTCCCTGGCTGCCGAAGCCAAAGCCCTCACGATGTTGCAGTCGATCCAGCAGGAACTGGCCTTGCTCGTAGGCTTCCCAGACGTTCATGAGCGCACCATCGTCGGCATTGTCGGTGGTTTCAGCAGTGGCAAGTCCGAGTTCATCAACAGTTTCATCCGTGACCCCGAGGTGCGCCTGGCGGTCGGTATGCAGCCAGTCACCGCTATTCCCAGCTACGTGCTGGCGACAGATGAGCGGATGATTCGCGGATACTCCGCGAACGGTGGTCATATCAAACTGGACGTGGATTTCTACAAAAGCATCTCCCATGCCTTCATCAACTCGTTCAGTTTCGACTTGAAGAGCCTGATGCCGTTCATGTGCGTGGGTGTTCAGATGAACCCAGAGTACTTCAGCAACATTTGCTTCATCGACACGCCCGGCTATAACCCGCCGGCGACGGCGGCCGAACATAGCCAGGGAGACAAACGCACCGCCATCCAGTTTGCCCAGCAGTCCGACGCGATCGTCTGGCTGATCGGCCTCGACTCCAACGGCACAGTACCTGACTCAGACCTGGAGTTTATCCATCAGATCGGCGTCGATCAGCGGTCGGTCTATATCGTTCTGACCAAGGCTGACCTCAAATCCGAAGACGACATCGAATACGTCATGGATGAGGTCCAGGACATTCTACAATCGGAGGGAATTGCTGTCGCCGGGATCAGCGCGTATAGCTCCACCCTGCGCACCGAAGTGGCTTATCGGGACGTGCCACTGCTGGAATATTTCTCCCGGATCAACCTGCAAGGGGATGCACGTCAGCACCTGGATGGGCGCCTGCGCGAAGTGTTCTCGATGTATGACGAGGCCATTCAGGCCGATATCAGCGCGATGCGCGCGCAAAAAACAGCCATCAATGGACTGCGGCTCGACAGCCTGGAAATCGGTGGCAAGGATGTTTATGAGCGAATGCTCGGCCCCATCGACAAACTCGACAGCAAGCTGGATACAGCACCTTTGGAGCGCTGGCTCAAGGAGTCACGGCGCCTGTTCGAGGCCTTCAACGATGCCGTCCGGCTGACCGCGCAAGTGCCTGAAACCGAGGTGTAGGAGCGGATGTGGCGCCAGCCCTTTCGCTGCGCGAACCGATCATAGAATCATCACTCACACTCACCATTCGTAGAGAGCACACCGTGCCGGATAAATGCATTTGAAAAGGATGACTCATCATCCAATTCCGACACCTGCTATCCGGCCGTGCAGGCTTGGGGCGGCGACCCTCAATCCCTGCCACTGGCGGCCTTGCGCCAAACATCATTCTCCCGCTCCATTCGCTTGTACTTCTGGTAAAGATCGACGCTCTTTTTGAGCACCACGACCAAACCCACGGTTGCCAGTACATTCTTCAGCATTGCCATTCCTCTGCGGTCCATGTTGTGGGCTCCAGACTGAGACACAGGCACGACAAATTGTGTCGGGCCTGAATGTCCACGGCCTCCCTGTCACCACGACACATTCTGACCAGCCCTCATCCCATCCTGCCTTCTTCATAGCAACAGGATAGTCAGCATGGGAACCCGACTCACCCCCTTCGCCCACGACAGCCGCCGAGCTGCCGATACTTGCGCACTCTCGCTGAAGTGGAGTTTCCAACTGCTGCTGGATCTGGGAGGGCATCGAAACTTAATAAGTCGACACGGGCTCAACGATGATGATCTGGCCCGTGAGCTTGGTCTGGCCAAATGGGTAGACCATGTCGAAGAGTACAATCCGGCCCTTGTCTTGTCTGCCTTGCGCCGAAGCGCGCGTTCGTTCCAGACAAGTCATCCGGATACGCCATACCCGGACCGCCTGGGGAGCAACCTCGAGGCATTGGGAGGACTATTGGGGCTGGCAGACGCAGAATTGCGAATACTGGGATTTTGCGTGCTGATGCATATCGACCCAGTGCTCAGCGATGCCACCGATCAGTTGGGCATGGTGGGATTGAACCGTGCCATGAAAGTCCTGGCGGTTTTGTTGGGCCTGCAACTGACCGACGTCGAGGCCTGTTTGGCGAACAACAGCCCATTGATCCAAGCAGGCTTGTTGGAGCTGGGAAGCAACTCCCGCGCGTCGACGGCACTGAACTCGATGTTGACGGTGAGCAATCAGGCACTTCCCGGGCTGCTGCGGTTCAGCAAAGGCACATCGCTGGATTTGTTTGCGTATGCCTTCCGCCCAAGCCCGCCAGGCAGCTTGAGCCTGGCGCACTACCGACACATCAAACAGCCACTGAACATCGCTGAACGCTACTTGGCCAAAGCGTTGGCTCAAGGCCGTCAAGGCGTGAATATTCTGCTTTATGGTCCGCCGGGCACCGGCAAGACCCAGCTCAGTCGATTGCTCGCCAAGCGCTTGAACAGCGCGCTTTATGAAGTGGCCTGCACGGACAGCGATGGTGACCCCGTGCAGGCCAAACAGCGCCTGTGCTCGTTACGTGCAGCCAACAGCGTGCTGCGCTCGCAACGGGCCCTGCTCGTACTGGACGAGATCGAAGACATTTTTCAAACGGCCAGCACCGACGCTCATAATCGTTCGCAAAAGGGCTGGATCAATCGCATGCTGGAAGAGAATGCGCTGCCCTGTTTCTGGTTGAGCAACAACATTGAAGCGATCGACGCGGCACATTTACGTCGCTTCGACCTGGTGATCGAGATCCCCAACCCACCTCTGGCGCAGCGCAAGCAGATGCTGCGTGAGTGTGGCGAGGGTAAGTTGAGTGAAGCATTGATCGAGCATCTCAGTGCCCATGAACAAGTGACTCCGGCCGTGCTGGAGCGAGCCGTGCGAGTAGGCCGCAACGCAGGAAACCGTGCCGGCAAGACGCTGGATACGACGATCCGTTGCATCGTCGACGGTACACTCAAAGCACAAGGCCTGGAGAAACTGCACAATGACAGCGGCAGCGGCTTGCCGACTTTCTATTCTCCGCAATGGATCAACGCCGACCAGGCGCTTGATGGCCTGGTTGAAGGCCTGCGTATCCATCCCCAGGCACGCCTGTGCTTCTACGGTCCGCCCGGCACGGGTAAAACGGCGTTTGGCCAATGGTTGGCGCAAGAATTGGGCAAGCCACTGATAATCAAGCGTGTCTCCGACCTGGTTTCACCCTATGTCGGAATGACAGAGCAGAATCTGGCGGGCGCCTTCGAACGCGCGCAACAGGAAGACGCGGTGCTGCTGCTCGATGAGGTTGACAGTTTTTTGCAGGACCGGCGCAAGGCACGACAGAGCTGGGAAGTCACCGCGGTCAATGAAATGCTCACGCAAATGGAAAGCTATCAAGGGCTGTTCATTGCCTCGACCAACCTGATGCTCGATCTAGACGAAGCCTCCTTGCGGCGCTTTGATCTAAAGGTTCATTTCGGCTACCTGGCCCCCGCCCAGGCACAGGCATTGTTTGCCGCGCACTTGAAGGCGCTGGCACTGAAAGACCCGCAGCACACCGCAGCCAATCGCTTGCGAGGCGAGCGGCACCTGACCCCAGGTGACTTTGCGGCAGTCGCGCGCCGAGGACGTTTCAAGCCATTCGCCACTGCCGACGAGCTGGCCGGGGCGTTGCTGGCGGAGTGCCGACTCAAGTCCGCCGGCCAGCAGCGCCCAATCGGTTTCATACATTAACCGGACTAAAGGTTGCCCGGTTGTCGCCGATAGGCAGACAACCCGGCAAATTCGCTAGCTGCAGGCCCGCCTCACTATTACAAGGATGATTTCTCTTGCCATCAGCCAAGAACCATACCGCGTTGAGTCGTCAATGGGAGTTGCTGCAACAATTGCCCAAGCGCGCCCCGGGTATCACGGTGAGTGAATTGCTGACCCGCCTGACGACCGCGGGCTACTCCATCAGTCGCCGCAGTATCGAGCGCGACTTGCGTGACCTGTCCCTGGTGTTTCCGTTGCAGTGCAACGACGGTGGAACGCCCTTCGGTTGGTATTGGAAGCCGGGCGTGAGCGTCGAGTTGCAGGGCATCACCCTGACTGAAGCCGTCAGTCTGGCGCTGGTCGAAGATGCGGTGCGCCCGCTCCTTCCAGCCAGCATGTTGAGCGTGCTGGAACCGCGCTTCGAGCATGCCCGGCAAAAACTCAAAGGCCTCGAAGATGGCAACCCCGCCGCCCGCTGGCCCGACAAAGTTGCGAGCGTTCGGCCGGATTTCAATCTTCGAGCGCCGGACATCCAGGCGGAAATCCTGGAGGCCCTGCAACATGCCCTGATCAGCGAGCAGCAAGTTCATTGTCAGTATTACTCGGCACACACCAACAAACTCAGTGAGCTGACGCTCAACCCCCTGGCGATTGTCCAGCGAGGGCTGATCACCTATCTGATCGCTACCGCCGCGCCGTATACCGATGTCCGTCAGTTCGCGGTTCATCGCTTTCGAGCGGTAACGGTGCTCGACACGCCATGCCAGGGTCTGGAGACATTTGAACTGCAAACGTACCTGGCCACCGACGCTTTGCAGTTTGGCAAACCGGAGAAGATCCAACTCAAGGCCTGGGTGAGCGAACACCAGGCCAGGTTGATTCGAGAAACGCCGTTGAGCACGGACATGGTGCTGGAAGAACGGCCAGAGGGTTTTCAGATGCAAGCGACCGTCAACAATACATGGCAATTGCACTGGTGGATTCTATCGTTGGGCGACTCGTTGGTCGTGCAGGAACCTGCGGCCCTGCGTCAGCAGGTAGGCGATACATTACGCCGCGCAGCGGCGGCTTACGCACCAGAAATCTAGCGCAACCGACGCGACTAGCCCATTTTTTGCTCGACGGCTCAACAAGGCAGGAACACATGCTCACACCCGCCACCCTGAACGACATCGCCTGCCATCTGCGTGATCTGGCCGGCTATGTCGAACGTACACCTATCGATAGCCTCCACGAGGTGTTCATTCCGCTCAGTGACATCCGCAAAGGCTATCCTGCTCAAGCGTTGGAAGCGCTTAAGACCTGGTCCTCTTCCAAAGCGCGCTACATCTATCAGATGTCAGTCGACGACGCTGTCTGCGAAGACCTCTATCTGGCATTTGCAGAGGCCAAGGACACGCGCAAGAATGATCGAGCCTATTGCCGCCTGAATCCTGTATCACGCCTGCTGTATGTCGGAAGCTCCGTCAATCTGGATGCGCGGATCAAGCAGCACTTGGGCTTCGGCAATAAAGGCACCTACGCCTTGCAACTGTCCCACTGGCTGCCGGAATGCGAGGGAATGTTGCGCATTCAAGCCTGGCGATTCAGCAAAGAGGTCGACGTTGCCGTGGTCCAGGCGATAGAAGATGGCTTGTGGGCCTCGAACCGGCCCATGTTCGGCAGACAGGGCGCTCGTTAAGCCGTGCGCTGACCGTTGAGGACGTCCGCTACGCGCTAGCCTGAGCAAGTAATCGCGGCAGTATTTCTGCCGCTTTACCGACGAGACTGAACTCCCTCTCGCCCTGGATCGATTCTCGCTGCAGGTTGACATGCACCACGAGAGCACCATGCTCCCTGGCGATCAAAGGAATTTTCGCTGCGGGCTGCACCAGTCCCGAAGTGCCCACCGAAAGCAGCAGATCGCAATCTTCGGCAGCGGCCAGCGCTTCACGCCATGCCTGCTCCGGTAGCGCCTCGCCGAACCAGACCACACCCGGCCGGACCTTGCCATTGCAATGCCGACAGCGAGGAGGCTCGACCCTGCGTCCATCTCCAGGTTCATTCAATGGATCGGTAGCCTGCTCATATGGCCGGGCACACGCAAAACAGCGCGGCGAGTGGAGGCTACCGTGCAAATGAATCACGTCATGACAACCCGCACGCTCGTGCAGGTCGTCGACATTCTGGGTAACGACCGTCAGCCTGGTGACTCGCCGGGCGAGCTCGGCAATGGCCAAATGGGCGGGATTGGGTTTGGCGGCGAGAACCCTCGAGCGTCGCCATTCATACCATCCCCATACCAGCGCCGGGTCGTTACGAAAGGCATTCGCCGTGGCCAGCGCAGCAGGATCAAAACGCTCCCACAATCCGGTCATGGCGTCGCGGAACGTCGGGATGCCGCTCTCGGCGGAAACACCCGCGCCAGTGAAGACAACCACATGGGACGCATCGCGCAAACGCGGGCCCAGAAACTCGATCATGACCGCCTCCTAGTGTCGTAACCGGCCAAACCATTCAGCCAACGCACGATCGATCCTATTGGCCGGTCGCAAGGTCAGCGCTTCGTTTCCACACCTCTCGCATCGCTCGAACCAGTCTCCCGGTACAAGGGCATCACTGAGCGGCGCGACCGTTTTCTTCCAGCCACAAGTATCGCAGACAAAGGTGAAAGGTCTTGGTCTTATGGGCATGTCATGACGCCTTCGTCCCGCTTGGTTTACGCCCTAGGCAGCAAGGCCAACAGCATTTCCACCGTGCCTTGTAACCGTCCATCGATACCCGACTCTCAAAACCCATGGCATTTATCTCCTGAGGCAAACGCAGCCCCGGCAGCCAGTCGGTACCAGTGCGTGGCCTTGGCAAAATCTGGCGCCTGGCCATCCATGCCTTTTTCATGCAAACGCCCAAGCGCTTGCGCCGCACACAGGATGTCGCGCTCATAGGCCTGCTCGTAGTAACTGGCCGCCAGGTCCTGGTTAATGCCCATGCCCCGCCCGTACCAGGCTTGCTCGCCAAGATTGAACGCCGCCTCACCCGACCCCAGCACATACGCAAGTTTGAAACATCGGCGAGCAAGGACACTATCGAAAGGGACGCAACGACCGTTGATCCAGAGCCAGCCGAGATCATTGAGCGCATCAGGATCCGAAGCGAGGGCGTCATCGCGTAGCGAACGGTACAGAATGCGTAGCAACGCAGGATCGGCCATAGTAGCCACGGGGTTCGCGGCCTTGATCGTGAGGTACGCAAGCTTGCCGTCGACCGGCGCTTTCAACAGTCTCAAGGACGGCATGCCAATGTCTGCATCCGCAACGCATGGCGACCGCGACTCGACAAACCGCATGCGCTCGGCATCGGGCAACAGGGCGTCCAAAAGCTGGAACATTTTTTCGTCTGGGCTCATTCGTATAGCCTTCCGGTTGATCATCTCGATAAGCCCCATTATCGAAATGCCGACGTCATTTTGTGTCGCAACCGCATCTCGACACATCCTGTCGTGCCCGATTATCACAATGAAGGCTCATTACCGTTAACCAGAGCCTGAACCTATGAAAACCTAGCGAGCCTTCATGCAGCGCGTGGTCGCTACCGCCGGCCCTCAAGCCAACTTCACAATCACCGTTCAGGCGGTGACCTCTGCCATGGCAAAGGTCACCGCTGAAGCGCAGTACCCAGGCTACAAATGCTTGAACGCCCCACTCAAGTGCGTTGAAGCGTTGCCAGTTCATCTTGCAGTTGCAGCGCCAGTCCGCTGGTTCGCTGCACATTGCGACTCACCGCCCCTTCAAATACGCCCGGACTGGCTTCGACCAGGCTGAACCATTGCTTGGCACGGGTGATGGCGGTGTACAACAGCTCCTTGGTCAGCACAGGGTTCAGCGCATCGGGCAATACCAGGGCCGTATGGTTGAACTCCGAGCCCTGGGACTTGTGCACCGTCATGGCGAAGACCGTCTCGACCTCCACCAGCCGGCTCGGCATCACGAAACGAACACCGCCGCTGCCATCGTTTCGCGGGAAGGCCACACGAAGACCCCGCTCCGCAGAGGGACCCGGTACCCAGAGAGCAATGCCGATGTCACCATTCATCAAGTTCAGGCTGTAATCATTGCGGGTGACCAGCACCGGTCGCCCTTCGTACCACCCCTGGTCCCCCGACAACAACTCACAGCGGCGCAGTTCGGCGGCCACTCGTTGATTCAGGCCCTCGACACCCCAAGGCCCGCGACGCAGCGCGCAGAGCAGACGGAACTCATCAAACGCGCCCAATACTTTGCCAGCCCAACCGGCCCAGAGGGCACTGTCCCAGGGAGTGCCTTTCGCAGGGCGCTGGTCTCGCAGCTGCTCAAGGTAATGACGGTAACCCGGAGCATCGCCTTTGCCGTTGATAATCAACTCGGTGAGTGCGACATCATGCTCGCCTCGCAACTTGAGGTTGAACAGCTGAGGCAATTGCTGATCAAGCAGGCTTCGTGCTTCGGCGGCATTTTTCTCATTGACCAGTTTGGCCAAACGCCCAATGCCCTGCTGGGCGTCGAAGCGTCGGGAGTAGCGCAGCATGACGGTTTGCTGGGCCAGCGGATCGCCAGCACCGACTGCCGTTTGCAACCCCGGAGCACTGACCGACTCACCACTGTGGGCCTCCAGCCAGGCCACTGTTTGCTCGCTATAGACGCCGGCTTCAGCGTTGCGACAAAGGTCGCCCAACACGGAGCCTGCATCCACCGATGCCAGCTGATCCTTGTCACCCAACAGAATCAAGCGCGCCTGCCGAGGCAAGGCATCGAGCAAGCAAGCCATCATTTCCAGGTCAATCATCGACGCTTCATCGACCACCAATACATCCAGCTCCAGTGGCTTGTCCCGGTGGTGAATGAAGTTGCGCGAATCCGGTCGACTGCCCAACAGACGGTGCAATGTGGAAACATCCGTCGGGATCGCCTCTTGCACCGGGGCGCTGACCGGCAACTCACGGACGGCCTTGCCAATGGACTCGGACAAGCGTGCTGCTGCCTTGCCGGTGGGGGCGGCGAGACGAATTCGCAGCGGCTTCCCTTCCTCCACGGCCGGTGTTTGCAACAGCCCCAGCAAACGCACGATCGAGGTGGTCTTGCCGGTGCCGGGGCCGCCGGTGATGACGCTGAAGTTACCTCGTGCCGCCAGCGCACAGGCAATTTTTTGCCAGTCGCTACGGCGTTCACCGTTAACTTCAAAGGTGTCAGGGAACAAGGCATCGAGCCGACTGGAAAGTTTTTCCGGTGTTACCGCGTCCACGCTCAAACGGGCGCTCAGCGCCTGGGCAATGCTGCGCTCATAGTTCCAGTAACGACGCAGGTACAGACGCTGTCCGGTCAACACCAGCGGCCGCTCCGGAAATCGCTGCGGCTCGTCCCGATCCTCCACCATCGTGCTCAAGCATAACGCCCGGCGCCATTGCGCGACATCCAGGCCCAGCAACCATTGCGACGGTAATTGGCCGCCCTCCTCCCCTTCAGGAGGTAACGACAACACAAAGTCAGGCGCTTGCAGGGTAGCAACCAGATCCAGGCAGGAATGCCCTCGACCCAGTTGATGACTGGTCATCGCGGCGGCCAGCAACACACTGGCCTGGGCCTGGGGATCCTGTTCAAGTATGAAGGTGGCGAATGAGCGATCCAGTGCGCGCAACCAGCCTCGGTTCACCCAATTGTCGAGTAGATGCAGCAGCTCGCTGCTGTCGGCATCGCCAACGAACAACGGCGGGTGATCAACGTTGCGCTGGCCGTTGCTCAGTTGCTTAAGGGTCTGGCTCATGCGCTGGCCTCCGCGTGCTGGCCCATGAAGAGTTGGTCCAGTTGTTCAATCAACTGCCGTGGCGGTCGCTCGAAATGCACACCATGGGTGGGCGCCTGGTGTCCACGGACGAACAGGTACACCGCCCCGCCCATGTGCCGTTCGTAGTCATACCCGGCAAGGCGCAGCTTGAGCTGGCGATGCAAGGCCAGCAGGTACAGACACAGCTGCAGGTCGTAACGCTTGTCCAGCATGGTTTCGGCCATCGCCTCGGCGTCGTAGGCCTGGTCGTTGCTGCCCAACCAGTTGGATTTGTAGTCCGCTACGTAGTAGCGACCTTGATATTCAAACGTCAGGTCGATGAAGCCTTTGAACATGCCGTTCAACTCATTGGCGGCCAGTACGGGACGCGGTGCACCACCCAATGTGTATTGCCGCACCAGTGCATCAAGGCGCTGAACGCTCACCGCGCGACTGGAAAACCAAAACTCCATCTCTACCTGATAGGTGCTGAGGGTCGATAGTTTGCACTGGGTACCGTTGAATCGCAGCGGCGCATTCAGATAGCTGCCAAGCCAAGCGGACAGTGGCTCGATCCAGGTTTCCCAGTCGCGAAGGTTGCAGCGTCGGGCAACGGTGTTATGGAGCGTGATCGGATCTCCAGCGGTCTTGGCAAAACCTTCGCGACCGGCCCATTCGAACAGTCCATGGAGAAAGGTGCCAGGTCCTGCACCCCGAGGGAAACCGTGAATCCCGGCTCCTGCCGGCAAGGCTTCAGCTTCGTCCTCCTCCTGCAAGTTGGCTTCCAGCGCGGTCGCCGGCTCCAGGCTGATACCCGGCTCCGCCCCCATCAGGACATATCCGTCGGCAATGGCCAAGGCCGAGTAACTGGCAATCCACCAATTTGCCGCGAGCTTGTGCAAGGGCCGCAAGGCTGGGCCCACCGGTGGTGGAGTGGGTGCCGTGTGGACATTTTCCGATGGTGCTGGCGCTGCGCGCACCTCAATGTCCGGGCAGCCACTGGCCAGTGCCTCGACCACGCCGAGCAGACTCTCCGCGGCTATCGGCTTCTCGCCAGCCAGCATGTAACCCAGGCCTGCCTTATGCAAATCTGTCGATTTTCCTCCAGCCTTGGCCCCCTGAGGCGCCACACATATCCAGGTGGCGTAACGGGCTCGCGTCAGGGCAACGTAGAGCAGGCGCATCTCTTCACCCATGCGCTCATCGTTGGCAAGCGCCTGTGCCGGTTTGGCCAGATCCCCCTTGATCAGCTCGATCACCAGCCCCTTGTCGTCGTGGAACATAGGCGGTGTTGTGCTTCGGCCATCGATCGCCCTGGCGCTACAGGCAAATGGCAGCAACACCAATGGGTATTCCAGGCCCTTGGACTTGTGCACTGTGATGACCTTGATCAGGTCTGAATCGCTTTCCAGCCGCAGAATTTCTTCTTCGCTCTGGCCGCCGACCTGCTCGGCGAGGTGGCGGATCAACGCATGTTCGCCATCGAGTTCGGCGGCGCTGCGTTGCAACCATTCGGCCAGATGCAACAGGTTGGTCAAGCGGCGCTCGCCCTGTTCTTCCAGAAGCAAACGGGCCGGTACCTTGAACGTGGCAAGCAGCTTGCGCAGCATCGGCAGCACGCCTTGTTGCTGCCACAACACACGAAAATCCCTGAACAGCAGGACCTGTTGCTCCCAGAACAATTCATCCTGGTTCAATTGCTCCAGGTTCTGCCATGACAACCCGACGCTGCGGGTCGCCATTGCAGCACGCACCAGCCGATCGCTGGTCGGTTGAGCGCACGCCCGCAGGATATACAGAAGGTCTTTGGCCTCTTCGCTTTCGAAGACCGAGTCCCTGTCGGAGAGATAAACGCTGGCCAGTTGCCGATGCGCCAGGGCTTTGCGTATGGCTTCAGCCTCCTTGCGATTGCGCACCAGAATGGCGATATCGGCGGGCCGCAAGGCGACGAATTCACCATTGCCTTTCAGCAAACCGGAACACTCGGTTGCAGCGGGATCAAGCCAAGCCTGAATCGCCGATGCCGAAGCTTCAGCTGCGTTACGCAAGTAGGTGGCGTTATTGACCACACCCTCGGTTTCCAGCTGCCAGAACGTCAAGGCAGGTTGATCCGCCCCCTTGATCTGCAACACATCGTCACGCCCATTGGCCTGGACGGTGTTGAACGGCACCGGGTTGCCCTGATCTTCTGTGGCGAACCGAAACGCGCCCCGAGGCTGGGCTTCGGCGTATCGGAAGCAGTGGTTGGCCGCGTCGACCATCGCCTTGGTGGAACGATAGTTGGTCCCCAGTGTGTAATGACGGCCAGCCGTTGCCTCGCGCGCCTGGAGGTAGGTGTAGATGTCCGCACCACGGAAGGAATAGATCGCCTGTTTCGGGTCACCGATCATGAACAGGCCGCAGTCATTCAGGTTGTCGGGGATGCGGTAAATGGTTTCGAAGATCCGGTATTGAACCGGATCGGTGTCCTGGAATTCATCGATCAAGGCGACCGGGTACTGCTTGCGAATGGTCTCAGCCAGACGTGGGCCCGACGGGCCTTGCAAGGCCTGGTCAAGTCGATTGAGCAAGTCGTCGAAGCCGATTTCGGCGCGACGGCGCTTTTCTTCATCAAAACGCTCGCGCACTTCATGCAAGGCGTGCAGCAGCAGTTGAGCGCGGATATCAACTTTGGCATCGCGCTGTTCGATCCACAGATCAATCGCCTTGAACGCCTGATGTTCAGGTGCCACGGCCTTTCCATTCAGTGTTATGCCTGTCTGACCGAAGGCGTGCACGTTATGCGGTGCCGGTTGCCCCCTGGACCACTGCGCCAGTTTATTCAGGAGACCGTTGAAGACGTCATCTTGTTTGATTTTTCTGTAGGTATTGCCACTCATGTGAGGACGAATGCTGCGCAACACCTCCTCAAGTTCGTTCTGATGCTCAAGCCAAAGCTTGCGAGCGTTACGCTCCAGTTCGCCGACTGTTCCGTACCATTCACCCGGTTCTTGAAGTAACGCCTGCAACGAGCCAGGGGTTTCAAGGGGCTGGGTGTTGTATTGATAGGTCGCATCCCGTCGCGTCAGCAACGAACCGAGCGCATCCCCCAGATCCTGTGGGCTTTTGAAACAATCACTGATGGCTCGGGCCTGCTCCACCGGTAACTCATAGAAATGCCGACGCCAATAATCCCTGACCACCTCGGCCAGCAATTCGCTCTGATCGGTCTCCAGTGTCTGAGTGAACAGGCTACCACTGTCGAAGGCATGCTCACGCAACATCCGATAGCACCAACCATGGATGGTCGAGACAGCCGCTTCATCCATCCACTCACCCGCCAGTTGCAGCCGACGCGCGCAATCAGGCCATTCCTGCGGCGGGTACTCGGCACGCAGTTGCTGCAGCAGCTTGTCGTGTTCGCGCTCAGGTTCCAGAAAGCACTGTGCCGCTTCGGTCAAACGCGCACGAATACGGTCGCGCAGTTCTTGAGTCGCGGCATCAGTGAAGGTTACGACCAGAATCTGCGGTGGTGTCAGCAGGTCCTTGAAGGCGGCTTCACCTCCATGACCAAGCACAAGACGCACGTACAACAAGGCGATGGTGAAGGTTTTGCCAGTACCGGCACTCGCCTCGATCAATCGGCTGCCATGCAAGGGAAAGTCGAGGGGGTTGAGATTCAACGGTTTCATTGGTCGCTCCCTGCGCGGCTCGACGAAAGATGATTGAACAGTCCGCCATACAAGCGCGTGGCCCACGAGGCGAAATGACCGGAGGCGCACAGCTGATCGAAGTCAGCGTAGGCACGGCGCAAGGCGAAAGAGCTGTCCGCCTCTCCAGTGCGCATGTAGCCCCCGTCGAATGTCTCGCGGGCTTTCTCGGAAGCCGCGTCGTTGTCTTCCCCGCCTTCCCCCACTTCCTCGAGCCAGGCGAATGCGCTTTTGCAGGCGACTGGCAGCGGTTCACGCATGCCCGCCACCCAGGCGTCGAGCAGCGACTGCAACTGTTCTTGTGCCTGTTGCATTGGCATTGGCCGGAACACTACATCCCCGTTCAAGCTGACCAGAATCGTGGTGCAGCCCGGTTCACTCAGTTGCAATGCCAGATGGCGCACCCAGGGACGAACCAGGTTGTGCCAGCGCCAACTGTCGTCGTTGCATAGCTTCTTGCTGTCCAGCTGCAAGTAGGCTCGCTCACCTTGGGCATTGCGGCGAATGCCACCCAGCCAGTCACTCAATCCTGGGGTCGGTTCGTGCGCCGCGATCGTTGCGGCGGTCTGGCCCTCCTCGATTTCCGGCCACGCCTGCAACTGCGCGTGATAACGCTCCAGCATGTCCGGCAGTGGCTCGGCCAATGCCGATGCGCTCAACGTGCCGAAGCCGCTCAGCGGCAACTTGCCTTCACGCTGTAAACGCTGCACATGCAGATCAAGCTCGGCCATCGCGTCCTCAGATCGGTAGTCCTCTTCTACCCAACGCTTGAGCGCCTGGCTGAGTCGATCCTGGTGTTGCCAGTTCTCAAGGCCGTCGAGCTGAAAGGTTTCATCGTCGCGGCTGGTCAATTCGTCATTGTCGAAATTGACCTTGAGCCGCTGCTGAAAGAACGCCTCGACCGGATCACGCACAAACCCGGCCAGTTGGCGCAGGGTCAATGGCGTGTCTTGCGCGAGCCCGGGCAGCAGGTCGACCGATAGGTTCTCGGCCTGGGAATCATGCACCTCACGCCACTCATGGGAGTAAGTGAATAGCCCATCAGGCCCTGGCTGGTCGGCAAAGTAAGCCGCACTGAAAGGCTGTAGCGGATGTTCCTGAGTCAAGGCGTGCAGCAACGCCTCGGGCGTTGCCGACCGCCAGCCGCTGGCCAGATGATCACGCAGTTGCCCGATTAGCACCGAGGGCACGCACTCACTGTTGTCGCGGATATTGCGACCGACCCAACTCACGTACAACTGCTCTCGGGCAGACAACAACGCCTCCAGCAACAGATAGCGATCATCCTCGCGACGCGAGCGATCTCCCGGGCGGTAATCGTTGCGCATCAGGTCGAAATCGACTGGCGACTGTTGGCGCGGATAATCGCCATCGTTCATGCCCAGCAGGCACACCACTTTGAAAGGGATCGCGCGCATCGGCATCAACGTGCAGAAGTTCACTGCACCGGCGAGAAACCGCTGCGACAAGCCGCCCTCCTCTATGCCGGAAAGCCATGTTTCATGCATAACGCTCAACGGCAGCGGTTCGTCGAACTGCGCGGACTCGCAGGTACGCAACCAGTCATCGAGCAGCTTGAGCAACTGGTTGACCAGCAATTCTTCAGCATCCCCCACCGGGCGGAAAAACACCTTCAACAGCGATTGCAGGCGCTCGACCCAGAGTATTGGCGTGGCCGGCTGCTGCAGGTCGTCCCGGGCAATTTCCAGGTGATCGAGCAAGGTCAACAGAGGCCCCGCCAGTGCGGCTTCCAGGCCGGAAACCTCGTCATAGGGCTCGATTCCATTCAGTTCAGGCCCTTGGGCGGCCGCGTAGCCCAACAGCATGCGGCGCATACCAAAGCGCCAAGTGTTTTGCTCCAGGCCCGCAGGCATGTCCAGGCTTTCGCGCTGCTGCGCATCGAGGCCCCAGCGCACACCGGCACCGTCGATCCAGCGCTGCAGGATCGGCACATCCGCTTCCTTGATACCGAAACGCGCCCGCAATGCCGGCACATCTAGCAGGTCGAGAATATCGCTGACGGCGAAGCGGCTATGGGGTAGTTTGAGCAAGTGTTCGAGGGCGATCAGCAATGGCTGGCGGCCACGCTGCCCCTGGTCGGCCAGGGTAAAGGGCAGATAACGAGGGTCATGACGCGGCACCTGACCGAACACGGCCTCGATATACGGTGCATACGCATTGATGTCCGGCACCATCACGATCACATCCCGAGGGCTTAGCGCCGGATTGGCACTGAAGCGGGCGAGCAACTGATCATGCAGCACTTCCACTTCACGCTGCGCGCTGTGGACCACGTGGAAGCGCACCGAGCGATCCAGGGCCACGTCGACGGGGCCCCATACTTCGCGGGTTTCAGCCAAAGGACGCAATTCAAGAATGTCGCTTTGCAATTGACCTAGGAGGCTTGAAGGTGGCTCGTCATTGAACAGGTCGATACGCCCGCCGTTCAAGCCCTCGAACAGGTGTCGATAACTAGTCGGCTCGTCATAGTGGTCGAGCAAATTGATGTAGTCGCGACCTTGCTTACCCCACGCGGCGAGTAAAGGCTGGCCATGTTGGCTCGTCGCCATAGAGGAACTTCTGTTTGGCTGACGGCGATAGGCATGGCCCAATAAGTCTTTGTCAGCGACGATATCGCCCCAGTGATGGCGACAAGGGTTGTGCACACACAGCAACACCTGGCTGTAGCGCGAGAGTATCGCCAGGGCTTCCAGAACCTGTGCCGGCATAGATGAAATGCCAAACACCACCACACGCCGAGGTAACCCATTCGGGCGCTGCCCTGATTCACGCAGGCGTGCGACAAAACGCTTGTGAACACCGGCACGGCTCTGCTCAAGAGCACCCTCGCCAACATCCGCCAATACTTCACGCCACAGCTCCGCTTGCCACAGATTGTCGGGCTCCAGCGGCTTCACACCGCCTTTGATGTGCTTTAGCTGATCACGCCCAGCCGCCCAGTCCTCCAGCCAGTCGGCCCGATAGACCTGATACTGGTCAAACAGGTCCGCCAGCCGCTCGGAGAGTTGGTAGAGTTTGCGCTGATCGTCATCCTCCTGAAGAAATCGCCGCAAGCTGCTGAAATTGGTTTTGCTTAGCAATTGCGGCAGCAAGCGCATAAGTCGCCAACTCAGTGCCGCCTTGTCCAGCGGGGAGGACTCTGGTGTCGTCTCCGTCCCCAATACAGACCTGTAGGCCTGCCAAAGGAAACGCGCAGGAAGTTGCACATCCAACGCTGCGGCGATACCGCAGCCACCGTTATCAGGATCTTCAGCCAGCGCCAGCTTCAACCATTGAGCAATGCCGTTGCTGTGCACCAGCACGACTTCGTTTTCCAAAGGAGCCAACGGGTAGCGCTGCATCCAGTTCACAACTAGCTCACGCAAGTCATCCAAGCGATTGCCGTGAATAATCATGAAGCCGGGCTTCAACGAGTCCGCATCCTGCATAAACGCTTCCCTCAGCCATGAACGCTCAGCTCTGCGATACAGAGCAGCAAAAGGCCATCACTTTAATCCGATATGGCTATGTATCACCACCTGTACGAAGGTCTGCACCACCATCCATGGGAACCGAGGATAGGCTCCTCAATGTAACTAGAAGTCGCAAATGCCTTTTTGTGCCTGAAAAGAAAACCTCAGCCCCGCCTTCACCCCCCCGAAGCAAGTTTCACAGCCACAACCATGATCTCCACCAGCACGTCTGGCCGCGCCAGACGTGCCTGAACAGTGGCCCGTGCCGGAGCACTATCAGCTGGCAGCCAGGCGTCCCACACCGAATTCATCAGCGCGAAATCACGATCAATGTCTTTGAGCCAGATCTGTGCGCTCACAAGCTGGCCCTTGTCGCTACCCGCCAGCGACAACAAGGCTTCTATCTTGGCCAGCACCTGCTGCGTCTGCTCTTGGATGCCAACCTGCAGATCAGTGGGCACCTGGCCGGAGAGGTAAAGCAGGTCGCCGTGACGGACCACACCGGACATCCGCGCGCTGCTCTGAAAACGTTGAATCGTTGCCATCGGGTTTATTCCATGAATTGAGGAAGTTAAAGCGCCGTGCCGCCGATCAATCGGACCAGCCGTTGGGCGCTGCCAAATGCCAAGGTCATGCCCAGGGCGCCCTGGCCGCAATTGACGTACAGGTTGTCACAACCACTGACTGCCAGAATCGGCCGCCCGGTGGGGGTCGCTGGACGCCAACCGGTCCAGGGCTGGCAATCATCGGCGTTCCATTCCAGACCGAACAATGCCTGCGTCGAGGCTTTCAGTTGTTCGATACGCTTAACGGGAATCGACGCATCCAGCCCACACAGCTCGACCATCCCCGCGACGCGCAAGCGATCACCGATCCGGGCGAACACTGTTTTACGCCGCATGTCCGTCACGCTGACCGTCGGTGCATTCATCGAATCAGTGATCGGCAACGTAATGCTGTATCCCTTGAGCGGGTAGACCGGCATGCGCACACCGAACGCAGATAACAACCCCGCACTGTAAGCGCCAGCCGCCAGCACGACCGCTTGCGTCCCTAAAAGACCAGGGCCTTCGATGGCGTGGTGAATCTCCAACGCGGTGACGCGCCCGCGTTCACGTCGGAAAGCGGCAACCTCACTGTCGAACAGAAAACGCACACCCTGCGTGCTCAACAACCTCGCAAGCTCCTGACAAAGCTTGCGCCCATCGACCGCGCATTCGCTGTCGGTATGGATCGCACCGTGAAACGCGTTCTTATAGCCCTCGAGTGCAGGCTCGATCGACAAGGCTTCGGCGGGGCTGACGATTTTTTGTTGCCTGGCGCCTTGGGCGGCCTGGAATTTCACCTGGTCGCCGGCCTTGCGCAGGCTTTCAGCATCGGGGTACAGCACCAGTTTTCCGGTACGGGCGAAATCGCATTGCACCTTTTCCTGACTGATGAAGGCGTCCAGCGCCAGCCGACTTTCCTGCGCCAGTTCCAGCAACTCGACAGTCGTCTGGCGCGAAACGGACGTACGGCAGGCCGCGAGAAACTCCACACACCAGCGCCATTGTTCCAAGCTCCATTGCGGCGAAAACTTCAGCGGGCCGTTGCGCGCCAGCAGCATCTTTGGAATGCCCGGCAACAGGGAGGGATCAGCCAGCGGTTGCACATAGCTGTAGCTCAATTGCGCCCCATTGGCCGCACTGGCCCCCATGCCGGCCTCCCCCGCACGATCGATAACGGTGACAGTATGACCGGCCTTGTGTAGAAACCAGGCACTGCTCAAGCCAACGATTCCAGCGCCGACGACACAGATTTCCATTACGCCACCACCCTGTCCGACAGGTCCCAACCCTCAGGCCGCAATTGGTGCCAATCACTGACTTGCTGGTAGGCGTGGGCAATCCGCAGGACCAATGGTTCGGCGAAAGCACGCCCGACGATTTGCATCGAGACCGGCATGCGTTGCTCGTCGAAGCCCACCGGCAGCGCTACTGAGCAGAGATTGAGCAGGTTGGCGAAACGGCCGAGCAAGGCCAGCGGCGTACCGTACTCATCGACCTGATTCAACGGCACACTGCCAATGGCATTGGTTGGAAACGCACAGGCATCGACCTGGGACATGGCTTCGTCCATGGCTTGACGGGCAGCACGTCGCTGGTTGTGCAAATGGATGTAAGCCGCCGCGTCGATGGCGCGCCCGCTCAGCACCCGACGCTGCACGTGAGGATCGAAGCGTAGATCGTCGCGCTCGAACAAACTGCCAAGGCTGGCGTAGCCTTCGGCGCTCATAAGGCCACCGGCAACGCGCATGCACTGCTCCAGCGAAGTCGGTAGCGGCTGTTCGACCAGATGCATGCCCAGAGCGGCCAATTGCTCAAGCCCCTGGTCATAGGCTGCCAATACGCCAGGCGCAATGTGTACGCGTTCGGTCTGTGGCAGTACCCAGATACGCAGACCGGCTACCGGAAGATTCAAGCCTGCTGCGGCGCTGAAGACAGGCGACTTGGCCGAGACCGGGTCCAGCGGGTCCGGCCCCAGCAGCGCGTCAAGCATCCACGCGGCATCTTCGACGGTGTGTGTGATGGGCCCCACCGAATCCAGCGATGGGCACAATTCAATCAAACCGTGACGGCTGACCAACCCACGCGTGGTTTTCAGGCCAACCAGACCACACATGCCTGCGGGAATCCGCACCGAGCCGCCGGTGTCAGTGCCCAACGCCGCGCTTGCCAACCCGCCGGCCACGGCCACCGCTGAACCACTGCTGGAACCCCCTGGCGCACGATGTACTTCACGGTCCCATGGGTTCCACGGCGTGCCCATCACGGCATTTGTGCCCCACCCTCCGAAAGCGAATTCGACGGTGTGGGTCTTGCCCATGATGATCGCCCCGGCGCGCTCCAACCGCTGGACTGCCGTGGCGGTGAGCCGAGAGATACGCGGCGTCTGTGCCAGCGAACCACCGGTTATGGCCTTGCCGTCGATTTCGAACAAATCCTTGATCGCAATTGGAATGCCGTGCAACGGCCCCAGGTTCACACCCGCAGCCCGCTGTCGATCGGCGGCGATGGCCGCACCGAGCGCGCGCTGGGGATAGGCCTCGACATACGCATTGAGTTGACCGTTGAAGCGCTCGATCCGCTCCAATTGCGCGCCAACCAGGGACTCGCTCGTGAGCGTTCCGGACTCCAGCGCCCGCCGCAACTGGCCAATGCTCTGAGAAGCGGTTCGATCCATGATGTTCATGTGTTCAACCTCGAATGGTTTTGCGCCCGCGAGAAAATCGTGCTTCCAGCGCTCGCGACAACAGAGAAAGAGGGAAAGCGATGACGAAATAGAACAACCCCACCAGCAGGAAAATATGCATCGGCAAAAAGGATTCGGACGCAATGGCCCGGGCCGCCAGCATCAACTCATCGGTGGCGATCAAGGCGCACAGGGAGCTGTCCTTCAGAATCGACACGTAGGCATTGAGCAACGGCGGCAACATGCCGCGAATGGCTTGTGGAAAGATCACGGCGGTGAAGGCTTGCAAGGGCGTCAGGCCGGTGGCGATGGCCGCCTCACGTTGGCCGCGATGCAAGGAGTCCAGTCCGCCGCGCAGGATTTCCGCGACGTAGGCCGAGCCCTGCAAGCCCAGGCCGATGGCCCCGGCCCAATAACCCGACAACGTCAGCCCGAGGCTGGGCAGGGTGAAATACAGCGCCAGCAGCAACGCCAGGAGCGGCACCGCACGCATCCCCTGAATGAAGAACACCGCCAGACGCTTGAGCAATACGCTGGGACTCTTCATCGCCCAGGCCAGTAACGCGCCCAACATCGCCGCCAGGGCGAAGCCTGTCAGGGACAGCTCGGCGCTGACCCGTGCGCCGAGTAGCAGGCGAGCACTCCAGTCGCTCCAGTACTCCGGGTATTGCTGGAAAAAACTGATCATCGCGCCGCCCCCAGATGACGTTCAAGTCGGATGAACCCCACGCCAATGGGCAGGATCATCGCCGCATAGATGCACATCACCGCCAGATAAATCAGCGAGGTCTGGAAGGTGGAGGTCACAAGATTGCGTGCCAGGAACATGATCTCCGGCACGGCGATGGCCGAGGCGATGGACGTGTCCTTGATCAGTTGCGTGACATAGTTGGCATAAGCCGGCAACGCAACGCGCAGGGCCTGGGGCAAGAGGATGTAGCGCAGAATCTGCATACGGTGCAGGCCGATGGCCTGCCCGGCTTCATGCTGGCCAACGTGCAGCGACTGCAAGCCGGCTCGGAAAGTATCGGCCAGCACTGCGCTGCCTACCAGGCTCAAGCCGACGATGGCCGCCAGCCACGCAGGCAGATTGATTCCCAGATAGGACAGCCCAAAGTAGATCAGAAACAGGTGTGCCAGCGCCGGCACATTGCGCATCCATTCGATGAAACAGGCGATGGCGCCGTGTACCAGTCGTGATCGGCTGAACGTCAGTAAAACCGCCAGCACCAAACCGCCCACGCTCGCCAGCACTAAGGTGCAGAGGGCAATTTCCAATGCGCTCATTGCGCCTTTGAAGAGCAAGGGCAACAGTCCGAGGAAAGCTTCCAGATTCGCCATCAAGCGCTCTCCACAGCCATGCGCCCAAGAAAACTGCGGGTACGTTCGTGACAAGGGTGATCGATCACCTGCCTCGACGGCCCCTGTTCGACAATGCGCCCGCCGTCCATGAAGATCACCCGATCCGCCACATCGCGGGCAAACCTCACTTCATGGGTGACCATGATCATGCTGCGGCCCTCTTCCGCCAGCTCGCGAATCACGGCCAACACTTCGCCAACCAACTCGGGATCCAACGCCGAGGTCGGTTCGTCGAACAGAATCACTTTTGGTTGCTGGGCCAAAGCCCGGGCGATGGCGACCCGCTGTTGCTGACCACCCGACAATTGCTCGGGATAAGACTCGGCCTTGTGCCGCAGATGGACTTTTTCCAGCATCGCGTCAGCCAACTCATACGCCTGCTTGCGCGGCATCCCCTGGGCCCTGATGGGGCCGAGCGCAACGTTGTCGCGCACGCTCAAGTGCGGCCAGAGATAGAACAACTGGAACACCATGGCAATCTCGCGGCGCTGTGGCGCCATTTCCCGGTCGCTCATCAGCCTCGAACGCTGGCCATCCCTGCGCTGACCGATCAATTCGTCTCCCAACCAGATCTCGCCGCTGGTGGGTTTTTCCAGGTAATTGATGCAGCGCAGGCAGGTGGATTTTCCAGAACCGCTTGGGCCGATCAGCGACAGGGTCTCACCGGGCTTCAACTCCAGGCTGATGCCCTTGAGCACCTCCAGATCGCCATAGTTCTTGTGTAATTCATGCACGCGCAGCAACGCGGCGTCAGACGGGCTCGACATCTTGGCTAACCTCTTTTTGTTATAGGCATGGCGATGAGGTAGTGCCTCTGGCATGAACCCACCCCATCGCCTCACACACTTATTTGCAGCCAGGCAGTGTCCAGTCCGCTGGACGATCGACGCCCAGGCGCAGGTCCTTGCCTTCGGGCATGAACCAGACATCCTGAGTCAGGCCGTAGCGAGCGCCGATCTTGCGCATCTCACAGTTTTTCCAGAGCGTCTGAATCTGTGCGTTGACCGCCGTCACCAGTTCCGGGCTGGCCTTGTTGAAGCCGAACACCACCTGGCCCAAGCCAGTCAGCAGTGGAAAATTCGGATCATTGTCGACAAAGGCGTTGAAATGCAGGTGCCATTGCTCGTTGCGGGAAATGGCGTATTGCATGACCGGTGGATCACCGATCACCGCATCGATGCGTCCGGCGAGCAGATCGCGAACGGCCGCATCGGATGTGTCATAAAGGGCGACTTGCAGGCCATCGATCTTGCGCATCTCAGGGATGAACGAAAAGCCGGTGATCGTGCCGACTTTCTTGCCTTGCAAATCCTTGAGGCTGTTCCAGTTGGTCTTGTCTGTCTGGGTAATACCGTTCTTGAAGTAGTGAATAGGATCGCTCAAGGTCATGATTTTCGAGCGTTGCTCGGTCCAGCCCATGGTGCCGGCCATGACATCCACTCGCTTGGACTGCACCGATGCGATCGTCCCAGACCACTCCATTAATGCCGGTTTGACCTTAAGGCCCAGTTTTTCAGAAATTTGTTGAAGGATTTCACCGTCATAGCCGACCATCCGACTATCTTGATACCCTGTTCCTGGCATATCACCACTGAAGGCGATGGTCAGGCTTCCCGGCTCCACTGTCTCCAATGCGAACACCGGTGCCGCAGCCAGCACGGACACCAGGAACCCGGCACAAATACCGGAAAAACGCTTAATTTTGGACGTCTTCATCGGATGCTCCTCAATAGTTTTCAGGGTGGCAGCGGAACGTTTCGCATTGGCCCATCGTAGTGGGAGCGGCGGTATAACCAGTTGGATGCTTTGCACGAATGATTGAACATTTGCGACATTCTGGCGGCACAGAGCCTGTAGCCCCCCAGGAAAGCCTCGTGGACGGGCTCGATCATGGGCAAGCGCGTCGTCCCCCCATGCGCCGCGGCACCGCCGAGTTGTCTATTGGCATCATGTTGTGGCCACGCTTCCCCTTGCTGTCACTGTCGGGGCTGACCGATGCGTTGCGGCATGCCGCCGATACGGGTGATCAAAGCCGCCCCATACGCTGCCAATGGAAAGTACTCGGCACGCCCGGGCAAAGAGTCATTTCCAGTAGCGGCCTGGACGTACCGATCGACAGTGAACTCACTGACCCGGAACGTTTCGACTACATCGTGGTGATTGGTGGATTGCTCGATTTCATCGAGGCGGTGCCGAAAACCTACCCCGCGTTCCTCCACCAGGCCGCCGCCGCACAAGTGCCGTTGATCGGCCTGTGCACCGGCAGCTTCGTGCTCGCGCGACATGGCCTGATGGAGGGGCGAACGGCGTGTGTCCACGCCTATCATGGCGACGACTGGAAGCACCGGTTTCCCACGTTGCGCTTTGTCATCAACAGAGACTTTCTGATCGACCGGGACCGGATTACCTGTGCTGGCGGTGTTTCAGTTATCGAGTTAGCGCTTCATCTGATCGGCATGCATTGCGGGCCGGATCGTGCCGGCAAGGTTGTGCATCAGATGACGGTGGCAAAGAACACGTCCAACAGTTTCGTCGACCGACGCAAGGCTCTCGGATACGCCAGTTCATCCAATCGTCGGCTGCATGAAGCCGTGATGTTGATGGAAAAACACATGGCCCACCCCCTCGATATCGAGGCCATTGCGCATCTGCTCGGCACCAGCAAACGACAGCTGGAACGCCTGTTCGTCGCTGAAACCAACAGCAGCCCAGCCCAGTTCTACCGCCAGGTCCGACTCAGGTTTGGCAGATGGCTGCTGGTGAGCTCCGATCGCCAGATTGGCGAGATCGCCTTTGAATGCGGCTTCGCGGATGCACCTCATTTTATTCGGCACTTTCAGAGCATGTTTGGCCTCTCTCCGGGAAAGTTACGCAAAGCCTTGATGCAACAAGAAGGGAAGTAACGCCGCACGGCTTCAACCGTGTCGTCAGCGCTAATGCGACGACACATAAATGGACGGCGTGGCAGGCGCCGGCAATGCATAGGTCGCCTTCATCCACTCCACCTCAGCCTGGGGCGTTCGCCCAAACAGGCGCTTGAACTCGCGGCCAAATTGCGAGGCGCTTTCGTAGCCCACGCTGAACGCCGCCGTCGAGGCGTTCATGGCGTTGCGCAGCATCAACAGTCGCGCCTGGTGCAGGCGCGTCGACTTCAGGTATTGCATGGGCGAGGCGTCCGTCACGCTGCGAAAGTGCAGATGGAAGCTGGGCACGCTCATGTTGGCTTCGCGGGCGAGCGCCTCGACATCCAGGCGCTCCTGATAGCTGCTATGAATCTTGCGGATCGCGCGGGTAATCTGGCCGAAGTGGCCCTGGCGACTCAGCGCCGCGCGCATCGAGCCGCCCTGCTCGCCGGTAAGGATGCGGTAGTAGATTTCCCGCACCAGCGACGGTCCGAGAATGGCCGCGTCACCCGGCGTGCTCATGGCTTCCAGAAAGCGCAGCGTCGAGGTGTACAACCCATCATCCATGGGCGAGGCGTACATGCCCTTGGGCGGGGCATCGCTCGGGCCGAGCGCCTCGTCGACCTGCAGTATCAACTCGCTTGCCAGCTGCAGGTCCAGGCGCATATACACCGCCAGCATGGGCTCCGCTTCGCTGGCGTCGGTTTCCATGGTGAATGGCACGGGAACGGACACCACCAGGTAATGCCGGGCATCGTAGACGTAGAGGTCATTCCCCAGATAGCCGCGCTTGCGTCCCTGGCACAGGATCACGATACCGGGGTCATACAGGACCGGCGTGCGGCTCAATGGCCGGTTCGAGCGCAGGAAACGTACGTCCTCCAGGGCGCTGAGGTTGTAGCCTTCCACCGGCGCCAGCCGCTCCATCAACGCCACCATGCGTGCGGTATGCGGATCAGCCTGGGTCATCCAATTCTCCTTTCTGCGGTTCGCTCAGCCGTCGGTCGAACGGGTCAGCGCTTCCCATTGATCGATCTCGCTGGCGGCCCGACTGAGCTTATCGCGCACCAGGCTCAATGCATCGCTGCCCAGCAACAGATGGGCGGGCGGCGTCGGGCTGGCAATCACCTGCAACATCGCCCGCGCCGCCTTGTGCGGGTCACCGAGTTGCTTGCCGCTTTTTTCCTGGCGCGCCTGGCGAACCGGGTCAAAGCTGGCGTCGTAGTCGGCAATGCTGCGCGGGGTGCGCTGCATCGAACGACCGGCCCAGTCCGTTCGAAACGAGCCAGGCGCGACGGCCGTCACGAAGATATTGAACGGTCGCAGCTCCTTGCTCAAGGTATCGGAGATCCCTTCCAGGGCGAACTTGCTCCCGCAGTAGTACGCAATGCCCGGCATCGTGATGGTGCCCCCCATCGACGTGATGTTGAGGATATGCCCGGCGCGGCGCCGGCGGAAATAGGGCACGAAGGCCTTGGTCACCGCCACCGCGCCAAACACATTGACGTCGAACTGGCGCCGCAGCTCTTCCAGCGGCGATTCTTCGAAAATGCCCTCGTGGCCGTAGCCGGCATTGTTGACCAGCACGTCGACCGGGCCGTGGGCGGCTTCTGTGGCGGCGACAACGCTGTCGATTCGGGCGAAGTCGGTGACATCCAAAAGAACACCGTGGGCCCGGTCGGCAGACAATTGCTCGAAGGCCTGCAAGGCCGCCTCGCTGCGCACGGTGCCGATGACCCGGTGGCCGGCCGCCAGCGCTTCCTTGGCCAGGGCGTTGCCGAAACCACTGCTCACGCCAGTGATGAAGAGGGTTTTTATCCGGTGCATGGCGAACTCCCGTCGGTAGGTGTGCGCCATGGTAGCCACCGGCCTGCGGGCCACCTATGCCGGTTTGCCTCGCAGCCTTGCCTATTCCTATCAGGCAAAGAACACCGTGGCGAACGCCAGGGCCGGCAAATTTGCCCTGGCGTCCCCGGCCTGAATATAATGCGATTCATTATCAATTATGTAGTTTCCGGGATGCTGATGCGCAGCAACGACTCACTGGGTGATGCCGATCTCGCGCTGCTCTATCGCAGCCACCATTCCTGGTTGCACAGCTGGCTGAGCCGGCGCATCGGCTGTCACGAGAGCGCAGCGGACCTGGCGCAGGACACGTTCGTGCGTCTGCTCAAATCCCGTCAATCAGGCCCTTTGCGCGAGCCCCGTGCCTATCTGAGCAGCATCGCTCGCGGCCTGATGATCGATCGGTATCGCCGTCGCGAGCTCGAACGCGCCTACTTCGAGAGCCTCGCGCTGCTTCCTCCACAAGCGGCCCCCTCCGAAGAAGAACGCTTGCTGATTCTTGATAGCCTCGAGCGCATAGACCGCCTGCTCGACCTGCTCAAACCGAGGGTTCGCGAGGCTTTTCTACTCGCCCAACTCGACGGCCTGACCTGCTTGCAAATAGCCGAAAAATTGTGCGTTTCCCGTTCTACCGTTGAACGCGACTTGGCCAAGGCCCTGCAACACTGCTATCGCTTGCGTTATGCCGAACAGTAAGACGCAAGCGCTGGATCCGGCGGTGGTCGACCAGGCGATCCACTGGCTGGTGCGCCTGCGCTTCAATCCTGCCGATGAGCAAACCCAGCGCAGTTTCGAACACTGGCTGCAGCAGCGCCCGGAACATCGGTTAGCGTGGCAGCGTGTGGAAGCGCTTGGCGATGACTTCGCCGGCGTGCCACCCGATCTGGCCCGGCACACCCTCAAGGGCGCCCGCTCAGGCATGCATCGGCGCCAAAGCCTCAAGCTACTGGGTGCATTGGCCACTTTGGGTGGTGCGACCTGGCTGGGCCGCGACTACACGCCGCTGCCGGCCATGCTGGCCCAGCAGCACAGCAGAACCGGCGAGCGGAAGCGCTTCCAACTCGATGATGGCAGCCTTATCCAGCTCAACAGCGACAGTGCGGTCGACAGCTATTTCAATGCTCAGCGGCGCCTGATCGTTCTGCGACGCGGCGAGATCATCGTCAATACCGGCGCCGATACGGGCTCGGCTCAACCGCGTCCTTTCTGGGTGCAAACCCGAGACGGATTGATAAGCACCCTGAATGCCCGGTTCCTCGCGTACGAGCGTGACGACGGGACCCTCATCGCGGTGCAGCGCGGCGCAGTCAGCGTCTTTCCTGGATCCAGCCAAACCCTTGCGGTCAACAACACCGTCCAGGCCGGCAATCAGCGGCTGTTCACCTCGGATGGCGTTCGTGAGTTCAAAGATAACGGCCTGGATGTATGGAGCTGGAGTGACGGGGTGATCAGCGCACGCAATATGCGCCTCGGTGATTTCATCGGGGCCTTGTCGCGCTATCGCCCCGGCCTGTTGCGCTGCGCCGATGAAGTCTCGGGGCTACGGGTTTCCGGCACCTTTCAACTCGCCGACACCGACCAGGTACTGGCATTGGTTGCGCAGTCACTGCACCTGCGGATTGATTATCGAACCCAATATTGGGTGACGTTGAGCGCCGCCAGCTAAGTATTTTCTTCGCCGCCTATCAACATCAAATAAAAATGAGGTGATTTCTCATTCTCGTTCGGCATGTAAGAAAAGGCCGACCTACAGGCCGATCTGCCGATCCCCTTTCCACGGAGCGAGTTAATGAGTGCGTCCCCGGTTCCCCAGCGTCATCTACTGAATCGTGCCATCCACGGTGCGATCTTCGGCGTCATCGTCAGCAGCTATGCGCTACCCACCCTGGCACAGCCCTCGACCGTTGAGCAGACCCACCCGGTGCACCAGTGGAACATTCCCGCCGGTCCCCTGGCACCGGCGCTTGACCGCTTTGCCCGCGAGGCGGGTATCAGTCTTTCCTTCGATGCTTCAAGCGTAGCGAACCGCAATACCCGGGGCGTGAGCGGCACACTCGATACGTCCGAAGCCCTGTCGTCATTGTTGCAGGGGAGCGACATGGCGATACAGCAGCAAGGCCCGAACGCTTACTTGCTGACGCCGCAAACCAAGGCTGATGCCGAACTCGAGGAGTATCGCCTTGCGCCCATCCTCGTCAACGCCAAGGCCAGGGTCGATGGCACCGAAGACCCCAACTCGGTGGTCGCCCAGGAACTCTGGGTCGGCGGCAAGGTGGCTACCAGCATCCTCAACACGCCCGCCTCGGTGTCCGTGGTGACCGACAAGGAAATGAAGCAACGCAGCGTGAGCACGACCGAAGAACTGCTGCAATACACGCCGGGGGTCATTACCGACTATTACGGCACTGACGACCGCAACGATTACTTCCAGATCCGCAGCTTCCAGGCCACGACCTATCGGGACGGCCTGACCCTGGGCTCGATGCGCGGTGTGCGCGAAGAACCTTTCGCCTATGAGCGCGTTGAAGTAATACGCGGAGCCAACTCGACGCTGTTCGGCCCGGCCGACCCGGGCGGCTCGGTGAACTTTGTCAGCAAGAAGCCGCGCTTCGACAAGTTCGGCCAGGGCTACGTCACCTACGGTTCTTTCGACCATGTCGAAACCGGCATCGATGTCGGGGACTCGTTGAACGAAGAAAAAACCGTGGCCGGTCGCTTCACGGCAAAGATGCAAGACAGCGATCGCGAGTACGAGCATTCACGGGATGACAACAAGTTCCTGATGGGCGGCCTGACCTGGTCACCCACGGACTTCACCTCGGCCTCGGTGATCGTGGATTACCTGAAAACCCAAAGCTCGCCCAACAGCGGCGGTTACCCGCTGGACAAGGAATACGACCGTGACAAGTTCTACGGCGAGCCCAGCTACAACTTCCACGATGTCGAACGTACCAACATCAGCGGCACCTTCAGCCATGATTTCGACAACGGCTTCGTGCTGCGCAGCAACCTGCGCTACAGCAAACTGACCGATGATTTCGGCTATGTGTTCCTCAGCGACTCCCCTACCCGCACCGGCACTACCGTCCCGCGTTATATCTTCGGCACTGACAGCGACGCCGAGCAACTGAACGGCAACTTGATGCTGCAATACGATGCCCGCTTCGAAAACATCGACAGCAGTACGTTGGTGGGCGTGGAGTATGGTGATTCTTCCACCGAGGAACGCTCCGTCTATGCCACGACAGGCTCCATCGACCTGGCCAACCCCGTGTTCACGGGTGTGCCCAGCGGCGTAGCGCCCTATAGCAACGACAAGCTCGACACGAAAACCAAGGCCGTGTTCCTGCAACAGAACCTGTCCTTCTATGAGCGCTTTATCGTCACCGCCGGTGTGCGCAACGACTCGCTGGATCTGTCCAATACCGACATCAACAACGTAAAAGAGTCGGATAACTTCTCCGAAACCTCCTATCGCGGCGCACTGACCCATATCGTCAACGACGAAGTCTCCACCTACGTCAGCATGGTCGAATCGGTCTCGCCACCAACGGTGGGTGTAATACCGAAGACGGGCACGCAATACGAAGTGGGGGTGAAATATGCGCCCATCGGCATGGACGCGTTGTTCTCGGCGGCCGTCTACGACCTGACCCAGGAAAACGTTAGCATCGCCGTCGTACTGCCCAGCGGTGTCATCGAGCAGCAAACCGTTGGCGAATCACGTGTGCGCGGCCTGGACCTGGAAGCCAAGGCTGAGCTGACCCCGAACCTGAGCCTGGTGGGTGGCTACTCGTATATGGAGTCCGAAGTGTTGCGCGGTACGTTGTACGACGGCAGTTCACTCAAAGGAAATGAGTTCGCCACGGCGCCAAAACACTCTGCGTCGCTGTGGAGCTATTACAACATCCCCGACACCGATGTCAGCGTTGGCCTGGGTGCGCGTTATGTGGGTTCCTATTACTTCGACGCGGCCAACACCGGCACCAGCGATGGCACGACGCTCTTCGATGCGGCCTTCAACTACAAACTCTTCAAAGGCACTGACCTGGCGGTTAACGTCAGCAACCTGCTGGATGAGCAACATGTGGTCGGTTCGGGGACCGCGAACTACTACAACCCGGGCCGCGAAGTGACCGCGAAGTTGAGTTACAACTGGTAAAAAGCTGGCCGTTCACGATGGGGCGTCGGCTTGATGCGGGTCAGTCATCGAACGGCGAAAACCGTCGGAGGGGTTCAAACCCTCCGACTGCAAAAAATTAATCATCGAAAATCATGCACTTAGAGAATATTCAACTGCCACTTTGTATCTGAATAGTTGGTTCTGAAGCGCAAGGGGCTGAGCCTGCTAGCAGAAGGTCCCAACAACCAGTTGAGTATCCCAGCAAACGATGTAGACTCGCTTTAACGCATAACGTTAAGCATTAAGAGATGATAAGAAGCTTCAGATGCGCCGACACCCAAGCTCTTTTTGAAACCGGCAAAACCCGGCGCTGGGCAGCCATCCTTTCAGTGGCAGAACGAAAGCTGGGCATGCTCGATGCTGCGGTCGATCTCAACGACCTGCGCTCTCCTCCTGGAAACAGGTTGGAGCAGCTGTATGGCGACAGGGAAGGCCAGCACAGCATCCGGGTTAACGGTCAGTACCGGATCTGTTTTGTCTGGGGCGCCAACGGCCCCGAAAATGTAGAAATCGTAGATTATCACTGAGGTGAATCATGTTTAAGAATGGCATGAGACCCGTACACCCTGGAGAAATTCTCAAAGAAGAGTATCTGGAACCGCTTGGCCTTACCGCAGCTGCGCTTGCAAGGGCATTGCACGTTTCTGCCCCCACCGTAAATGACATTGTCTTGATGCGCCGTAGCATCAGCGCCGATGTTGCTTTGCGCTTGGCCGCCGCATTGGAAACGTCAGCGCAGTTTTGGCTGAATCTGCAGACTGCGTATGATTTACGTACAGCTGAGATTGCTAAAGGGGAACAGATTCACAGGGAAGTGGAGAAAGTTCCTCACTGCGCGTAACCAGCACAAAACAGAAATTTGAGCCCAGCAAAATAGCTGGGCTTTTTGTTGGGCATAAAAGACACCACGCGTTTGTCGCAAGCGCTTTTTTGCGCCGGGACCATGAGTGACTAGAGTCAGCCTACATACCTGGCCCCATCACGCGAGCCGGCAACCTGGCCAAACGATCCCAACCCTCGGCGCTGATCCCAGAACAGTTCAGCAACCACAGTGTGTGCAGCGGCAATTGCTCCAACACCGGCACTGTGGCTGAGGTAATCCGCGATTCCCCGGGATCTGTCGAGATCGTCAGATCACTCAACGGCAGCCGAACAAGGTGGGCCACTCCGGCGTCGGTGAGCCAAGGGCTGTCATACAAACCCAGGCGCCGCAGCGGCAGATCACGCAAGCAGGCCAGGTCGGCATCGCGCAGATCCAGGCCGCTTATTTCAAGTTGCTCCAACGGCAAACCCAACTCGACGAGCTTGCGCAAAACCTTGCCATCCACGCCGCGACAAAAGCTGAGATTCAGCCGCTTCAGTGGCAGGCCGGCGAGTTGTTTCAGTTCCTTCCAAGTGAGGTCGTTCAATGACAGGTCCAGGGACTCCAACTCCAAACCACGCAGATCACTCAACGTATCTGCATCGATGCCTTGCACATCGGAAAGCCCCAGGCGCTTGAGTGGAAACCCGTGCAGCACATCGAGCCGCTCGATGACTTGCCGTGAAGATTTGAGATCCAGGTCGGCGAGCGGCATGCCCTCCAAGGTTTCAAGGTCGTCCTCGCCAACATACGAAGACGAGAGCGAAAGCCGTTCGATGGGCAGCCCCGCAATGGCGTGCAGCGTGGCATCCGTTGCGTAACATTGATCCAGGCTCAGGGAGCGCAATGCGCTCAGGCCGGAGAGCCATGCAGGGTCCTCCAGGATTGCACCGCTCCAACCGAGGGACAGTTGCTCAAGGGGGTGACTGCATAAATGCGCCATCCCACGGGACGTCAGCTCGCCGACGCGTTCCAGCGTGAGTGACCGCAACTTGAGGTTTGACAGCGCGAGAAGGCCATCGTCGGAGACGTCATCGCAACGGTTCAGCGACAGTTCTTGCAGCGAGCTATTGCCGAGTTGCTCGAAGAATTTGTCGTCGAAGTCCTGGCCGTAGGTGCTTAACGTCAGCCGGCGCAGCCGTTCGAGGGAAGGCAGGCTGGTGACGTTATCGTCGCGGGAGAATCCGCTGATTTCCAGGCGCTCGAGAGCGAGGTCTGGCACGCGTTGCCATACACTTGGATCGCAGCTGAAACGTGGGCTGTTGAGCACCAACGTGCGCAAGGGCAGCCCCGCCAGGGCATCGCACCAGGCCAGCTCGGCGTTATCCAGCTCCAGATGATCGACCGGCAGGTTGCGAAGCTGCGCCAGCAATGGCCCGGGGCGATTGGCATGTGCCGTGGTGTTCAACTGAGTAATGACGACGTTAGCGGCCGGATCGCACAGGCCTGCGGCGAGGCGTACGCCGTCTAATGAAACCTCGGCGGTGTCGAGCAGATCGCGGTAAAGCGCGGCACGTGTGGCGATGTCATCGGGGTCGGTGGCGAGTTGGGTGGTCAGCGCGTTGCGGGTGGGGTTGTGCACGGTTTAGGAGTCCGAAGTGGGCGAGCGCTGGGCAGGCTGCGAAAGAGAAAAGTGGCCATAAGGGAAGCATAAAAAAGAGCCTCGCTGAAGAGGCTATTGAGACGGAAAACGAGATCCTCGGCCCTGTTCCGAGTTACAGATTCCTAGTAGGAGATCAACGACGGCGCCCCTCAGAACAGCTCACCCACCTAAAGGCTGCTCAAATCCCCTGTGGCGAGGGAGCTTGCTCCCGCTGGGCTGCGCAGCAGCCCCCTGTGAACGCTCCGCACCCAAGCGGAAGCAAACCCTAGCCACCGTTGGCAGCCCAAAACCAAGGTAACGAAATACCACCGCTGACAGGCTAAACGTCCTACTTCAAGCTCGGAAAGTGGCGTCTTGTAGCCCCCGGACAAGCCAGCCTATATTCCATCGTCGCCCTAATGGCGACTCGGGTTCCGCTCGGACATCAGCTCCGACACGCTGGTGCTCTCCGACCTTTGCAAAATGCTGACGATATCGCTGCGCGATGGGTGTGATGTGATGGATGTGATTGGAAGAAGGCTGCGGGCGCAGGCGGCTGAGTAAGTGAAAACGGGCGACCTTTGTCCCGACCCTCGGGGCGACTACATCCATCTGCTGCGATGAGCTGTGGCGCAGTTCGTCAAGAACTGCGCCACATATTTATCCGAAAATGGCGCAGCTCTAGGAACTGCGCCATAATTGCGCCAAAATCTCCTCAAACAGCGCCAACACAACCATGCCTTCGACCACCGACATACTGAACAGTATCCAGGCATCCAGGAACGGGGTGAGCCTCTCAGAGCTCTTGACCAGGCACCCTGAAATTGCCCGGCGAACGGCGCAGCGCATCCTTGCAAACCTGATCGAAAGCAGCCAAATCACTGCGCAGGGCGAAGGCAGGGCACGGCGTTATTTCGCAACAGAACACCGGGCTGAAACCCATGCCCTGAACACTGACACCGATGCCTTTCCTACCTTCATTCCATTATCCGCAGACAGCCGGGACATACTCGCCTACATCAACCAGCCCACAGAAGCGCGCAAGCCTGTGGGCTACCAACGTGACTTTCTGGACGCCTATCGCCCTAACGAGACATGGTACTTATCTGAGTCGTTGCGGCGCCAATTGCATAGGATGGGCAAAACCGCTGATGCGACGGAGCCAGCAGGCACTTATAGCCGGGCGGTCCTGAATCGCTTGCTGATTGATCTGTCGTGGGCATCAAGCCATCTGGAAGGAAACACCTACTCACGGCTCGACACGCGACAACTCATCGAGCAAGGCAAGGCAGCACAGGGCAAGGCCGCCATAGAAACGCAGATGATCTTGAACCATAAGACAGCTATCGAGCTTTTGGTCGAGAACATCGAGAGTGCCGAGTTCAACCGTTACACATTGATGAACCTGCATAGCGCCTTGGCTGAAAACCTGCTGCCCAACCCAGCAGACGAGGGCCGAATTCGCCAGCACGCCGTCGACATAGGGAAAAGCACCTATCGCCCGCTCTCAACGCCACAGCAAATTGAAGATGCACTGGACGTCCTGCTGGGCAAAGCCAATCAGATCGCTGATCCATTCGAGCAGTCTTTCTTCATGATGGTGCACCTGCCCTACTTGCAGCCCTTTGCCGACATCAATAAGCGCACATCCCGACTGGCAGCGAATCTCCCCCTGTTCCGTGCCAACCTTTGTCCGCTGACCTTTCTGGATGTACCGGAGCAGGCCTACAGCCGAGCCACATTGGGCGTGTACGAAATGACCCGTGTAGAGCTGCTTCGCGACTTGTATATCTGGGCTTACGAACGCTCAACACTGGAATATCTGGCAATCAAGCAAGATCTTGCGGAACCGGACCCTCTACGCCTGGCATGGCGAGACCTCATCAAGAAGACCATTCGGGAAATCATCACTCACCCAGAGCTTGATCCGTTGTCATGTATTCAACACTCGGTAGCGGAATATGTTTCAGAAAAAGAGCAGCCGGAAGTGCAAGCACTGATCGTCGAAGAACTCCGTCGCCTGCACGAAGGGGTGCTCGCACGCTACGGGTTACGACCATCAGAGTTCATGTCCTGGAAGTCGCTCCATGGCCACTGATGGATCATAAATAAATCTGAGAATCATCTGGCCGGCCTCCCCACCTCACAGGACGTGTCGGAAAACTCAACAAGAACGACGTTTCAGATCCCTCTGGAACAGGCCACGGCTCGAAAAAGCGCTGTCACTTTTCCTTGGAAAAACGTGGCCTATCCCCTGCCAGTGTCGAGTGCCTATCTAGGGTCGATGACATCCAGTGCCCGGTTTGCCAATAACTGACCCAGCTCGATCAACTGTTGCAGCCCTAGTGCAACATGCCGTCGAGAATCCTCCAGATCGAACGCCAGATCGCCGGCCATGGCATTGGCGGAGGCCAAGGTTTCGCTGAGATTGGCCAACAGGCTTTCAGCATCGACGCCCTCCACGACAGTGAACAACTGGTCCGGAGGCAGCTTCTTGTCGGGCTGGGCGGTTTTGGGGTTCAGATAGGAATCAATGACGCGTTCGGCGTTGGCATCGGCAGCGATGTCCAGGTGCAGCGGTGGAACGGGTGGGTCGGGGATGAGTTTGTCCATGGAATGCTCCTAACGTTAGTGGGAGCCGCCACGTTCGCTGCTAAACGAGTGGGTGGCAGCCGTGCGCAGGTTAGCAGACCGGTACGTTAGGAAACCGGCGCACCCGAGGATGCCCTGCGCATAGCTGCCATAAGAATTCGAGCAATAAAAATGCCCGCATTGAAGGCAGTTGCCATGCGCCTAACGTTGTTCCGAGCTGCTAAACCCGACCGCTCAATTGGTAGCGGTGGACAAAGACTAGGCACCGAAATCAGCAGGCGCAAGAGACTGGAATTTTCTAGGAAATGTCCTGCAAGTCAATGGGGAATATTCGTTCCGTCGATTCCTACGACAAGCCCGTTTAACGATTCCACACAGGAACAAATTGCGTATAGTCACGCCCGCCGCCCTTGCGGCAATCAGTTTTGGCAGCCCACAACCTCTGATGGAGCATGAGTTTTGTACAAGAAATTTACAGGGATCGTTTTTCTGCTATTGAGCGGCTGCTCACTGCATCCGTATACCAAGGACGAGCTGCTGAACACTGGCATAAGCAGCCCCGAGTACTGCCTGACGCAAGAGCGGGCGGTGGTGGAAAAACGGGTACAAGGTTACTTGAACCACTGCTTTCACCCACAAGTGACCGAGCTCACGACGGGTGGGAGACTCGTCAATACCATCCAATTGAAAGTCGACAGCAATGCCGAAAGAAGCGACATGGTGCTATGGGCGCCGACAATCTATGGCAGTCAGTTCTATATGGACGTGATCGTCTCGGAAAAGAACCCCGCCTGCAAAACCACCATGATTGCCGTGGCTTCAGGCTGGGCCTTTGAGCGAAACTTTCCGAAGATCCTGGAAAGCGCGAAGGGGGAAGACCCGTGGTGCCCACTGTAAACTCGTTGTACGCAAACCCGGGACACCCAAGGCGCGACAGAAAGAAAAAGAAGCGGACGCCAAAAATAAACCTGCCCATGGTGAGCGATAACAATCCGGATTTTGTGGCGAGGGGATTTAGCGAACATCGCACCGCCCCGCTGGGCTGCGCAACAGCCCTAGAGCAGTAAACTCAATCTTCCTGGCACACCGAGTTTGATCGTTCCCACGCGTGGGAATGCATCCCGTCACGCTCTGCGTCACCTCTCAGAAGCGGAACGCGGAGCGTCCCTGGCGACATTCCCACGCAGGAGCGTGGGAACGATCGATATGTATTTTCGGCCTTAAAAATCACATTGTTGCAATTTGTTCCAAGAGAGCTCCACGGTCACCAGGCCCTTGCCTTGCAGCGTGCCCTTGGCGTTGTCCAGACTGGCGGCCTTGAGTTCGACGCCGGCACTGCGGCTGGCGATCAGGCCTTGGTCGGCGTTGTTGACCTTGCCGGTCGCCGTGACCAGCAGCTTGCCATTGGCGGCGACGGTGCCTTTGCTACGGTTGTCCAGGCTGTCGGTGCGCACGGTCACGATGCCTTGGCTGGACAGCTCACCACCCTGGTTGTTGATCGCGCCCGCGTTGGTGACGTCGAGGTTCTTGCCGGCCATGACCAGGCCGGTCAAGTTATCCAGGCTGCCCAGGATCAGCGTCGCGCTGTTCAGGGCGTGTTGGCGGTCGTCCATGATCAGGTCTCGTTACAGCAGCAATTAGATGGATACATCCACGCGGAAGTAGATCGGCGCTTCGCGCTCGGTCAGGGCATCCGGACGTTCCAGGGAATGGGCAAAGGTGACGCTGGCGTTCAGGTGCTCACCGCGGGCGAACAGCTCCAGCGAGTTGCTCGACATGCGCCCGTGCTGATCACCGTTGTAGTGATCGCCACGAATCACACCCTGGTCATAACCGAGGCTGGTGCCGTATTCGGCGAACACCGGGCGCAGCCATTCCACGGTCACCGGGCGGCTCCAACGCAAGTCGTTGCGCCAGTAGCCGCCGCTGTCGCCGGACAATGTCTGGTCCTTGTAGCCACGAATCGACGACAGGCCGCCCAGGCTCATGCGCTGGGGGCTGAACAGCACGTCTTCGCTGCGCTGGCCGGTCATCAGGCTGCTGAAGCTGAAGGACTCGCCACCCAGCATGAAGGGCTGCAAATAGCTGAGGGTCGCGGTGTATTTGCGGTAGCGCGCATCCGGCAACCCCGTTGCGCGAGGTTTTCTGGTGATCGCTGACGGCATCGTGGCCGCCGCGCAAGGCCAGTTGGTCAGCCAGGCCCAAGGGGCTGTCCCAGTCCAGGGAAGCGCCCCATTGCTGCTCGCCGGTGCTTTTCTGCCCGTCGTTATGCCGGGACAGGCCAGCGCGCCAAGGCTTTTGCGGGGTGTTATTGACCCGCACTTCGCTGCCGCCGATGTTCTGCCCCGGCGTCAGTTCCATTTGTACACGGTTGGACGGCAAACGGTTCAGTTGATCGACCATCTGCTCCATCTCACGCAGGTTGAGCAGTTCGCCGGTTTTGCCGGGAAAAGCCATCGCCAACTCGCGATCCGACAGCCGACTGTTCTCGGCACCTTCCAAGCCTTCCAGGCGCCCCTCGACGACCAGCACTTGCAGGTGACCGCTGGACAGGTCCTGTTGCGGCAAGTAGGCGCGACTGGTGACCAGGCCTTTGTCGAGATAATGGTCAGTAATGACTTTGAGCAGCTCGTTCAGCTGCGGCACGCCCAGGCATTGGCCGATGTAAGGCTTGAGCAGGTGTTCGCGCTCCGCATCGGACAAAGCATCGGCGCCCTTGAGCTCGATGGTCTTGATCGGGAAGCAACGGGTATCGACAGGGGCCGTCGGCTGAGTCGGCTTCGCCTCCTTGCCGGGCAGGTCCTTGAGTTCTTCCAGGCGCCGACGCTGCTCTTCGAGCAGGCGATCCTGACGTTCACGGATCAGGTCCGTGTCACCGGGGGTTGGCGCAGCGTAAGCAAGCGTTAGCGGAGACAGGCACAGTAAAGCCAGGCACGACCTCGCCCACAGGGCGGGTGAGAACATGTTCGATCCCTCGATACAGAAATGACAGCAAGCTGGTGAGCGGGCGAGGAGCCGAATGCCGGCTTACCCCCATGAAACACTCACGTTGCTGATGCGCAAAACTACGCGCACACCAGACCCTGCATATCGCTTTCGGTTCAAGAGAGCGGGAATTTTCCATTCAAAAAAGAGACGCGTCTCACAGGACGCGTCTGAAAACACAACAAAAACGACTGCTCGGATTGCGCAGACGCCTATAAACACTCATCCAGGAAACGCACCACGGTTCCCATGCAAGCCATCCGCTCCTCGATATGGGGCATATGGCTGGAGTGTTCGAACAACGCCCAGCGAATGTCGGGAACATGATCCACATAGGGTTTGACCACCAACGGCGTCGCTTCATCGTAACGGCCTGAAATCAGCAGGGTCGGCACGCTGATCCGAGGCAAGCGATCGGTGATGGTCCAGTCCTTCATGCTGCCGATCACATGGAATTCGGTGGGGCCATTCATGGCGTGATAAACGGTAGGATCGGCATCGATCTGGGCAAAGGTACGGGCGACTTCATCGGGCCAGGGCGTGACACGGCAGACATGACGGTCATAGAAAACCCGAGCGGCCTCAAAATACTCGGTAGACGTCAAGGTTCCCTCCCGCTCGTGCTTGAGCAGTGTTTGCTGCACCTCAATGGGTAGAAGCTGGCGCAAGCGATTGACTTCAAGAAGCCAGGTGGACATGTCCGCCGGGGAGTTGGCGATAATCAATGCGCGCAAGCCCGCGGGCTGGAGCACCGCATGTTCGCTGGCCAACATGCCGCCCCAGGATTGCCCCAACAGGGCGTAATGGTCGCCAATACCCAGATGATCCAGCAGGTTCGCCAACTCATCGAGAAACAGCGCCACGTTCCAGAACGAGGGGTCTTTTTCCGGAAGATGGGTGGAACGCCCATTGCCCAGTTGGTCGTAATGAATCACCGGATAGCCACTGTTGGCAATATCCTTGAAGGCATCGACATAATCGTGTGTACAGCCCGGGCCGCCATGCAGGATCAGCAGCGGCGTACGGCCACTGCTGAAATCGCCAGTGATGCGATACCAGGTCTGATACGGACCAAAAGGCGCAAAACCTTCGTGCGTTACGGGAAGATCCATTTCGTGCCGCTCCCTAGAAATCCTGCCGCACACGATACCGGGGACTGGCTGGCGGAATAACTAGAGAAACAGATAGGTTTTTGCCCGATTTCAGCTATCGAGCAACCGATAATGCACCGCCCTGACCACGGCTTGGACCCGATTCCTGGCGCCGAGCTTGTGCATTGCAGAAGTCAGGTGCAGGGTGATGGTGGCCAAGGAGCGATTCAGTTGCCTGGCGATGTCCGCCGCCGTCAACCCGTCAGCGGCTAACCTCAAGCACTCACGCTCGCGTTTGGTCAGGCGAACCGGGCATGCGCGGGCTTCCTTGCCGAGCAGCGGAAAAGCCGCCTCTTGCAGGGCATGGGAAATCAGGCTGAAGTCGCCCAGCGTTTGCCGGACATCCTGCAGGGTGCTCCCCTTCGTATCGGCGCGCAGCCCGGTCAATGTCGCAAAGCCGCCTTTGGGTAAATGCATCGGCACCGTCACGCCGCAGGTCATGCGCGAATCCTGCAGGTAGCTCACGACCGGTGCATGACTCTGGCCGATGAACGGCTGCAGCACCGTGTCGGCCTCCGGTTGATAGGACCAGACAAAAGGAGATATGGCATTGATTGCCAGATGCTGGACGGGGTCGATCTGGTAATAACCTTCTTCACACCAGAGCGAGTGCCAATCACGGGGGGTATTGCGCAACTTCAGCACAGTCGGGGTGATCAGTGCCCCATCATGATCCAGTGGCACCGGACTGTAGTCGTACACCAAGGCTTCAAAGCCTAGCGCCTGGACCATCCCCAGGGTGTTATCCATCTGTTCGTCCAGGCTCCTGCCAGACAAAAGACGGGTATTGAAGTCAGACAGCTTGGCCTGCATCCATTCAGCTCCCTTATTAATTTCAATCCTGAAATCGTGCAAGTAGAATGCCACGCCTGAGCGAGGGAATGCCAGATCAAACCTATAAGAATTGCTAGCTTATGGGCGCGTAGCTTCCTCGGTAAGGTTTAGCCAGAGCGGCACCTGAGCAGGAGAGCAATGATGTGGCGTGAGATCGAGCCAGACCAACGGTACGACGTGGAAGTCGATGGTCATCGTCTGGTGGCCTATGGCTTTGGCGACGGCGACGAGGTGCTGCTGTGCCTCAATGGCGGCCCGGGATTACCTTGCGATTATCTGCGTGACAGCCATGGCTGGCTCAAGGAAAAGGGCTTGCGGGTCATCGCTTTCGACCAGTTGGGCACCGGCGCCTCGGCCAGGCCTACTGACGAATCCCTGTGGGACATCACCCGTTACGTGGCAGAGGTAGAGACCGTCCGCCAAGCCCTCGACCTGGGCAAAGTGCACCTGCTGGGGCACTCCTGGGGTGGCTGGCTGGCGATCGAGTACGCCATTCATCACCCCCAATCGCTGAAAACCCTGATCCTGGAAAATACCGCCGGCGATATTCCTCACCTGTCCTTGGAGTTGGAGCGTCTGCGGGCCGCCCTGGGCAGTGAGACCGTCGCGATGATGCAGCGCCATGAAGCCTCGGGCACCCTGGATCATCCGCAATACCAGGCGGCCATCACCCTGCTCAACTATCGTCATGTCTGCCGTCTGGACGAATGGCCAGCGCCGGTGACACGTTCCCTGGGCGATTGGAACATGGGGCCCTACATGACCATGCAGGGCCCCAACGAATTTCTCTATACCGGCAATCTCAAAAACTGGAATCGCATCGAGCAGATGGCCGGCTTCGAAATGCCCGTGCTGATTACCACCGGTCAACATGATGAACTGACGCCAGCCTGTGCAATGCGCATGAAAATGGCGCTCAAGGATGTACAACTGAATGTGTTCCCCAACAGCAGCCACATGCCGTTCTACGAAGAGCCCCACGCCTATTTCCCAGTCCTGCTGGATTTTCTGCACCGCCACCGGAACTAGCCCATGAACCTGGCGCGCTACCGTTTCATACTGTCGCGCCCGCTACAGCTATTGCCCGTGCTGTTTGGCATCAGCATGATCACCTTTGTGCTCGTGCGCTCAATCCCCGGGGACCCCGCCCGGGCCCTGCTGGGCTCGCGCAGCACGCCGGAGGCGCTGATCAGGATTCGTGCCCAGTACGGTCTCGACCAGCCGTTGTGGATGCAGTACTTCTACTTTCTCAAGAACCTGCTCAAAGGCGATCTCGGCCAATCGCTGCTCTACAAAGTCGATGCCTTGAAGCTGATCAGTACCCGCATTGAGCCAACCCTGTTCCTGGTGCTCGGCAGCGTACTGCTGGCGCTGCTGATTGCCGTGCCGTTGGCAACGGTGGCGGCACGCAACAAGGGCGGCTGGCAGGATCACCTGATTCGCCTGTTCACCACGGCAGGGCTCGGCATGCCGGCGTTCTGGCTAGGCATCATGTTGATCCTGCTGCTCAGTGTGCAGTTGGGTCTATTCCCGGTCTCAGGCTATGGACGCACCGCTTGGGACAAACTGCATCACATGGTTTTGCCGTGCCTGACCATTGCCCTGGCACTCTCCGCCGTTCTGGTGCGCAACCTGCGCGCCAGCATGCTCATGGAGCTACAAGCCGATCATGCCACCGCCGCACGGGCCCGGGGCTTGTCCGAGCGGGCGATATTTCGTCGGCATGTGCTGCCCAACTCCCTGGTGCCGGCGGTCAACCTGCTGGCGGTGAACATCGGCTGGTTGATCAGCGGCACGGTGGTCATCGAAAGTCTGTTTGCCATTCCCGGCATCGGCCAATTGCTGGTACGCGGCATTTTTACCCGCGACTACATGGTGGTCCAAGGCGTGGCCATGGTGCTGGCCCTCGCCACCGTCACGGTCAACTTCCTCGCCGATGTGCTAACCGTGATGATCGACCCGCGGGTGAACATGCGATGAATGGCCAAACCCTCAGTCCCACCTGGCGTCTTGCGCTGCGTCTCGGCTTGCGCAACGGTCGCCTGGCCACCGTGCTCGGCCTGGCGATTCTGTTTGGCTGGCTGTTGCTCGCCCTCTTCGCCCCCTGGGTCGCGCCCTTCGATCCGATTGCCCAGAACACCGATATCCGCCTGTTGGGGCCGAGCCTGGCCCATCCGTTCGGCACGGACAATTTCGGCCGCGACGTTCTTTCCCGAGTGATCTGGGGCGCGCGCATCGACTTGCAGATTTCCGTGATCGGGGTGGTTTTCCCGTTCTTGATCGGCACTTGCGTCGGCGCCTTGGCCGGCTATATCGGTGGCCGGTTCGACACGATCTGCATGCGCCTGATCGATATTATCCTGGCCTTCCCCTTCCTGGTGCTGATGTTGGCAATCATGGCCATCCTCGGCCCCGGCCTGGGGAGCTTTTATATTGCGATGGCCCTGGTGGGTTGGGTGTCCTATGCGCGGCTGATCCGTTCGCAGATCCTGGTGCTCAAGCAAAGCGATTTCGCCTTGGCGGCCAAAAGCCTGGGCTTCGGTCATGGACGCATTCTGTTTCGGCACCTGTTGCCCAATGCCATGTTCGGTTCGATCGTGTTTTCCATGTCCGACGCGGTACTGGTATTGCTCAATGGGGCGGCGGTCAGCTATCTCGGCCTGGGGGTCCAGCCACCCACCGCCGAGTGGGGCACGATGGTCGCCGAAGGCCAGAGTTTCATCACCAACGCCTGGTGGATCTGCACCTTCCCGGGATTGGCGATCGTCACCCTGGCCATGGGCTTCAGCCTGCTGGCCGACGGTGTCGCCGAGCAGCTCGGAGAACGCCCATGAGCCCACCGGTGCTGCACGTCGAGGACCTCAGCGTGATCGCCGGCCACGGTGAGGACGAGATCACGCTGGTGGATCGTGTGTCATTTGACCTGGCCGAAGGCGAAATCCTCGGTCTGGTGGGTGAAAGCGGCTCAGGCAAGACGATGGCCTGCCGGGCCTTGATGCGTTTGCTGCCCTCTGCAAACCTGCGGGTCCAGGGCAAGGCCCTGCGCCTTGCCGGTGAGGACCTGCTATCGCTGGATGAAGCCGGCATGCGGGGCATACGGGGTCGGCGATTAGGGATGATTTTTCAGAATCCCGGCAGTCATCTTGACCCGCTGATGCGTATCGGCGAACAGATCGGCGAGGGCATACGCCTGCATCAGGGAGCGTCCAAACGTGAAGCACGGGCGAAGGCCATTGATGTGTTACGCCAGGTGGGCATTCCCGATCCGCTAACGCGGGTCGACAGTTATCCCCACGAGTTTTCCGGTGGCATGCGTCAACGCGCCATGATCGCCGTGGCATTGGGTTGCAACCCCCAGGTGCTGATCGCCGATGAGCCGACCACCGCCCTGGATGTCACGGTACAGGCGCAGATCCTGCGCCTGCTCCTGGATTTGCGCGACCAGCGAGGGCTGTCCATCATCATGATCACCCACGACCTGGGGATCGTCGCCCAGACCTGTGATTCCATCGCGGTGATGTACGCCGGTCGGCTCTGCGAACACGGCAACAAGCTTGATCTGCTGGCTCACCCACGACATCCCTATACGGCGGCCCTGATCGACTGCCAACCGGCTACCAGCGCCGGCCATGCCCTGCTCAAAACCATCGCCGGCCAGCCTCCTCTGCTGGATGCGCTACCCAGCGGTTGCCGCTTCAACCCACGCTGCCTTCAGCAGGGCAGCCAGTGCACGCGGCTGTTGCCACAGATGCAAGCCACGGCAGAGGCACACCGGGTCGCCTGCCATTACCCGCTGCCAGTGGGTGTTTCGTCATGACCTTGTTGCACGTGCAGGATCTGCAGGTGCGCTTCGCCGCCCCTGGCAGTGGTCCGTTCGGAATCAACAGGCAATGGGTGAAAGCCGTCAACGGTGTGTCGCTGAGCCTGGCCCCCGGGGAGGTGCTTGGGCTGGTGGGGGAGTCGGGCAGTGGCAAGAGCACCCTGGGTCGGGCCATCTTGCGCCTCACTGAGGTCAGCGCCGGACAAATCCTGTTCGATGGCGTGGATATGGCTCAAGGCAAGCGGATCGACATCGAGCGACTGCGCCACGAAACCGCGATGATTTTCCAGGATCCTTATACCGCCCTCAATCCGCGAATGAGCATCGGCGACACCCTGGCTGAAGTGCTGCGAGTGCGCTGTGCGATTCCTGCATCGCTGATTCGCCAGCGGGTCGATGAACTGCTGAACCTGGTCGGCCTGCGACCGGAGTTGGCCGACCGCAAACCGGGTTCGTTGAGTGGCGGTCAATGCCAACGTGTGGGGATCGCGCGTGCACTGGCCATCGAGCCACGGTTGATCATCGCCGATGAATGCGTGGCTGCGCTGGACGTTTCCATCCAGGGCCAGATCATCAACCTGCTGCTGGAGCTGCGACAGCGCATGAACCTGGCGATTCTGTTCATTGCCCACGACCTGGCGATCGTTCGGCGACTATGTGATCGGGTCGCCGTGATGTACCTCGGCGAGATCGTCGAGCAAGGGCCCACGGAGGCCGTGTTCAGCAGCCCGCGGCACCCTTATACCGTCGCGCTGATCCAGTCCATTCCGCACATCGACCCGACTCGACCGTTGCTGAGCGCTCCCCTGCCTGGCGAGCCGCCCAGCCCCCTGAACCTTCCATCCGGCTGCGCTTTTCATCCGCGCTGCCGGTATGCACAACCCATCTGCGCGAAAACGCCGCCCCCCATCCATGACATCAATGGACATCGTTATAGCTGTGTGCTCGGAGAGCCATTGCTCTAAAAAACATTCATCAATAGGGAGTTTGACCATGCGATCGAAACATTTGCAGTTGCTGACCGCCGCGACGTTGACCGTTTGCACACTGGCGGCCGGTGTCGCCCAGGCAGCAGGCGTGCTGACCATCGGTTGTCGGGAAGAAAGTACGACGTTCGACCCGATCAAAAGCGCGCAGAACCGTGATAACTGGGTGTTCTCCAATGTCTACGACGTATTGGTGCGCGTCGACAACACCGGCACCAAGCTGGTACCGGGGCTGGCCGAAAGCTGGCAGGTTTCCGACGATGGCATGACCTATACCTTCAAACTACGCTCGGCCAAGTTCTCCGACGGCTCACCGATTACCGCCAGCGATGCAGCGTTCAGTCTGTTGCGCATCCGCGACAACAAAGGGTCGCTGTGGAGCGACTCCTACAAGATTATCGACAAGGCCCAGGCAACCGACCCGCAGACACTGGTGGTGACACTCACGAGCCCTTCAGTGCCCTTCCTCGCGCAGCTGGCGTTGCCCAACGTCTCCATCCTGTCGCAAAAGGCCATGGAGAAAATGGGTGAGCAAGCCTATGCCCAGGACCCCGTTGCCTCTGGCGCCTTTATCGTCAAGGAGTGGCTACGCGGTGATCGCGTGGTGCTGGAGAAGAACCCCAACTTCTGGCAGGCCGACAAGGTGAGCCTGGATGGCGTGGAATGGATCTCCATCCCGGATGACAATACGCGGATGTTGAAGGTACAGGCCGGTGAACTGGATTCGGCGATCTTCGTGCCCTTCTCGCGCGTCGAAACCCTGAAGAAAGATCCCAACCTGGTCGTACACATGGACCCCTCCACCCGCGAGGATCATCTGCTGATCAACCATGAGCACGGACTGCTGGGCAAGCCTGAAGTACGTCAGGCCCTGGACCTTGCGATCAACAAGAAATCCCTGGTCGATACCGTGACCTTCGGCCATGGCCAGGTGGCTTATTCCTACATCCCTAAAGGCGCGCTTTATCACAATGCCGATAATCTGCAGCGCCCGTACGACCCGGAAAAAGCCAAGAAAATGCTGGCGGATGCAGGCGCCTCAGGCCTGAAGCTCAACTATGTGGTCAATGCGGGCAATGAAGCCGACGAGCAGATCGCCGTGCTGGTCCAGCAACAGCTCGCAGCCGTTGGCGTGACAGCCACCTTGCAGAAAGTCGACCCAACCCAGAGTTGGCAAATGCTGATCGACGGCGATTACGATCTGTCCGTGATGTACTGGACCAACGACATCCTCGACCCGGACCAGAAGACCACCTTCGTCCTGGGACATGACACCAACATGAACTACATGACCCGCTACAAGAACGACAAGGTCAAGGATCTGGTGGCGGCGGCGCGGGTAGAAGTGGACCCGACCAAGCGCAAGCAGATGTATACCGACCTTCAGGCGATCGCCAAGCAGGACGTCAACTGGATCGATCTCTACTACAGCCCGTACATCAATATTTCGCGCAAGAACATCGAGCACTTCCAACAAAACCCACTGGGGCGCTTCTCTCTTGAGGAAACAGTGAAGCGCTAGCGAGTAGTGGCTTTCATCCGAGTCGGGTAGGGCCAGTGGCAACGCCTTGATCACGAATCGAGGCTTGCCACTTGATGGCCAAGCAACATCGGCCGCTCCCCGGTCATCTCGCACAGCAGCGCTGTGACGGCGTTCCCTTCAACCGTGCCGTGCTCTTGCAGAAAGCCCGCCACGGCGCTGACCGCCGGCCAGTAACGGTGCACCAGGCAACTGCAGCGGGCGATGGCCTGGGCTTGGGCGTCGAGCAGCTTGCGCGGTGGTAGCAGGCTGATCAATTCATGCCCCCGGTCCAGGTCACCGCGGCCGCTGCCCCTGATCAACCGGTCGGACCGGCGGTGCCGGTAGACCGCTTCGGCCACTGGCCCCGCGAAGCAATGGAGCAGGTCACGTTCAATGGCATCGACCATCGAGGGCAGGAATTCAGCGATCCCCGGGGCGTCGAAGGCCGGGCGCGCGACCAGGTAGTCAGCTTCCACCAACCCTTCTGCGTATTGAGGGTTGCCGCGCAGGTCGAACAGAGGTCCCGTGCAGGCTTCCGCCTTGGTACGCACGGTGATGCGTTTTATCGGTTGACCGTTCCACCAAAAGGCCAGGGCATGACCCGCTTCGTGGAAGGCCGTGCTGCGCGGGCATTTGTTCATTATTGGGTCCGTCACGGCAGGCGCCATTCATATCATCTGCCTCGCCGCTTGGCTTCGATAAAAGATTATCCCTATCGACCGTTAATACTGCGCCTATTAGCTATCTGGCAAAGCAGGACTAGCCTGAATTCAGGCTGGTGTAATCCGGCCCGTGAAACCTGACAAAGAGATACGAAGCGTTCAGAAACGTACTGGGCTTGCCGTGGGCCACCGTGCTAGCAATTAGATATTGCAGCGTGGCCAAACATGATCAGTTGAGCGAACTGTGAGCCCTGCGCCCTGTGTATTTCGCCTGTCGCTATTCGAAGCCTCGCCGGGCTGGATAGCTGGATGAATACGACCAAAGGTAGCTTCTCATGGCAAACGAATCGAAATGCCCGTTCAATCACGCCGCTGGCGGTGGCACGACGAACCGCGACTGGTGGCCAAACCAACTGAATCTGAAGATCCTGCACCAGCACTCCTCGCTGTCCGACCCGATGGGCGAGGATTTCAACTATGCAGAAGCGTTCAAGCGCCTGGACTTCCAGGCCTTGAAACAAGACCTGAATGCACTGATGACCGACTCGCAGGACTGGTGGCCGGCAGACTTCGGCCACTATGGACCGCTCTTTGTCCGCATGGCCTGGCACAGTGCGGGCACCTACCGCACCGGTGATGGGCGCGGTGGGGCGGGTTCCGGCCAGCAGCGATTTGCACCGCTCAACAGCTGGCCCGATAACGTCAGCCTCGACAAGGCGCGTCGGCTGCTGTGGCCGATCAAGCAGAAATATGGCCGCAATATCTCCTGGGCTGACCTGATCGTCCTCACCGGCAACGTCGCGCTGGAATCCATGGGCTTCAAGACCTTCGGTTTTTCCGGTGGCCGCGCCGATGTCTGGGAGCCGGATGAAGACGTCTACTGGGGTTCGGAAAACAAATGGCTGGGGGGCGATGTTCGCTACGGCAAGCCCGACAAAGCCGCCATGCAAGACCCCGGCGAAGGCCAATTGGTGGCCGAGCCCGGCAACGAAGAAAGCCGCACCGACGAGGGGCGCAACCTGGAGAACCCGCTGGCCGCCGTGCAGATGGGGCTGATCTACGTCAACCCGGAAGGCCCCGAGGGCCAGCCGGACCCGGTCGCCGCCGGGCTGGACATTCGCGAAACCTTTGCCCGCATGGCGATGAACGACGAAGAAACCGTGGCACTGATTGCCGGCGGCCACGCCTTCGGCAAGACCCACGGCGCAGGCCCTGCGGACAATGTCGGCGCCGAGCCCGAGGCCGCGGGCCTGGAGCTGCAAGGCCTGGGCTGGAAGAGCACCTTCGGCACCGGCAAGGGGCCCGACACCATCACCAGTGGCCTGGAAGTCACCTGGACCACCACCCCGACCCGCTGGAGCAATAACTACCTGGAGAACCTGTTCGGTTTCGAGTGGGAACTGACCAAGAGCCCTGCAGGCGCGCACCAATGGACGCCGAAAAACGGTGCCGGCGCGGGCATCATTCCCGATGCCCACGACCCGGCCAAACGGCGTAACCCAACGATGCTGACCACCGACCTGGCGCTGCGCTTCGACCCGATCTACGAAAAAATCTCCCGGCGCTTCCTGGCCAACCCGGACCAGTTGTCCGACGCCTTCGCCCGCGCCTGGTTCAAGCTGATCCACCGCGACATGGGCCCGCTCTCACGCTACCTCGGCCCGGAACTGCCCAACGAAGAACTGCTGTGGCAAGACCCTATCCCGACGGTCGACCATCCGCTGGTCAACGACGGCGACATCGCCGCCCTCAAAGGCAAGCTACTGGCCTCGGGGCTCACGGTTTCACAGCTGGTGTCTACAGCGTGGGCCGCGGCTTCCACCTTCCGGGGCTCCGACAAACGCGGCGGTGCCAACGGTGGCCGCCTGCGCCTGGCCCCGCAGAAAGATTGGCCGGCCAACCAGCCAGAACAACTGGCCCAAGTGCTGGCGACCCTGGAAAGGGTTCGGAACGAGTTCAATGCCGCCCAAGCCGACGGCAAGAAAATCTCTCTGGCGGACCTGATCGTGCTGGCTGGCAGCGCCGGTATTGAACAGGCCGCGAAAAATGCCGGGCTCAGCGTGACGGTACCCTTCACGCCGGGACGCATGGACGCGAGCCAGGAGCAGACGGACGTCGAGTCGTTCGGTTTTCTCGAGCCCATCGCCGACGGTTTTCGCAACTACCTCAAGGGCCGGTACCGCGTGTCCGCCGAGGCTTTGTTGATCGACAAAGCACAACTGCTGACCCTCACTGCCCCACAAATGACGGCACTGATTGGCGGCCTGCGGGTACTGGACACCAACGTCGGCCACACGGCGCACGGTGTCTTTACCCAACGGCCCGGAACGTTGAGCAACGACTTTTTCGTCAACCTGCTCGACATGGGCGTGGAATGGAAAGCCCTTTCCGACACCCAGGAAACCTTCGAGGCCCGCGACCGCAAGACCGGCCAGGTCAAATGGACCGGCACGCGCGTCGATCTGGTCTTCGGCTCCAACGCCCAGCTACGGGCCTTGGCTGAGGTCTATGCCAGCCCGGATGCCCAGGGGCAGTTCGTCAAGGACTTCATCGCGGCGTGGGTCAAGGTGATGAACCTGGATCGGTTTGATCTCAGGTGAGCAGCGTACAAGGGCATGAGGTCTGGCAAGGAGCTGGCCTCATGAACTTTTCTTCACCCCACGCCCCCGCGTGATTGGGTACAGTCGCCTCGCTCATTCAAGAAACTAAGGTTTTAGCCCGCTCTCCCAGCGGGCTTTTTTTCGCCTGGCATTCAGGCTGACGAATGTGCATTGCCCGACGCAGGCACGGCAGCCGCCTGCATCGCTCGCGGTGGTTTCAACACGGGCTGCTCCAAAGCCGCGCGCCCATAAAACAGCAACGCCATCAGCCAACAGCTCAACCAGACAAAAATCCCCGCCCAGAACGTGTGGGACATGTAATGCCAGCCCTGCAGGACCCGCGTCGTGCCGTAGACAAACCCCAGGGCCAGCGCCCCGTGCATCAAGGCTTTCGAATGACGCCAGCGGTAACGGCGGGCAACGAAATACAGCGCCAGCATCGTAAAGCCGCCGGACGCATGACCGCCGGGCCAGCAGCGACCGTCACCGGCGACTTTCAGCAGCTCGAAATTCTGGAACCATTCCTTGTGCTCGATCTTGCCAGCGTACTGGGTGGTTTCCACCGGGCAGTAAACGCTGGTGTGGCCCTTGAGGTAATGGATCACCCCGGTGCTGAGGGAAAAGGCGAAGACCACGTAGAGAAAGTCGCGCCGATGTTTGTGGGCAAAACGTAGTGGTTTGCTCAGTCGGGTCTTATCCAGCAGGCGAAGCAGCCCAGGGCGTTTTTCCGGTTTGAAGATCGGCCAGACAAACGACAACAGCGCTCCGATAATCGCCGCCTCGCCGGTCCAGTTCGGGATGATCCTGGCCCACTTATGGGTGATTTTCTCGAACAGCCGCACGTGCTCCAAGGGAAAGACCTGGTGCAGCGGGTCGTAGAATAAATTGCTGAAGGCGATGTCGATGCGAGTCATGTCGAACAGTAAGAACACCACCAAGGCGCAGACCAGGGGAATTCCAAGATTGAGCCCGTAGAAACGGGCGCGAGCAGACGTCAGCATGGTCGGTCCTAATCGTGGGAAAGGTTACTGGAAGCCACCGAGCGCCAGTCAGAGGCTTCGATAAAACCAAGCAACTGCGGTGCTTGTGGCTGGGCGGTGGAGACGAATAGCGAAGCGCCGTAGCCAAACGTCGAAGTGGGCCGGTGGAGCGCGGTTTCCAATGCCTGCATGCATTCGCTGTGGGTGACCAGGATCAGGTTGCGCCCGGCGACCTTGTGGGCCAGGGCATTGCGCAGAAGGTCGTGGCGGCAATTGATCAGCCAGTCGTCGCCAGCACTCACCTTGTTGAACATGTAGCCCGCCGTCTGGGTCGCACGGACCAGAGGGCTGTTGTAGAGGTCGGCGTTATCCAGGCCCAGTTGCTCGAACCGCGCCCCCAGGCCCACCGCAACGGCACGGGCCCGGTCAGTGATGCCTTCGCGATCATTCAGGCACGCGGCCTTGGAGTGATCGCAGCGTTCGACGTGACGCACCAACACGATCATCTCACCCTTGGCCCAGCCATCGGCCAAGGCCCGGGCGCCGGCGATGTTGCCGTGGGCCAGGTCCGGTATCGCCGCCGGGCTGAGCAGCCAGAGCGTCAATGGAATGACCAGCAGCGCCGAAGCCAGCACGACCACAGCGTTTTGGTAGCGGGCAAAGCGCCGCGTATCGATCGAGCGCGTTACGCCGAAAAGGCTCAGTCTCAGTTCCACATCAAGCCGCCCCGACGGCATCCACCCAGTCATTCGATGGCGCGACAGTAGAGAGGCCGACGTAGGCAGGCGGTGAAACAGATGTGAAAAAAAGCTTGGGGTGCAAGCAAAGCTTGCTCCCACAGATACCCGGAAAAAAACTTACAGATCTTGCCCTCCCCGCCGATACAGCCCTGTTACATGCTCTTGCTGGCTCTTAACAACAACAATCTTCCAGCGTACCGACGATCAAGCAGCACAACGTTCCTGGAGGAATTTGATGAATAGCTGGTTTGGCAACATTAGCGTCAACATGAAATTGGGCCTGGGCTTCGGCCTGGTGCTGGTATTGACTTGCCTGCTGGCCCTGACCAGTTGGACCAGCCTGGGTGGACTGATCCAGCGCAGCAACTGGATGAGCGACATCACCCAGCTCAACGCCGGCCTGACCAAGCTTCGCGTCACCCGTCTGCAATACATGCTGACCAACGGTGACGAGACCGCCGCACAAAATGTGCAGACCACCCTCGATGGTTTCGTGGCGCAACAGAACGCCCTGCTCAGCAGCTTCAAGAGCCCGCAAAACGTCAAGTTGCTCAAGGAGCAGAGCGCAGTCATCAACGCCTACCAGGTGTCCCTGAACAAAATGCGCAGCGCCTACCGCACGGGCAATACTGCCCGCGATGCCATGGGCGCTAACGCCGAGATAGCCTACAAGCTGATCGAGACCCTGGATTCGGACGTTCGGAAAATGGGCGCCGGCGACGAGCGTTTCGCCCAGTTCCAGGCCATCACCCAGGCCAAGCAGGACTTCATGCTGGCCCGCTATGAAGTGCGCGGCTACACCGCCAACAGCAACGCCGACACCGAACGCAAGGCTGTCACCCAGCTGGACGCCGCCATCGCGTCGCTCAAGCCGCTGAACGAGCACTTCTCCAGCACCCGCCAGGATGAACTGCGCCAACTGGAAACCACCCTGGCCCAATACCGCAGCGCCGTGCAGGCCTTCAAGCTGGCCACCGCCGACGCGGTGCAGGCACGCAAGGAAATGACGGAACAAGGCGCGTCAATCGTGACGTTGAGCGAACAGCTGTACCAGATCCAACTCGACCGCCGCGACGCCGAAAGTGCCCAGGCGCGCACCCTGCAACTGGTCAGCACCCTGCTGGCATTGCTGGTCGGCGTCATTGCAGCCGTGATCATCACTCGCCAGATCACCGGCCCGCTGCGCGACACCCTGGCCGTCGTCGAGCGCATTGCCGGTGGCGACCTGTCGCACAACGTCATTGTGACCCGTCGCGATGAGCTGGGCGTGCTGCAACAAGGCATCGCGCGCATGGGCGTGACCCTGCGCGACCTGATCAGCGGCATCCGCGATGGTGTGACCCAGATCGCCAGCGCCGCCGAAGAGCTGTCCGCCGTCACCGAGCAGACCAGCGCCGGGGTCAACAGCCAGAAAGTCGAGACCGACCAGGTCGCGACCGCCATGCACGAAATGACCGCCACGGTGCAGGAAGTGGCACGCAACGCCGAAGAAGCCTCCCAGGCCGCAGCCGCAGCCGACGGCGAAGCCCGTGCCGGTGACAAGGTGGTCAGTGAAGCCATCGCCCAGATCGAACGGCTGGCCAGCGAAGTGGTTCGCTCCACCGACGCCATGACCGTGCTGCAACAGGAAAGCGACAAGATCGGAAGCGTCATGGACGTGATCAAGGCCGTGGCCGAGCAAACCAACCTGCTGGCCCTCAACGCAGCCATCGAAGCGGCCCGCGCCGGTGAAGCCGGCCGGGGTTTCGCCGTGGTCGCCGACGAAGTCCGTGGCCTGGCCCAGCGCACGCAGAAATCCACCGAGGAAATCGAAGGCCTGGTGGCCGGCTTGCAGAATGGCACCCAGCAAGTGGCGGCCGTGATGAACAACAGCCGCAACCTCACCGACAGCAGCGTGGCCCTGACTCGCAAGGCTGGGGAATCACTGGGAAACATCACCCGCACGGTGTCGAACATCCAGTCGATGAACCAGCAGATCGCCGCTGCCGCCGAGCAGCAAAGCGCCGTGGCCGAGGAAATCAGCCGCAGCATCATCAACGTGCGCGACGTCTCGGAACAGACCGCCGCCGCCAGCGAAGAAACCGCTGCTTCCAGTGTGGAACTGGCGCGGTTGGGTAATCAGTTGCAGATGATGGTGAGTCACTTCAGGGTTTGATCATGAGAAACGCCCGTTTCCAATTGGCAATGGGCGTTTCGCGTGAAGGCTTTGCTCAAGGGTTCCAGGGGTTGATGACTTCAACGCCTGGGAACTTGAAGTCTTTGGTATTGCGGGTTGCGATCAGAGCGCCGTGCGCTCTGTACGGGGCAGATCCAATTCAACACCGCCCAAGGCACTGAACCTGTTTCGGATACGACTACCCAATCCTCCCTGAGGACTACCCATCGCAAGGGCTCGCTCCAGTATGAACCGTGCCTCTTCCTCTATGGAATGACCGTTGCGCGCCGCTGCGATACGCAGTTGTTCCTCGATTTGATCATCAAGGTCTCGAATTGTGATGCAGGCCATAGCGTCCTCGTAATCAGTTCCACATGAATTGCACGCTAGGTCACCCTCCCTCGACTTGTCCAGTCACTGTTACACACTCATCCATAACGACTGTATCAACTCCCGCTCAACCAAGATCCAGACAACGCATCGCCCTTTCGTACAAAACCCACCCCCTCTCGTCCTACCGCCTTTTGTCCCACGCTCCTGTACGGTTTCCCCTGGACCGCACATTCCGTTCGAACAGGAGATAGACAGCACATGGACGCAAGCAACGACTCACTGTTGCACCGGCTCATCGAGGCCCCAATCGGCGATGACAACGCCCAGGCCGATTTCAGGACAGCCCTGCAGCGCATGGGATTGACGTCGGTCTTCGACGTCATGCGCATGGGCAAGGCGCAATTCATCCTTGAACTGGGCAAGCATACCGACGTGGATGCCGGGCAGGTCTATGACAATGCCGCCAGCTATGCCGGGCAGGTCAGTCGCCTGTATCAGGAGCACCTGATATCACCCAGCGATACTCGGCGACGTGCCCGGCGCAGCCTGGGTTCGGACTCAACCTCGGCGTCCGTCAGCTATCAAGCGCTGTTCAACGAGCATTGGGATCAGTTCTGCAAGGAAGGTGACATCGCTGCCATCGACTCGCCCGTGGCCTATCTGCGGGCGCTGTATCTGTTTGCCGGCCAGCTGGAAAACGCCTCCCCATCAACCGACAAAATCACTCTGGAGCAACGACGACCGGACCTCAAGGGGCTGATGCTCGATCAACAAAGTGCCTTCGTTGCGCGGCCAATGCTGGACATCGTCAATGACACCTTGCGCAGCGCGATCGAAGCCCATCTGGCAACGAGCGACAAGACCGTCCACCAGGTCCTGGCCAGCGAACACTACCCCTTCTCGCTGCCCTACGACCTGCATCATCACCAGTGCCTGTTGGGGCTGGGCGCAAACAAACCGGTGCTGGGCGAATTGAATTATCGGGTGAGCCTGAAACTTCCGTTTTCACCAGGGGATTCACCTTACGGGCGTGTTTCGCAATCCCATGTCGAGGCGCAAAGATTGTTGTCCGGGCTCAGTCCTGAGCAACAGAAAATCCTGCTCGCGCCGGCCAGTTCAGACCTGGACCTTGACGTCCTGAAGAGAAGCTACGGCACTGAAAACCCCAATCGCCTCCACGATCTTTCGTTCTTCAAGGAGCGCACCGGGCTGACCACGGAACAGGTCGAGCAGTTGCTGGCACAAGGTGCCTACAGCCCGCGAACCTCGACCGAGAGCCCCCCCTCGATTCATGCCAACAATTATGGAGCCGCTTACATCAACGGGCCGGAATCGACAGCCACCCTGACGACTCTCAAATCCACGGACACCGTCATCCATGCATCTCGCGAACGGTTCGCCCGCATGCAGCGAATGATCCGATTGCAGCGCTGGACCGGTATTCCCGTTGCCGAACTGGACACGCTGATCGTCAATGCCTTGCGCTCGGAAGGCAACACGACGATGACGCTCAACACCAATACCTTGCGCACCCTGGGGGTCTATCGCTACCTGAACCAACGCCACGGCATCGCACCGCAAGAGTTTGCGTCGTTACTGCACGACATGCCGATTGCTGCTTGCGGCCAGCAGGTGCCCTTGTTTGACCAGGTGTTCAATCGAAACCAATTGCTCGGACACCCGCAGGTGGAAGACCTGGTCACGACGGACCTGAAAACCTTCAGCTATCTCAGTGCGGGCCTCGGACTTCCCATGACGCAAGATTCGCTGCTGTTGCTAACGAAGCAAACCGAAAAATACCTGTCTTCGTTTAAACACGATTTATCCACGGTCTCGTCACTCTACCGCCAGGCCCGTATCGCCCGGATGTTTGGGCTCTCTCCCTTCGAATGCACGGCGCTGGCCCACTTACTGGGCGGGGAGGATTTCTGCAAAGCGTTGGTGACAGGGGCATTGAGTACTTCGCACGTCTCACAACCCGACATTCTCGATGTACTGATGGCGCTGGATTGGGCCGTCGACTGGCTCAAGCAAGACAACCGGGATGTCGCGTCATGGTGTCGTCTGTTCGAGGTTGTCGAAGACGACGTGCCAATGAACAAGAGCCTGGAAAAACGACTGTCGATACTGCTGGCGCAAGAGCCCCAACCGAGCGGAGACCGGCACGTGGTGGAGACCTTGCTGCACGACCTTGCCGACTTGTCTGCGGAGTACTTCCCCTGCGTGATGCGAATGGCCGACACCCATGCAACGATGGTTGTCGCGGCCATCGAGAGCGCCCCTGGGAAAATGCCTGCATTGCTGGCGACGGTATTGCGCACGGCCCAAGCGTGCAAGGGTTTGCACCTGAGCAGCAGCACCCTGCGGCAATTGATGAATAACCCAACCTGGCTGGCCGCAGGCAGCACGGGAACGCTGACACCTCAAACCCTGTATCTACTCGAACGCTTCAGTCACTGTGCCCACCATCAGGCCCGGTCAGAAGAACACCTGCTGCATTACTTGCAGCTTGCCAACCAGGACACGCCGCAAGGCACAGGCGAAGAAGCCAATAAACTGCTGGCCAGCCTGCTGGACTGGAGCACTGACGAAGTCAGTTGCCTGACCGCACAACTGGAACACAAACGCGCCCAGTCCATGGAAGCCGTGGATTGGATCATGCGCTGCCAGGCGTGCTGCCAGCACACCGGGCTGTCGGCCAGCCTGCTGCTCAAGGCAACCGCACTCAACAGCGACAGCGAGACATCGGACTGGAGGAGCGTCGGTGAAGCGCTGATCGCGGCCTGCCACTGACACGTCCATCTTCCTCAACATTCAAGGATTGAATATGACCGTTGCCATAAAAAAGCAGCTTGATGAAAGCCTGCGTGATGCACAGCTAGCGCTCTATCTGAACCAGGTCGCGCCCAACACCCCTACGACAAGAAACCTGAAGCTCAAGACGGCCGAGGCGCTTTACGAATACTGGTTGCTCGATGTGCTGGTCAGCCAGGACGTGCCCACCACACCCGTGGCGTGTGCCATCGCCAGCCTGCAGCAATACGTCCATCGCATCCTGATGAACCTGGAACCCGGCTACGACTCGGCAAGCCTGGGCGCCGAGCAACTGAAGACTTGGCGCAACGAGCTGCATCAATACCCCACCTGGGCCGCCCATCAAAAGTTGCTCTATTTCCCGGCGATTTATCTGGACCCACTGTTGAGGGCCAACAAGAGCGACAACTTCCGGCAACTGGAAAACGACCTCAATCAGAACCAGATTCAACCCGATGCGGTCCAGTCCGCGGTCACGGCATACCTGACCCGGTTCGAAGAAGTCGCCAACCTGAACATTCTCAATGGTTACATCAATGGCGAGGACTTTGCCAACAGCACTTACTATTTCATTGCCAAATCACGCTCCGAGAACAGCTATTTCTGGCGTTCGCTGAACATGGCTCAACGCCCAATCAACGGCACGCCACCGCCCTCGCCTGCCACCCCGCCGAAACTTGACCAGCCCGATCCCTACGCCTGGTCGGACTGGGAAAAAGCCAACGTGCCAATTTCCGATAACGCGGTCGAACATTCAATAAGGCCGGTCTGGTTCAACAATCGTTTGTTCGTCGTATGGGCCGAATGCATCCATCAGGATCCGTCAGCCACCCGCAATGCCTCTTCACCGTCACAAGCGACCACCCATCATCCGCTATTACGCTTGAGCCTCTGCTTCAAAAAACCGGATGGAAGCTGGAGCACCCCACGCGTTTGCCTGCAGGGCTATTGCGAGGACAACGCGCTTCGCAGCATGGAGCTGGATGCGATCAAGGCATTGGTCGGCACTGTTGCTGTGCAATACCGCAAGGGTGCGCGCGATGTGTTGTTTCTCGCCTTGTGTGCACGTGAAGCCAGGACCGACTCGCTCAATTCAACCGACAACCACTTCACGTTCATTAAAACAACGTGCATCGATAAAAACCTCACCCCTGAGCCCGGTAGCTCAGCCACCACGGAACAAGCAGCGAAAGAGCATTATCGCCAGTACAACGCCGATAAAAAAACACTCATCAGCGCTACGGCGCAACGTATCCAAACCAAAACATCCGGCGAAATCGTTCCCATTGAAGTTGTCCTTCCCGAGAATATGGAAGTTTCCATGTCGGATTTCGATGGGCATCGGCAACGCATTGGCATCGAATCAGTCGAGGGGCCCACAGCCTCTACCCTCACGCTGCGTATAAGCGCGGTCATCGGCCTTGACGGCGGCGCTATCGGTACGCCTTCAAATCGTAAAGAAATGCGCTTGAGACTAACGACCTCGCCCTATCGCACGCCTCGACTTCATTTTGGCTGGGTGCTTCCTGCCCGAAGCTTGCCGGAAACGCCCTATGTAGTACTTAACGCCGGTTCGTTTTCTTCAGTAATCAATGCACCTTCGAAGGCCCTCGATCAAAACTACCGACTGTCATTCGATCACATGACCGATGTAATCAAGGATAATGAACACTCGCTTGGCCTTACATTGTCAGAGGACTTTCAGGGGAAATTAATTTCCACCCAAGCAGCACGACACCTGATCGCAGCAAGTAGACGTGTGACTGACACCAGGATATCCGGCACGGTGCAAAACCTGACCCTGCACGCTAACAATTCCGCCCCGCTGAACCTGGGTGAGACATTCGTTAGTCTGGACGAACCCCTCCTCCTCCAGTACGTGATTTTCCGCCACCCGGACGCCTCGCACACTCAATCGCTAACCTATGAAGACCTGACGGTCGTAGCAGAGTCCAGCCCCGCACCGAACCTGGAGAAGTTCCTTGAGTTCACCTGGCGCAGCAAAGACCTCGCCAAGCACGGTGACACCTTCCTTTGTGGGGTCGCCTTCGTTCACCCCGAGGAGCCGGAAAAAAAGCTCTACTCCGCCCTCAAGGCGATCCAGCTGAAGTTCACTCCGGCACGCCTCCAGCCGCCAACCATTACTCACGTATCGACGCCAGGCCTGGGCGCCAGTCAATCCATCGATTTCGCCGATTCCGCCATCAACGAAAGCGATGCCCAGAACAAACCGCGCCAGCCCATCAGGTTGAACACCCTATTCGCTCCAGAACTGATCCGTCGTACCGAAAACAGCCTGGATGATTTGTTTGATTGGCAGACACAACATTTGCCGGAACCGGCCTTACCAGGCGTCGTCAGCAACAAGATGGATTTCCACGGCCCATACGGCCGTTACTTCACGGAGCTGTTCCTCTACGTACCGTGGCTGATCGCCCACCGGCTAAACACCGAACAACGATACGAGGAAGCCGAACGCTGGCTCCGATATGTCTTCGACCCGAGTCGCGCAAATGAGGGGTGTTGGAGAAGCGTGCCTCTGGTCGACAGCAATATGACGGCCTATCACGACCAGGCCCCCCACGATCCACACCAGATTGCCCTCAGTCATCCGGTGCACTTTCGCAAAGCGCTGTACTTCCTGTACCTCGACATCCTGATCAACCGAGGCGACGCCGCGTATCGCGCGCTGACACCCGATAGCCTCAGTGAGGCCAAGCTATGGTACGTACGGGCGCTAGAGTTATTGGGACCGCGGGCGGTCGTTCAGACACTCGATCAATGGACGAGCATCAGCCTGCAAGCGTTGGGCGAAAGCAGCAATGAAAACCTGCGCGGGTTCGAACGCCTCCTGAGCCAGTCCGACACCCCCCACCCGTTGCGCATTCGTGGTAACCCTTCGCCGTCGTCCTTGCCTGCGATCGATACTCCGTACTTGCGCGTACCGTTCAACCCCGAGCTGCTCAAACGCTGGGACATCACCGAAAGTCGCCTGTACAACCTGCGGCATAACCTCGACATCGTCGGCAAGCCGCTGCATTTGCCGCTGTTCGCTCCGCCGCTGGATCCTCGCGCCTTGCCCGGCGCCAACGCCCTGAACATCGCCGACAGCGCCGCGTCGGGTCTATCGCTCCCACACCTCCCGAACTATCGCTTCATGGTCATGCACAGCCAGGCACAGAGTGCCGTTGAAAGCCTCAGCCAGTTCGGTGCCACGCTGCTATCGCTGATCGAGCGCAAAGAGCAGGCTCAATTGCAGGAACTGCAACAACAGCAAGCCTGGGACCTGGCGAAAATCTCGGTCGACCTGCAACGCCAGGCGCTGAAGATCGACCGCCATAACCGCCAGGCGCTACTCGCCAGCCGAACTATCGTCGAGGAACGAGCCCATCACTACCAGCATCTGCTGGACAAAGGCCTCAGTGAAGCCGAGAGGCAGGCCTGTCGGTTGTACTTGAGAAGTGGCGCAGCTGAACTGGACGCATCCTACTCTCAAGCCGCGTCGGGCAGCCTAATGATGGCCCCTAACGTTTTTGGCCTGAGCAACGGCGGCAGCCGTTGGGAAGGTGTGATGCATGCTGCCGCAGCCATCGCCCAAGGGACCGCCATCAGCGATCGCACGGCAGCGACCCACCTCGAGCGGACGGCACAGTTCCATCGTCGTCGGCAGGAATGGACCCAGGCCCGAGACCAGGCACAGCTCGAACTGGCGCAGGTCGACGCACAACTGGCACATGTTGCCGAGCAGGAAACGGCCACGCGCCTGCAACTTCGCCTGGCGGAATCGAGCCTGGGCCAAGCCAAGACCAACTACGATTTTTTCCGCAAGCGCTTTACCAAAGCGCAACTGTACCAATGGCTCAATAGCCAGTTTGCCGCGCTCTACCGCCAAGCCTACGACGCAACAGTGGGTCTTTGCCTGACGGCTGAAGCTTGCTGGCAGTATGAACTGGCGGATTTGAACACGCGTTTCATCCAACCCGACACCTGGAATGCGACCTATCGGGGCCTCGGAATGGGCGAGCAACTGAAGCTGAGCCTGTTGAACATGCAGGCCGAATACTTGCGCCGCAACGAGCGGGATCTGGAAATTCGTAAAACGGTATCGCTGCGTCAACTCAAAAGCAGAACCGCAACCAGCACCATTAACAAGGAATGGGCGCAAATTCACGCCGACCTGTTGCAAGGCCAGTGCGAATTCGAGCTGACCCAAGAGTTGTTCGAGGAAGACTACAAAAATCGGCAGCATTATTTGCGGCGCATCAAGACCATCAGCGTCTCCTTGCCAGCCATCGTCGGCCCTTATGAAAACATTCGGGCCACACTGACCCAGACCGCCAGCAAGGTGTTCATGTCTCCCGGTGGCCGGTCCGTGGAAAGCCGCTACGCCAACCAGCAAATTGCCCTTTCCACGGGGGTTGACGATAACGGCCTGTTCACCCTCAACTTCAACGATGAGCGCTACCTGCCCTTCGAATACACCGGTGCGGTTTCCACGTGGTGCCTGAACTTCCCCAACCCCGAAGCCCAAAAGGACATGCTGGCGTCACTGACCGACATCATCGTGCAGGTGAACTACACAGCCCGGGCTGGCGGAGGTTCGCGATGAGTGAACACAGCACAATGCCTGTCAACGCGCCGGCACTGCCCAAGGGCGGCGGCGCCATCCAGAGCATAGGCAAGGGATGGAGCGCCATCGGCGCCCACGGCACGGCGTCCTATGAGATTGCCCTGCCGATTTCACCGGGACGCGGTTTCGCCCCCTCCTTGTCGCTGGGGTACGCCAGCTCGACCGGCAATGGCCTGTTCGGCATCGGCTGGGGGCTGTCGCTGCCCTGTGTGGCGCGATGGACCGCCCAGGGTGTACCGGCCTATACCGAAGAAGACGAGATCATCGGCCCCGATGCCGTGGTGTGGTTGCCCGAGCGAGATCCACAAGGTGCCATCCGCTCGACGCGCATCGACCGCTACAACCGTCTGGCGCTGAACAAGACCTACACAGTGATCCGCTACTTTCCGAGAATCGAAAGCCGCTTCGCGCGGATCGAGTATTGGTCGGCGGACAAGGAAAAACCGGGGTTCTGGCTCGTACATGATGCCGATGGCAGCCTCCATGTATTCGGAAAAAGCCCTTCTGCGCGTCGAGCAGATCCCCTGGATGCAAGGCGTGTGGGCGAATGGCTGCTGGAAGAAAGCCTGAACGCCCACGGCGAGCACATCCTTTACCAGTACAAGGCCGACGTCACGGCGCAGCGCTATCTGAGCCGGGTGTGCTATGGCAATTTCAAGGCCGATGCGGACCTCTACCTGTGGGAAGCGGATCGGCTGAAGGCTGTGCAATGGCACTTCGAATTGGTGTGCGACTACGGTGAACGGAGCACGGAATACCAACGAAAGCCGAACTATGAAGGCCACCAATGGCTGGCCCGTGACGATGCGTTTTCCAGCTTCGCCTACGGTTTTGAGTTACGCACCGAACGACTGTGCCGCCAGGTACTGATGTTCCACCGTTTTCCTGATGAATGGGGAGCGGCCCCCGTCCTGGTGCGACGCGTGTTGCTCGATTATCGTCAGACCAGCCTGGGCTATCACCAGTTGACCGCCGCCCACGACCAGGCATTCGGCGACTCGACGACGGCCGATCACCGTCCGCCTGTCGAGTTCAGCTACAGCGAGTTCAAGTTCCCGCTTGAACGCCCCGACTGGCAGCCTTGGCAAAACATGCCGGGGCTCAACGAAAACCAGGGGTTTCAACTGGTGGATCTGTACGGCGAAGGCTTGCCGGGCGTGCTCCATCGAGGCGATGGCGGTTGGTATTACCGCGAACCCATGCGAGCCAAGGCCAACAGCAATGAAGTGGCTTACGGCCAATGGCGGGCTTTGCCCCACATTCCCGTTGCCAACCCTGCAAAACCACTGCAGCAGTCACTGAGCGACCTCACGGGCGATGGTCGACTGGATTGGATCATCGCCCAGCCGGGGGGGAGCGGTTTTTTCTCCCTCGGTCCCGAGCGCAACTGGTCGGATTTCGCCACGTTCAACGCGTTCCCCGCGGAATTTTTCAATCCACAAGGACAGTTGGCCGACCTGATGGGCGCGGGCCTCAGCGACCTGGTGTTGATCGGCCCACGCAGCGTTCGCGTGTACGCCAACCAGCAGGAGAATGGTTTTTCGGCAGCCCGCGAAATATCTCGCGGCGAGGCAGACGACGCCCTCCCACTCATCAGCGCGTCGCCCTCCGAGTTGGTGGCATTCAGCGACATGCTCGGCAGTGGCCAACAGCACCTGGTGCGCATTCGTCACAACGAAGTGAAGTGCTGGCCAAACCTGGGGCATGGACGTTTCGGCAACGGCATCGTGCTGGGTTCACCGGGCCTGGCATACGAAACCTTCGACGCCTCGCGTATTCGTTTGGCGGACCTCGATGGCTCCGGCGCCACCGATCTGATCTACCTGCAAGCGGACCAGGCGCTGATCTTCATGAACCGCGGAGGCAATGGCTTCAGCCCTCCCGTGGCGCTGCCCTGGCCCCAAGGCCTGCACTACGACCGCCTGTGCCAGGTGAGCATCGCCGACCTGCAAGGCCTCGGCTGTTCCAGCCTGGTCCTGAGCCTGCCCCACAGGGGAAACCAACATTGGCGCTGCGACTTCGTCAGCGCGAAACCGTATTTACTCACCGGCACAAACAACAATATGGGTGCCGCCAACAGTATCCGCTACCGCAGTTCCGCGCAGGAATGGCTGGACGAAAAAGCCGAAAGAATGGCCGCCGACAGGCCCCTGGCTTGCCATCTGCCATTGGTCGTGCACGTGGTGTCGAATCAAACCCAACTGGACGAGATAACGGGCAATCAACTGCTCCAGTCCTTCACCTATCGCCAAGGTTATTACGACGGCATCGAACGGGAATTTCGCGGCTTTGGCCTGCTGCTGCAAACCGACGAGCAGACCAACCCCGACGATGCCGAATCACCAGGCTTCACGACGCCGTGCCTGACCAAGAACTGGTTTCACACCGGCCAGGCGGTGGACCTGCCCCGTATCGGTTACAGCCACGCGGATCCCATCGCCGTGGCGCCGGGCAAGACCTTGCTGAGCCAATACCTGCCTGAGACCGGGAGCGACACCCCCATTGTCTCGCCCACCACGTCGACCATTCTGGAAATGTCTCGCGCCCTCAGTGGCAACCTACTGCGAAGCGAGGTATTTGGAGTCGATACACACCAGGGCAACAGAACGTTGTATTCGGTCCAGGAAAATCGCTATCGCATACGCCTGCTCCAGGCACCCGAGGGCAACCGGCGCCATGCCCGGATGTTGCCGCTGCTGCTGGAGTCCATCCACTATCAGTACGAAGGCCTGACCGACGATCCGCAATGCCAGCACACCTTGAATCTGCAATACGACGCCTACGGCTCGCTGACTCACAGCGTAAACGTCCATTACGCCCGACGAAAAACCCTCGACGATACTCCGCCGTTCAATGACGCCGATCAGCAACGCTGGTGGCGCGATGCTCATGATCCAGCGCAACAGTTCCATTACCTGACCGAAACCTGCGCCGAGTACATCCATCTGCCAGCGCCTCAGGGCTGGCGACTGGGCCTGCCCTATCGCCAGCGGACCCACGCGCTGAAAAAACCCAAGGCACCCGGGACCGGCGGGCTGAGCACACGGGACATGACCTATGAAAGGTTCATCGAACTCACCGGGGAAACCGCCTGGATAACCCAAAGCGTCCTGACAGGCCTGTCGGTGCAACGCTACAAGGACGCCTCCAGCACGCAAACCCTGCCAGACGGCATCGCGAACTTCGAAGCCCTGGGCGACCACATGGAAACCGCCGAGCTGGACGAAACCGCCTTGAAAGCTTTCCATCTGTTGCCGCAAACCTCCCGCCCGAAGGGCAAGCTGCTGGAACGAATCGGCTACCACCGCATGGACGCCTTTCTGCCCGCGACGCCACTGCTCGACAAACTCTGGTCAGTCAAAAGAGATTTTGCGACCTACGCGCCACTGGAAGGCTTCTACAAAATCCAGACCCAACAGGCGAGTGAACACCATGGCGTGACCGCCTTCAGCTACGACAATTACCACTGCTTTATCACCGCATTCAAACTGCCCGATGGCTGTGTCACCCAAGCGCTCTACGATTACCGCTCGCTGCTGCCACGGCGCATTACCGATCCCAACGGCAACGTCCAGGAAGGCCTGGTTGATGCCTTCGGCCAAGTATTGGCCACGACATTCTACGGTACCGAAAACAACACCCCCGTGGGTTTCAAACCCATCGCGCAGCTCAAGCGGCTGTGTTTCAACAGTTCGACAGAAGCGATCGAACAGCGCCAAGACGCCTTGCAGGAGGCCGCCACAGCGCTCTATTACACGCCCTTCAGCTGGATGGGTTGCGTGTCGAACGCCGCGCTGGCGGACAGCGACTGGCTGGCGCGATGCGTGCTCAACCGAGACCTGCTGCCCAGCGGACATATCCGTGCGTCGGCTCGAACGCGCCTGGCGGATCTTCAAACACTCTGCGCCGACGACCTGAAACTGAAGAACGAAATGGATGCCGCAACGCGTGAGCCGGTGCACATCGCCGCACTGGTGGCCGACCGCTACCCCGATGACGACCAGCAGCAAATCCGCATCGCCATCACCTGCTTCGACGGCTTCGGTCGAACCCTGCAAAGCAAGCAACGGGTCGAGCCGGGCATGGCCTACGTCGTCACCCCCCAGGGAGCACTGACACTCAAGGATGGAAAACCCATGGAGCACAGCACAGCAAAACGCTGGCGTGTCAGCGAACGGGTGGAATACAACAACAAGGGATTGCCGATCCGCCTCTACCGCCCTTACTTCGCCGATCAGCACCGCTACATCAACGACGAGTTCTTGCGGCAGTTCGGTCATTGTGACCAGCAGTTCTACGATGCCCTGGGTCGCCCCACCCTCACACGCCTGGCCACACAGGCTGGCCTTTCCTATATGCGGCGGCACACCCGCCATGCCTGGTACACCCTGGACGAGGACGAGAACGACACCCTGGAAGAGGTCATGGCCGAACAAGCACCGGCTATCGGAGGTGAGGCATGAATCCAGGCCTTCACCACAAGACTCCGACGCTCAAGGCTGTCGACAGTCGAGGCCTGCCCGTGCGCCAGGTCGCTTACTGCCGGCGCAACGCAGAAGAACAATCCCAAGCGCGCATCACCCGCCAACACCACGACACGGCTGGACGCCAGGTTGCGCAGTGGGACCCAAGGCTGTTCGACACAGCAACCGAAGCCAACCTGACGACCGTCTACAGCCTTTCCGGCAAGCCGTTATTGGTGAACAGTGTCGACGCCGGCTGGCGCCTGAATCTCCCTGGCGCTGCCGGACAGATCGTGCGCAGCTGGGACCAGCGAGGAAACCATTGGCGCACCACTTACGACCAGCAGCTAAGGCCGACCGCCATCCACGAGCAATTGCCAGATCAGGATCCGCGCCGAGTCGAATGCCTGCGCTACGGCGACAGCTCGCCGGAGTCCGCCTCACGCAATCTTTGCGGCGCCCTGATCCGCCACGATGACAGCGCGGGCAGCCTGCTCGTCCATGAATACGCCCTCTGCGGCAAACCGCTTGGCCAGGCGCGACACTTCCTCGTCGATGCGGCACAACCCGACTGGCCGGCCGAGGAGATCGCCCGCGACAAACTGCTGGAAAAGGGCAACGGCTACGAAACCCGCTGGCGCTACGATGCATTGGCGCACCCTATCCTGCTGGTGGATGCGGCCCGGCACCAACAGCGCTACGGGTTTGATATCGCCGGCCAACTCAAGGTTGTGAGCCTGAAAGTAAAAGACGCTACGACTGAAAAAACCATCCTGAAGGATCTCGTCTACAACGCGTCTGGCCAGGTCGAATCCCAGGTTGCCGGCAACGGCGTCATCAGTCGCGCCGCATTCGATCCGGCCAGCGGCCGACTGATCTCACTCAGCGCGTCGGTGTCTGGCAACACCTTGCAGGATCTGCGCTACACCTACGACGCGGTGGGTAACGTGACACACATCGAGGACCGGGCCCAACCGGTGCAGTTCGGCAGCAACCAACGGGTCGACGCCACCTGCACGTTCACCTACGACAGCCTTTACCAGTTGAGCAGCGCGACGGGCCGTGAAACGGCGGGACTGACCAGCAATCCTGAACTTCCCGCCTTCAGCAGGACGCCGTTCGACGCCCGCCAACTGTTCCCGTTTACCGAGCACTACCAGTACGACGCCGGTGGCAACCTGATCGAACTGCGCCATGTTCGCGACCGCAACAACTACACCCGGAAACTGGAGATCGCCGCCTCCAGCAATCGCCTGCTGTCCTGGAACAAGGCTGAGCACTTCGATGCCAACGGCAACCCGCAGGTGCTCCATCCGGGCCGGGCACTGGAGTGGAATGCCCGCAATCAACTCGCCAGCGTGACGCTGGTGCAGCGCGCAGACGGCCGCCACGACCTTGAGCGCTATGGCTACGACAGCACGGGGCAACGGGTGCGCAAGGTCCAGGTCACCTATGCTTCGGCTGTGACCCATACCCGGGAAGTCCGTTACCTGCCGGGCCTCGAAACCCACACCCGTCAGCACGAACGCCTGGAAGTCATCACCCTGCAGGCCGGCCGTTGCAGCGTGCGGTACTTGCACTGGACCGAAGGCCGCCCAGCCGGCATCGCCGCCAACCAGACGCGCTACAGCCTGGACGATCACCTGGGTTCCAGCTCGCTGGAACTTGACGATGAAGGCTGGCTGATCAGCCAGGAAAGCTATCTCCCCTACGGCGGAACCGCTTGGGCTGCGTCCCGCTCAGCCGTGGAAGCCGACTACCGGACCCTTCGCTATTCCGGCAAGGAGCGTGACGCCAGCGGCCTGTATTACTACGGGCACCGCTACTACGCACCGTGGTTGCAACGCTGGATCAGTCCCGATCCGGCGGGAGCGGTTGACGGGCTGAACCTGTATTGCATGGTAGGGAACAACCCGATGAGATTTACCGACCCTTCGGGCCTGATGAGGGACGAGGACTTCAGGGAGTTCGAAACCTGGGGCCGGGCCCGATCGAAGGAAATCATGGATTCGGCAAGAGGTAAGTATTCCTATCGGTTGATGCCGGATGACTACGATAAAACGTCCGATCAGTTTCTCAATGGCGGACTCCTGCGCCAGGAGTTTCTTGCTCACTCTTATGGCTACATCAAGACGGAAGAAGTCGGGCTCAGCGACTTCTTCAACCTGCCAAAGCCTCAAGGCAGCATGAGGGGATACAAAGGCGTGGACCGCCACTATGACGGCTGGGCCAGGACCCACACACCCCAGCAATACTACTTGAACTACGGCACCTATCGGATCGGCAATACCACTGAATACCTGGCCGACTTATCCAGCCGATACGCCGCTGCCAAAAACGACCTGTTCCACAATGTGGCCATAGACGAGGATGTTCTGAAGGACGCACCTACCCTGAGCCGGCTGAGCGATCAAGTCCATGAACTGCAACAACCGACCCGGGACTGGATCGAAACCCATATCGCCAATATGGCTGGGATCATGCCGATACGTGCCGGAGGCCCCGGGACCCATGCCGAAGTCCGGCTGGCGAATTCCGTGGTAGCGCTCTACCCGGACAGGGCGGAAAGGATGCTTTCCGACACCACGATATTCACCGACACCCTGTTCAGGGGTAAAGCCCCAGAACCGTTTCCGGCCTGCATCAATTGCAGCGGCATTCTTCCAGCGCAAATCACGGTGCCGACCGGACGCAGCCCCGTCGACTACGCTGGCTACAACGCTCGCGTACAGCAGATAAACGAGGCACCACGTCCTCGCCAACGAGGCAACCGGGCGAGAAGATAATGTCAGTCAAACACTGATTGCATTGGTGAACACCAGGCGATTGCCGAACGGATCGACCACCGCCATGTCCTGGCTCCCCCAGGGCATGGCCTGGATGTGGGGGCGGGCGAAGGTGTATTGCTTGGCCAGCAACTGCGCCTGGAACACTTCCAGTTCATCAGTCTCGATCCGCAGCGCCGAGCCCGGCGTGCAATCGCCATGATGCTCGGACAGGTGCAGTACGCAGTCGCCACGGGAGACTTGCAGGTACAGCGGGAAGTCGTCGCCGAAACGATGTTGCCAGTCGACGGTAAACCCCAGGAAGTCGACATAGAATACCAACGCCTTGGCTTCATCGAAGATCCGCAGGATCGGAGTGGTTTTACCGAAGCTCATGGGTTGCTCCCTGGCTGAAAAAGACCCAGTGTAGATGGGTTGCCCCTAGTGCTTCGGCCTGGGTTCCGGGTTCTTTAGTGTCAATGCGCCATTATTATGGCGTCAATTAAAACAAATTCAGCCGTCCAGCCCCGTCCTCAGGCGCGATCCAATGGGCTGAATCCCTCGCGCAGATCGCCTTCACGCGCCAGAAACCGACCTGCTCTGCGCCCATTCGCCCGCCCCTCGCCATAACTCAGGACACCGTTGACCCACACCCCGTCGATGCCTTCGGCGGGCCGTTGCGGCGCGTTGAAATCAGCCACGTCGCGAATGGTTTGCGGGTTGAACAACACCAGGTCCGCCCAGTGGCCTTCACGAATTTCACCTCGGCCCTTCAAGCCAAAGCGCGCCGCCGACAGGCCGGTCATCTTGTGCACGGCGGTGTGCAGCGGAAAAAGCCCGACCTCACGACTGAAATGTCCCAGCACCCGCGGGAAAGCGCCCCACAAGCGCGGATGGGGAAACGGGTCGTCGGGCAAACCGTCGGAACCCACCATGGACAGCGGATGGGCGAGGATTCGTCTTACGTCGCCTTCGTCCATGCCGTAGTACACCGCGCCGGCCGGTTGCAGACGACGTGCGGCGTCCAGCAGCGAGACGTCCCATTCGTGGGCAATATCAGCGAGGTCGCGACCGCCCATGCCCGGGTGGGGTGTCGACCAGGTGATGGTGATGCGATGGGCGTCGGTCACTTGCTTGAGATCCAGGGTCGAGGAACTCGCCGCGTAGGGATAGCAGTCGCAGCCGACCGGATGGGTTTTGGCCGCATTTTCCAGCGCCGCCAGCACCTGCGGACTGCGCCCCCAGTTACCGGCACCCGCGCATTTGAGGTGGGAAATAATCACCGGGCTCTTGGCGCGACGGCCAATCTGGAACGCCTCATCCATGGCCTCAAGCACCGGTTCGAATTCGCTGCGCAGGTGGGTGGTGTAGATCGCGCCGAAGGCCTGCAACTCTTCGCTCAGTTGCATGACTTCGTCGGTGGACGCCGAAAACGCATTGGCATAGGCCAGACCGGTGGACAGGCCGAGCGCACCGGCCTCCAGGCTTTCGCGCAGTTGCCCACGCATGGCCGCGATTTCTCCCACGCTGGCGCTGCGCAACAAATCCTCCATGTGGTTGCTGCGCAGGGCTGTGTGGCCCACCAACGCGGCGACGTTGACGGCAGGCGTGGCCGCTTCCACCGCTGCCCGATAATCAGCGAAGCGTGGGTAGGCGAACGCTTGCGCGGTGCCGAGCAGGTTCATCGGGTCCGGCGGATCGCCGCGCAGGCTGACCGGTGCAGCGCTGATGCCGCAATTGCCGACGATCACAGTGGTCACGCCCTGGCTGAGCTTGGGCAGCATCTGCGGTTGGCGAATCACCACGGTGTCGTCGTGGGTGTGCACATCGATGAAGCCCGGCGCCAGCACGCGGCCGGCGGCGTCGACGTATTCAATCGCCCGGGCATCGCCCAAGTCGCCAATACGCTCGATGCGCCCGCCGCGAATCGCCACATCGGCGTTGTAGCCGGAGCGGTCGCTGCCATCAATGACCCGCGCGTTGCGGATAAGGGTGTCGTATTGCATGTCAGTCTCCCAACGGCAAGTGATCGTCGCCGCCGCGGTAATCGTCCAGGGCGAGCTTGACCCGCCGCAGGCGCTCTTGATTGTCTTCAGGGTGAGCCAACGCCAGCTCGGTGGCGAGCACGTCGATGGCCAGCAGCATGCCGTAGCGCGCCGCCGTGGGTTTGTAGATGAACGAGGTCTCGGCGCCTTGCAGAGGCAGTACCACATCGGCCAGTCGGGCGAGGGGCGAGTCGGCTCGGGTGAGGGCCAGGATCGGCGCGCCGTAACTGCGGGCCAGCTCGACCGCCCCCAGCAATTCCGGGGTGATACCGGTGAGTGAGCAGGCGATGACCAGGTGTTCTGCACTCAATGAAGTGGCGGTGATGCGCATCATCACCGGGTCGCGGCAGGCAGCAATCGGGTAGCCGAAACGCACCAGCCGTACCTGCAACTCTTCACCGCACAACGCCGACCAGCCACCGAGGCCGAACGCATGAACCATCCGCGCCTTGCCAATCATCCGCACGGCATCGCTGAACCGTGATTCTTCGAACGCCGACAGATGCTGACGCAGGGTCGCCTCGATATCGCCGACGATCTGTCCATAAAACGCCGACTGCTCAGGCGCTCCGGCCGGGTCGAGAAAGCGGCTGCCGACACCGCTGGCCTGGGCCAGTTGCAAGCGCAGGTCGCGAAGGTCGCGGCAACCGACGGTGCGGGCGAAGCGCGACAGTGTGGCGCTGCTGACTTCGGCCCGTTGGGCCAGTTCATCCAGGCTGGCGGAAGCGGCAAATCCTACGTCGTCGAGCATCAGCCGGGCGATTCTTCCTTCGCCGGCGCTGAAGGAGTCCTGGCGGGAGCGGATCTGGTAGAGAATGTCCATGGCGCCTCCTGTGGAGTTACGGTGCGCTCAGAGCAAGCGCGAACGCCCGAGGGTCAAGGCGAACGCGACCACGGAAATCAGCGTTTCGAGCACGGTCCAGGTCTTGAAGGTTTGGGCGACGGTCATATTGAAGTATTCCTTGATCAGCCAGAAGCCGCCGTCGTTGACGTGGGAAAAGATAACCGACCCCGCTCCGGTGGCCAGCACCAGCAATTCGGGATGGGGATAACCCAGGCCGATCGCCACGGGCGCGACGATGCCCGAGGCCGTGGTCATCGCCACCGTGGCCGAGCCCGTAGCGACGCGCATCAGTGCGGCGAACAACCAGCCCATGACCAGCGGTGACAGCTGAAATTCCTGGGCCAGGCCGACAATCTGCTGGGTGACCCCGGCGTCCACCAGGATCCGGTTCAAACCGCCGCCGGCGCCCACTAGCAAAGTGATGCTGGCCGTCGGCGCCAGGCATTCGTTGGTGAACTTGAGGATCGATTCACGGTTGAAGCCCTGGGCCAGGCCGAGGGTCCAGAAGCTCAGGATAGTCGCCAGCAACAAGGCGATCACCGAGTTGCCGATGAACAGCAAAAACTGGTTGAAACCGCTGCCGGGGGTGGAAATCAGGTTGGCCCAGCCACCAATCAACATCAGCACCACGGGCAGGAGAATAGTCCCCAGGGTGATGCCGAAACCCGGCAACCTGACGCGCGGCTCGCGGTCGAGAAACTGCCGCTCCAGCGGGTTCTCGGCCGGCAGCTGGATACGCGGCACGATGAATTTGGCGTACAGGGGACCGGCAATGATCGCGGTAGGGATGCCGATCAGGATCGCGTACAACAAGGTCTGCCCCACCGAAGCCTGGAATGCCTGCACCGCCAGCATCGCCGCCGGGTGCGGCGGCACCAGAGCATGGACCACCGACAGCCCGGCGACCATCGGCAGCCCCACCATCAGGATCGACACGCCGACACGTCGGGCAATGGTGAACGCGATGGGCACCAGCAACACGAACCCGACTTCGAAGAACAACGGCAGCCCGACTAGAAAAGCGATGCACACCATCGCCCAATGGGCGTTGCGCTCGCCGAAGCGTTCGATCAGCGTCTGCGCCATCCGCTCGGCCCCGCCGGACTCGGCCATCATCTTGCCGAGCATCGTGCCCAGTGCCACCACCAGCGCGATGTGCCCCAGCGTCTTGCCGACACCGGCCTCATACGCCCCCACCACACCCGACGGCGGCATCCCGGCCAGCAGTGCCAGGCCAATGGACACCAGGGTAATCACAATGAACGGATTGAGCCGATAACGGGCGATCAGCACGATCAGCACAATGATCGCGATGGCCGCGTAGACCAACAGCCAGTAACCGAAAGCAGGGGCCATGCGTTACTCCTCGAATGGGGTCACGTCGATGTGTTGTGAAACTCATAAATCATTTCGACGGAGATTCTTCAAACCCACTGAAAGTAATTTTCGTACACAGACAAGAAATGTCGCTGACGGACATCGCGATGCAGCCGTCATGAAAATCCCGCGCTGGACTTTCATGCAGAACCGTTCTCTTGTGGCGAGGGGATTTATCCCCGTTGGGCTGCGCAGCAGTCCTAAGGCATTGGGCTCAATCTTACTGGCACACCGAGTTGCCTGGTTTGGGGCCGCTTCGCAGCCCAACGGGGATAAATCCCCTCGCCACAGACGGCTGGCCGCCCTCTGTCCAATTCCGTACCATCCGCAGCTGTTTTTGCATCACGCCCCGGTAGCCGACGCTCAACCGGGGCCCAGTCAGGTAAACCATGAAACCAGCACGTCTTCGCGCCGACGCCCTCGCCGGCCTCACCACGTCTTTCGCCTTGCTTCCCGAATGCATCGCCTTCGCCCTGGTAGCCCACCTCAATCCGCTGATGGGGCTCTACGGCGCGTTCATCATCTGCACGCTGACCGCCCTGTTCGGCGGGCGGCCAGGCATGGTGTCGGGCGCGGCGGGTTCGATGGCGGTGGTGATCATCGCGCTGGTGGTGCAACACGGCGTGCAATACCTGCTGGCCACCGTGCTGTTGGGCGGGCTGATCATGATGGCCTTCGGGCTGTTGCGGCTGGGCAAACTGGTGCGCATGGTCCCGCACCCGGTAATGCTCGGCTTCGTCAACGGCCTGGCGATTGTCATTGCGCTGGCCCAACTGGAGCATTTCAAGCAGGGTGAAACCTGGCTCAGCGGCGATCCGCTGTATCTGATGGCCGGCCTGGTGGCGCTGACCATGGCCATCGTCTACCTGCTACCACGCCTGACCCGCAGCGTGCCGCCGGCCCTGGTGGCGATCCTCGGTGTCGGCCTGGCGGTCTACCTGCTCGGCCTGCCCACCCGAACGCTGGGCGACATGGCCCATATCGCCGGCAGCTTGCCTGCCTTCGCCTGGCCCGATCTTCCCTGGAACCTGGAGACCCTGCAGATCGTCGCGCCCTACGCGGTGATCATGGCGATGGTCGGTTTGCTGGAAACCCTGCTGACCCTGAACCTCACCGACGAAATCACCCAGAGCCGCGGTTATCCGGACCGTGAATGCGTGGCGCTGGGCGCTGCCAACATCGCCTCCGGGCTGTTCGGCGGCATGGGCGGCTGCGCCATGATCGGCCAGACGGTAATCAACCTCAGCTCGGGTGGACGCGGACGGTTATCAGGCGTGGTGGCCGGGGTGATGGTGTTGCTGTTCGTGTTGTTCCTGTCGCCATTGATCGAGCGCATCCCACTGGCTGCGCTGGTGGGCGTGATGTTCGTGGTTGCGCAGCAGACCTTCGCCTGGGCCTCGCTGCGGGTGATCAACAAGGTGCCAAAGAATGATGTGTTGGTGATCATCGCGGTGACCGTCATCACGGTATTCACCGACCTGGCCGTGGCCGTGCTCTGCGGAATCATCATCGCGGCGCTCAACTTCGCCTGGCAACAGGCTCGGGAGCTGTACGCCGACACGCACCAGGAAGCCGACGGCAGCAAACTCTATCGCTTGCACGGCACGCTGTTCTTCGCCTCGACGACACCGTTCCTCAACCAGTTCGACCCGGCCAACGACCCGGCCCTGGTGACCCTCGATTGCCGCCACTTGCGCTTCGTCGACTACTCGGCCGTCGCCGCACTCAAGACCTTGCGCGAGCGCTACAGCAAAGCCGGCAAGCACTTGCGTGTGTTCCACCTGTCCGAGCGTTGCAAGCAAATGCTCAAGCGCGCGGGCGTGCAGCACGACTGACGACATGCCAACACAAACCCTGTGGGAGCGAGCTTGCTCGCGATAGCGGTGGGTCCGCCAACTTCAACGCTGACTGACTTGACGCCATCGCGAGCAAGCTCGCTCCCACAAAGGGGCTTATTCTGCTGGCACTACCGGCGTCACTCACACCATCTCATCAAGAATCCACTCCACCACCGACGTTCGCTTCGGCGTCCAACCCAGCAGCTCACGGGCGTTCTTGCCCCGCACCCGGCTGTTGGAACCCAGGCCATAGTTGGCCATTTCGTAGCCCCACTCCCCTTCGGCATCGGCCAATGGCCAGTCCTGCGGTTCGCCCAGGTTCAGCACTCGGGCCATGGCGGTGGTCATGTCGATAAACGAAGCTTCGCCGCTTTCGACGAAGTAGAACGTGCCTGGCTGGTTACGGGTCAAGGCGAGTTTGTATAACTCGACCACGTCCTCGATGTGCACGTTGGACCAGATGTTCTGCCCCGGCCCGACATGCCGCACCACCCCGCTTTTACGGGCCTGCTTGAGCAACCGCGGCAGCTGCACACTGTCGCGTTTCACGCCCAGGCTGTGGCCGTAGATCAAGGTGTTGCAGATCACCGCCGAGTTCACGCCGTGTTTCGCCGCGTCCAGGACCAGATTATCGATAGCGACACGGGCGGCCTTGTCGGCGGTGGGGGGCGGCAGGTTGTCTTCGTAGAAGATGGCCTCGCTGGAACGACCGCCCGAAGCATCGCCGACAATGCTCGAACCGCTGGTGTGCAGCAACACTTTGTTCGACCCCTTGAGTCCTTCGATCAAGGCCTCTACCGCACCGCGATGATCGCTGCTGGCGGCATTGATCACCGCGTCGGCGGCACGTGCCTGTTCGTTGAGCAGCGCGCTGTCTTCGAGGGTGCCGATGACCGGCTTGATACCCAGTGCAGTCAGCTCGCTCGCCTGTTCGGCGCTACGCACCAGACCGGTGACGTGATGCCCGGCGCGGGCCAGGCCGGTGGCGATGGAGCCGCCGATGAAACCGGCAGCGCCAGTGACGAATACGTTCATGAAAGAACTCCTTGGCAGATCAGTGATGGGACGAGTATCGGGGACCGATCCTTGGCGAAACAGTCCACATTGCCCAAATCACTCTTGCCTGGAAATCACGAATCAACCCTTGAATTCCCGCGAGGCGTAGTCGGCGAGCTTGCCCTGGATGAAGTCCAGGAAGCACTGGATCCGCAAGGCCAGTTGCGAGTTGCGGTAGTACACGGCATTGATCGGCTGGCGATACCCGCTGTTGGCATCGGCCAGCAGCACCTTCAGCCGACCGGCCTGGATGTCTTCGCGGGTCATGAAGTCCGACAGGCAGGCAATGCCCTGCCCTTGCAGCGCCAGGTGCCGCACAGTCTCGCCGCTGGACGCGCTGATGGCTGGCTGGATCGGCCAACGATCACCGTGTACGTGGCGCAGCGGCCACTGGTTGAGACCCTCGTTCTGGGCAAACCCCAACAGCGCATGACCGGCCAGCTCGGCGACGCTTGACGGCGTGCCGTGCTGCTTCAGATAAGCGGGGCTGGCCAGGATGTGCAAGGGGCTACAGCCCAGGGCGCGGGCATGGAGCGTCGAGTCCGTGAGGGTGCCGATGCGAATGGCGATGTCGGTGCTTTGCTCCAGCAAATCGATGATCAGGTCGTTGCTGTTGAGTTCTAGCTGGATGTCCGGGTAGAGCCGGCGGAATTCTTCGATGTGCGGGACGATGGCGTGCAGCATGAACGGCGAGGCCGCGTTGATCCGCAAGCGTCCTGCGGGATTTTTCTGGCGGGACGACAGGCGTTCCTCCAGTTCATCCATCTGGTCGAGGATGCCTTTGGCCTGTTCGAAGAAATACTTGCCCTCCTCGGTCAGGTCCATGCGTCGGGTGGTGCGGTTGATCAGCGTGGTGTCGAGCTTGGCCTCCAGCCGCGACAACGTGCGGCTGACCGCCGACGGCGTCTGCCCGACCTGCTCGGCGGCGGCAGAGATCGATCCGCATTCGATCACGCAGACGAAAATCTGCAACTCGTCGGATCTGGCTTTCACGTATCCCCCTGTCGATTGATCTTTGTGGCGAGGGGATTTATCCCCGCTGGGCCGCGAAGCGGACCTTAGCCAACGACGCGATGTACCTGAGCAATCATGTCGTCAGCCTCGGCGTCTGCTTCGCAGACGAGCGGGGATAAATCCCCTCGCCACAGATCCACCATGCCCCGGACCATACAGATAGTAACGGGGTACGTCGCAAAAAGGTCACGCCTTCAGGCCGAACACCTCGATCAAATGCCGCTCATACCGCGCCACGTCTTCTTCGATGTTCGGACGTTTCATCACGTCCACGCACAGGAAGGTCGGCAGGCCGGTCATGCCCAGGAACTGGTTGGCTTTGTGGAATGGAAAGTACACCGCGTCCACGCCCGTGGCTTCGAAGAAATCAGTCGGATCGTCGAAGGCTTGCTGCGGGGCATTCCAGGTCAAGGACAACATGTATTGCTTGCCTTGCAACAGGCCACCGCTGCCATATTTCTGCGACGCATCGGAACGGGTCCGGCCGTCGCTGGCGTAGAGGCTGCCGTGGCCTTCTGTGAAGACTTCGTCGATGTACTTCTTGACGGTCCACGGCGCGCCCATCCACCAACCCGGCATCTGGTAAACGATCACGTCGGCCCAAAGGAACTTGGCGACTTCCTCCTTGATGTCGTAGCCGCCGTCGATGAAGGTGGTTTTCACATCAACACCGCCACGGTCCAACACACTGACCGCCGTGTCGTGGAGGGTGGCGTTGTAGCGACCGTCGGAATGAGCGAATTGTTTGCCGCCGTTGAGCAACAGGACCTTTTTCATGGAGAGCCTCATCGGGTTCCACGGCACGGGCCACTGCATGGCCGCCGGATGGAACGGTTGAAAACGATGGCGGCAGCGTACCGATGAGCCTCGCGCGGAATAAGCACCGGCACGGCAAAACTGATTTGACCAAAACGCACGAATCAACAGCGGATTATTGCCATAGGATTCAGCCGACTTTCATTTCAGGAGGCACCTGATGAGCGAACTGCACGGTTTCATCCTTCACGCCAAGACCCGTCCGGAAAAAGCCGAGGCCTTCGAAGCGCTGTTTCGTGCCTATGTCGAGCCAAGCCGCGCCGAGCCCGGCTGCATCGAATATCACATGTTGCGGGACCAGCAAGACCCGACGCTGTTTATCTTCTATGAGATCTGGGCCTCCCAGGCGCACCTGGATGTGCACTCGAACCTGCCACACATGAAGCAGTTCTTCGAGCAGCGCATGGATTACCTGGAGCGCGACTTCGAAATCCGCCGCATCGACATGCTGAGTGCGTCCTCGGCTAGCCGTTGATCATCAAGTGCCCGCCGAGCGCGCCGAGGCCGATGAAAAATACCCGTTTGAACAACACGGCGCTGATCCGCTGGCGCAACCATTGCCCCAGCCACATCCCCAGCAGCGCCGGTGCCAGCGCCAGCAACGAAGCGCTCAATTCGCCCCCGCCCAGTGCGCCGCGCCACAACAGGCCGGCGGCCAGGGCCAGGGTAGAAACGGTGAAAGACAGGCCCAGGGCTTGCACCAGTTCATCCTTGCTCAAGCCCAACGCTTGCAGATAGGGCACCGCCGGAATGACGAACACTCCGGTGGCGGACGTGATGAGGCCGGTCAGCAACCCACAAAGCGGGGCGATCCACGGCTCGACATGGGCGCCGACCCGCAGCGTTGGCAGCAACAGCCCGCTCAGCGCATACAGCACCAGCGCCCCACCCAAGGCCCGCACCACCCAGGCCCCACCCGTCATACCGAGCCACAGCGTACCAAGCCCGGTGCCGATGAAAATCGTCAGTAGCAGCGGCCACAGGCGGCGGAGCAGGGCTTGCAGATGACCACCAAATGCCAATTGCCAGAAATTGGTCAGGGTCGCCGGGATGATGAGCAGCGCCGCAGCCTGCGTCGGAGCCATAGCCAGCCCAAGCAAGCCCATGGCGATGGTCGGCAGGCCGAGGCCGATCACGCCCTTGATGGTTCCGGCCAGCAGGAAGGTGCCGATGACCAGCAAGGAAAGGGCCAGGCCGAGATTTTGATAGAAAGCGATGAGTGTGTTCATGGGGGTATCGTGCGCCCCGGAACATGGCTTGGAAATCTGCCATATAATGATGGTGCCTCTCTTTCTGCAAGAGGCTGTGAATTCGCTGATGCTCGCGATGATGATAAACCAGACGCCACAGCACTTGAGACAGGATCCCCGCCCATGCACTTCGACCTCACCGACCTGCGTCTCTACCTGAACATCCTCGACACCGGCAACATCACCGCCGGTGCGGCTCGCAGCCATTTGTCCCTGGCCGCGGCCAGTGCGCGGGTCCGGGCCATGGAAGCTTCCCTGGGCATCGATCTGCTTGAGCGCGGACGGCGTGGGGTAACGCCCACTCCCGCAGGCAAAGCCCTGGCCGAGCATGCCCGGATCCTGCTGCAACAAGCCGAACGCCTGCAACAGGACCTGGCCGAATACGCCAAAGGCATCAAAGGCCGGGTGCGGCTGCTGTGCAACACCAGCGCCATGACCGAATACCTGCCCGAGCTGCTGGCCGATTTTCTCCAGGCCCATACCAACCTCGACATTGACCTGCAGGAATTGCCCAGCTCACGGATCACCCATGCGCTGCGCCAAGGCGCGGCAGACCTCGGTATCGTTTCCGACGCAGTGGACAGCGAGGGTCTTCAGACCTGGCCTTTTCGCGACGATCCGCTGGTATTGATCCTACCGACCGGACACCCCCTGGCTGACGGTCGCGCCGTACGTTTCAGCGAAACCCTCAGCCACGATTATGTCGGCCTGAACGCCTCCAGTGCCCTGGCGATCCACCTGGAAGAGCAGGCCCTGCACATCGGCTCACGTATGCAAGTCCGCATTCGCGCCGATGGTTTCGACGGGCTGATTCGTATGGTGGCCCACGGTGCAGGCATTGCCATCGTGCCGAAGGCTGCCATCGACCGGCGCCCACCCGAGCCGTCGTATCAATGCATCCCGCTGCAAGAAGCCTGGGCGCACCGGGCGTTGCTGCTGTGCGCCCGCAACTTCGACGGTTTGCCGGCCTACGCCACGGCCCTGGCTCGGCATCTGGCCGATTGATGCGCGCTTCTGGATAGCCCGATGTCGACCACAGACATCTACCCGCTCATGCCGCACGTTAGGGTGCCTGTTCTCTTCCGCCCCTTTCGGAGCTCACATGACCGCACCCATCACCGTCCTGCGCGACACCCATCCGCTGCCCGTACTCGATGCCTGCAAATGGGAAAAACTCGAAGGCGACCCGCACACCGTCAACCTCAACGCCTACACCAGCGAAGACGGCAGCAAGATCATGGGCACCTGGATCTGCACACCCGGCAAATGGTATGTGGAATACGTGAAGTGGGAGTACTGCCATTTCCAGGAAGGCTACTGCATCATCACCCCAGAGGGCATGGAGCCGATCCATCTGCGCGCCGGTGACATCTTCGTCATCGAGCCAGGCATGAAAGGCACGTGGGAAGTGGTCGAGACCGTGCGCAAATATTTCGTCTTTGCCTGAAACAAAAAACCGAGAGACCACCCGACATGGCCTCTCGGAAAACAACTTCTGGAATGCATAACCCTGTGGCGAGGGGATTTATCCCCGCTGGGCTGCGAAGCAGCCCTGAAATCTGACGCCCCGGTGTGCCAGATGAATAGAACTGACTGTCTTTGGGCCGCTTCGCGACCCAGCGGGGATAAATCCCCTCGCCACAAAAGCTTCAGAGCACTGCAGGTTTTACTGCGGCTTGCGATAGCTGTTCACAATCGCCGAAAAATCCTTGCCACCCTCACCCCGCTGGCTCATCGCCTGGTACAACTGCTGCGCCACCGCCCCCAGCACCACCGGCTGATGAGCCTGCCGCGCGGCTTCGGTGGCCAGGCCCAGGTCCTTGAGCATCAGGTCGGCTCCAAAGCCACCCGTGTAGCCACGGGACGCCGGTGCTGTGTCGATCACGCCCGGCCACGGGTTGTAGGTGTCCGAACTCCAGCAACGGCCCGTTGAACTGTTGATGATGCCGGCCAACACCTGGGTGTCGATCCCCAAGGCATCGCCCAGCGCCATGGCTTCGCTGACGCCCACCATGGAAATCCCCAGCAGCAGGTTGTTGCAGATCTTGGCTATCTGCCCGGTGCCGACTTCGCCACAGTGCACGATGTTACGACCCATTTGCGCCAGCACCGGTTGCAAGGTGGCGAACAACTCGGCCGTGGCACCGACCATGAAGGTCAACGTACCCGCCGCCGCACCACCGGTACCACCCGAGACCGGCGCATCGGCCATCGCCACCCCTTGTTTCGCCGCGGCAGCCGCCACGTCGCGGGCGGTTTGTGGATCAATGGTGCTGCAATCCACCGCTGGCGTGCCGGCAGCGATACCAGCCAGCACGCCGTCTTCACCCAGCCAGACACTGCGCACATGGGCGGCGGCCGGCAGCATGGTGATCACCAGAGCAGCGCCCTGGGCCGCGTCGCGCGGCGAGGTACTGATCGTGCCGCCCAACGCCGCCAGTTCAGCCAGCACCGTCTGGTTCAGGTCGAACAGGTTCAGCGAATGGCCAGCCTTGAGCAGGTTGCGCGCCATGGGGGCGCCCATGTTGCCCAGGCCGATAAAAGCGATGTTCATGTCCGGCTCCTTAACGCAAATTGATGGTGGTGTTCACACCGTCATTGACGCTGTCATCATCGAACCAGCGCGCGGTCACGGTCTTGGTCTGAGTGTAGAACTGCACCACTTGTTTGCCGTACGGACCAAGGTCGCCGAGTTTCGAACCACGGGAACCGGTGAAGCTGAAGAACGGCACCGGCACCGGGATCGGAATGTTGATGCCCACCTGGCCGACGTCGATTTCGCTCTGGAATTTGCGTGCCGCCGCGCCGCTCTGGGTGAACAGGCCGGTGCCATTGCCGAATGGGTTGGCATTGACCAGGGCAATCGCCTGATCCAGGGTGTCGACTTCCAGCACCACCAGCACCGGGCCGAAGATTTCCTCGGTGTAGATGCGCATCTCGGTGGTCACACCGGAAAACAGGGTCGGGCCGACAAAATTGCCCTGCTCGAAACCCGGCACGCTGATACCACGACCATCGAGCTCCAGCTTCGCCCCTTGCTGCACGCCACTCTCGATCAATTCGAGGATCCGTGCCTTGGCGCGCTTGGAAATCACCGGGCCGACGTCAGTGCCCGGCTCGCTGCCGGCATTGACCTTGAGTTTCTGTGCCAGGGCCTTGAGCTCTGGCAACCACTGCTTGGCCGCGCCCACCAGCACCACCACGGAGGTGGCCATGCAACGCTGGCCCGCCGCGCCAAAACCGGCGCCGACCAGGGCGTTGAGGGCCTGCTCACGATTGGCATCGGGCAATACCACCGCGTGGTTCTTGGCGCCCATCATCGACTGCACACGCTTGCCGTGGCGACCCGCCAGGTCATACACGTGGGTGCCGACCGCCGTCGAGCCGACGAACGAAACCGCCTTGATGTCCTTGTGGGTGCAAAGCGCATCCACCACGTCCTTGCCGCCGTGTACCACATTGAGCACGCCCGCCGGTACGCCGGCCTCGATGGCCAGCTCCACCAGCAGCATGGTCGACAGCGGATCCTGTTCCGATGGCTTGAGCACAAAGGTGTTGCCGCAGGCGATGGCCATCGGGAACATCCACAGCGGAATCATCGCCGGGAAGTTGAACGGAGTAATGCCCGCGCACACCCCGATCGGCTGGCGCAGGGTGTAGGTGTCCACGCCACCGGCGACGTTCTCGGCAAATTCGCCCATCTGCAGGGTGCCGATGGAACAGGCGTGCTCGACCACTTCCAGGCCACGGAAAATATCGCCCTCGGCGTCAGCGATGGTCTTGCCCTGTTCGGCGCTGAGCACCGCGGCGATGCGCTTTGAATGCTCGCGGATCAACGCCTGGAGCTTGAGCATGATGCGCATCCGCGCGCCGATGGGCGTCAGTTTCCAGGTCTGGAAAGCACGCTGGGCAGCGGCGATGGCGGCATCGACTTCCGAGGCCGTGGCGAACGGAACCTTTGCCAACACTTGCTGGGTGGCTGGGTTGACGATGTCGTGCCATTCGCTGGATTGGGATTCGACCCACTCGCCATCGATCAGCAGTCTGACGGTTTGCAGGGTGGTGTCGCTGGGCGTAAGGGAAACGTTCATGCTGGCCTCCGGGATTGTTCTTATAGAGAGCGCTGCTTCAGCAAAGACCAAGGTGCATGAGCACACATGGTGATGAGACTGTTTTTGGAGTATAGATGTGCAAACTTCTAATAAGAACGCACATAAAAACCGGTCCAACATGCAAAAAAACATCACCTCCCTGGGGTCGCTGAATTGGGACGACCTCAAGTTCTTCCTCGAAGTGGCCCGCACCCGCAAGGCCAGCACGGCCGCCAAGCGCCTGGCCGTCGACTACACCACGGTGTCGCGACGCATCAGCTCGCTGGAAGCCTCGTTGGGCACGCTGCTGTTCGAGAAATCCCGGACCAACGGTTTTGTCCTGACGGCCGAAGGCCAGCGCCTGCTGGGTTACGCCGAATCGATCGAAAGCACCTTGCACATGGCCTGCGAACAGGTCTCAGGCTCTGGCGTCGCACTGTCCGGCCACGTACGCATGGGCTGCACCGAAGGCTTCGGCAGCTTCTTCATCACCCCGCAACTGAGCCACTTCGTCGACGCCTACCCGGCCATTTCGGTAGACATCCTCCCGCTGCCACACTTCATCAGTCTCTCCAAGCGCGAAGCCGACATCGTCATCGCCCTCGAACGCCCCGAACACGGCCCTTATGTATGCTGCAAATTGTGCGACTACCGGCTTCAGCTCTATGCCACCCAGCCCTACCTGGACAACCACCCACCCATCCTGCGCCCGGCAGACCTGGGCAAGCACTCGTTCATCAGCTACGTGGATGATCTGGCGTTCAGCTCCGAATTGCTCTACCTGGCCAACGTCCTGCCCGGCGCCAACGCCCACCTGCGCAGCACCAGCGTGATTGCGCAATTCGTGGCAGCGCAGCAAGGGCGCTCGCTGGCGATCCTGCCCTGCTTCCTCGCCGCCCAGGACCCACGGCTGTTGCCGGTGCTGCCGGAGGACATCACCGTCACCCGGCAGTTCTGGATGTACTGCCGGGAAGATTTGAGGAAGCTCAAGCGGATTACGCTGTTGTGGGACTACATCCGCGAAGTGACCGAACAGAATCAGCCACTGCTGATGGGCGACAGCCGGGAGATGGTGTTCGCCGACTAGTCGGCGATGACCACGATGGCGACACGGCGGTTTTCGGTGCGGCCGCTGGCGGTGTCGTTGGAGGCGACCGGTTTGCTACTGCCCAGGCCGCGCAGCTGGACATTCTCTTCGCGCATGCCAACGCTTGTCAGCACCTTGCCCACGCTGGCGGCCCGCCGCCTCGACAGTTGTTCGTTGTAGGCCTGGGAACCCGATGCGTCGGTATGACCATCGACACGTACCCGCTCGATGCCCGCCTCCAGCAACGCCTTGCCGATGCGCTCGACGATTTCGGTACTGGCCGGGTTGAGGTTTTCCACATCGCTGCCGAACAACACCTTGCCCGACAAACCGAAGGCCCAGCCATCTTCGGTCAATTCGAAGCCTTGGTGCTTGAGTACGGCAATTTGCGCCGGGGTCAGACCTTTCGGCGGAGCCGTCTGGCAACCGCTCAGCGCCATGACGAGCAAGAAAAGCGCCGCGAACCAGCGCAGGGAAAATTGAGGGTATGAACGCACGAGTCAGCTCCTGGTTTGAAGATCAGCGACGGAGTGATCCGACCCCGCCGTATGTTGACCGCCTCGAGCGAGGCGTTTGGCTTGGTACATCGCCGCATCGGCGGCGTGGAGCAGAGTGCCCGGTGTGGCACCATCATCGGGGTAAACGGCAATGCCGATACTGAGGGACGTCAGCACTGAAGCATTGCCGGGCAACTGAATCGGCAGTTCCATGCTGGCAATGATTTTCTCAGCGATCCGTTCAGCGTCCTCGGCCTTGTGCAGGGGGGCCAGCAGCACGGCGAATTCATCGCCTCCCAGGCGCGCGACCAAGTCGTCTTCACGCAACTGTGCCCGGACCCGGGTCGCCACGGCCGTCAGCACCGCGTCACCGGCAGCGTGGCCGAAATTGTCGTTGATGCCCTTGAATCGGTCGCTGTCCAGGTACAACACGGCCACTTGCTCGTTGAGCTTGCTGGCGTTGCGCAAGGCGCGGATCAGCCGGCCCTCGAAAAACGCCCGGTTCGGCAAGCCGGTCAAGCTGTCGTGGCTGGCCTGGTGTGCCAGGGTTTCGTTTTCGCTTTGCAGGTGAGTCTGCCAGGACTCCAGTTCGTCGAGCAGTGCATTGAAGTCATTGGCCAGATTATCCAGTTCGGCGATGGCGGCCGGCGGCACGCGCCGGTCCAGGGCCCGCTCGCTGCGTGCCGCGTGGGCCACTTCGGCCAGGCTGCGCAAGGGTCCGGTGATCGCCCGCAACTGACGTCGCGCCAGATAAAGCGCCACCCAGGCACTCACCGCCGTGCACAAAATGATCCCCGCCAGACCGCTGAGCAAAAAGCGCAACAAGCTGCCGCCATGCCCTGCCAATAGAATGCTGCCGATGTTCCGCCCTTGGTGAACGATCGGCAGACTGATGGGTTTTTCCAAAAACGCCTTGGCAATGTGCACTTCCAGCCCCGACAACAGGCCGGTTTCCGGTCGCTGCCAGTGCGCCAACAGGCGGCCATGTTTATTGAACACCTGAGCATCGGCGACTTCCTCGGTGGAGGCGATCAAGGCCAGTGCTTCGGTGGCCGCAGCCGAGTCATCGAACACCACGGCGGCTTCCACGGTGTAGTTGATCGAACGGGCGATCAGATGCAGGTTGTGATCGGCGTAGACCCGCAAGGCAAGCACACCCAGCAACGTCAGGGAAACGCTGGCCATGGTGATCGCCACCAACGCGACAATCAGGTGGCCGCGCCCGATGACCGAGCCCAGGGTGGGACGGATCCGCGATTTGGACAGGCTCATGGTACTGCCGGCCTGCGACGGGAAAGCTGCAGAACGCTCGGATGGATACGCACGCCACTGCGCGCCACCGAGTCGAGGTTGACCTCGAACGATACCTGCTCATCACCGACCCGCAGACAGAACAGGCTCCCCACGGTGCACTGGTCACCGCCTTCGCTGATGCTCAACACGGGCTTGCCGATCAGAGAATCAAACAGACGGGTGCGCTCGTCGCTGGTCAGCCTGCCAATGTAGACGGCGTTGCAATCCGTAGCGATGTTGGGGTGATCGGCCAGCAATCGCTGTACGGTCACCGGTCGACCGGTGGCCTGGGTGGTGCCTTTGACCAGGTCGTCGGTGTATTGAGTCGGGCCGACGATGCACAGTTGCAACTGTGCAGGCTCCACTGGCCAGCGTGCGTAGCTGAGAATGCCCAAGACCACTTGAGTGACCGATTCGGCCCGCTGTTCAGCCCGACTCGTGGAGGGCGGGGCTTCGGCAAGCACCATAGGCGACAGCAGCCACAGAAGACCGGCAAGCAGATAATGCCTCCAGTCCTTGCTGCGCACCGCCTCCCGAACCGCCACTTTCATGGAAAATCTCTTAGCCACACGATAAGTGTCGGAACGATAGCACAGTGCCAAAAAGCCAGCGAGCCGGCGCCCTACGGACATATCTGACAGAAAACAGTCAAAATCGTGACTCCGGCATCGAATCACGAAATCTGATCATTCAGTCATCACCCTCCAACTCCAACATGAGCCCGCTCAAACGCTTGACCTTGCGCCGCACCGCCTCCTCGAACACCCCCGCTCGTGGCTCAATCAAGCTGAACCATTGCTTGCCCCGGGTAATGGCGGTGTACACCAACTCCTTGGTCAATACCGGGTTCAGCGCATCCGGGAGGATCAACGCGGTATGGGTGAATTCCGAGCCCTGGGATTTATGCACCGTCATGGCATACACGGTTTCCACATCATTCAGGCGGCTGGGCAGGACGAAACGCACACCGCCCCGGCCATCGTTGCGCGGGAAAGCGACCCGCAGAACCTGTTTGCCGGCATCGGGGCCATCACGCTCGGGCAACTTGAGGGCGATACCGATATCGCCGTTCATCAGCCCCAGCCCATAGTCGTTGCGGGTCATCAGCACCGGGCGCCCTTCGTACCACTGGTGATCGCTATCGATAAGGCGGGCCTTGAGCAAGGCGGCGGTGATTCGCAGGTTCAGTCCTTCGACGCCCCACGGACCTTTGCGCACCGCGCAAAGCAATTGGAATTCGTCGAAGGCCGCCAGGACTTCCCGAGCCCAATCGGCCCAGCAACGGTCTTCCAGCGGGCGAGAAATGCTCGGGCGTCGCTGCCGTAGCAGGCTCAGGTAATGCCGATAACCCTGGGGGCCACCTGGCTTGCCGTCGAGTAACAGCTTTTCCAGTTTCGTGTCGTGTTCACTCGCCAATTTCAGGGAAGACAGGTCGGCATGCTGCCCTTGCTCCAGCAACTGACGGGCTTTTTCCGGCTGCTGCTGGTTGACCCAGCGAGCCAGTTGACCGATACCGCTGCCTTCGCCGAAGCGCCGGGAATGCCTGAGCATGACCACTTGCTGTGCCAGCGGATGAGTGCCGTCGAGGTCCTGTTGCAGGTCACTGGCCGCCAGGCTTTCACCACTGACCGATTCAAGCCAGGCTCGGGTCCGGGGGCTGTACCAGCCCTCCTCGGCGTCTCGACACAAATCCCCCAGCACCGCACCGGCTTCTACAGAGGCCAACTGGTCCTTGTCCCCCAGCAACACCAACCGTGCATGGGCCGGCAATGCATCCAGCAGATTGGCCATCATCTCCAGGTCAATCATCGACGCTTCATCAACCACCAGCACATCCAGAGGCAAGCGATTGCCTGCATGATGGCGAAAATGCCGGGTGCCGGGGCGGCTGCCCAGTAAACGATGGACTGTCGTAACGTCGCAGGGAATCCGTTCGCGCACAGCCTCGTCCACATCCAGGGTCCGGACCTGCTGGCTGATGGATTCGGTCAGGCGCGCCGCCGCCTTGCCAGTGGGTGCAGCCAGGCGAATTCGCAGCGGCTTCCCAGCCTCGACGGCCGGAGCCTGCAACAACGCCAGCAGGCGCACAACGGTGGTGGTCTTGCCGGTACCCGGGCCGCCGGTCACGATGCTGAAGGCCCCGCGAGTCGCCAGCGCGCAGGCCAGCTTTTGCCAATCGATCGGGGCGTTGGCATTGGCCGGCCCGAACAGCCCGTCCAAACGCTCGCGCAGGTCGCCGGGCGCCGCTTCATGCTCGATAAGCCGTTGACGCAACGCTTCATCGATCCGCCGTTCGTAACCCCAGTAGCGGCGCAGATAAAGGCGCTTGCCAGAGAGCACCAACGGACGTTGCTGCGCCTCTTCGCTCCCATCCACGGCCAGGGCCACCAGACGACTGGACGCCAGGGCCTTGCACCAATGGACGCCATCCAGCGTCGCCAATATTTGCGATGGCAACAGCATCGCGCCCGTCTGCAGGTCACCCTCGGGAGGCAGCGACAGCGCAAAATCCGGTTCATTGAGGGTCTCGAACACATCCAGGCAAACATGCCCGTGCCCCAGTTGATGGCTGGTCAACGCAGCAGCGAGCAGGACCAAAGGGTCATCGTCGGGCGCCAGCTCATGGAGGAACGCCACGAATGCCTTGTCCAGGGCGCGCAACCAGCCGCGCTCGACCCAGCGCGTCAGTAACAACAGCAGGTCCTGCGCACGGCTCAAGGGCGCCAACTCCACCAGGCTTTCGTCGTCGGAGGACTTGGGCAGCAGGTCGGAAAAAGAACGACTCATAGCAACTCTCCCTGTACCCACGCCGGTTCAGCCTTGGGTTCGGTCGCTCCCTGGAACAGGCGATCCAGTTGTTCGATCAATGCCCGTGGCGGCTTGGTGAAATACACACCCTGACTGGCTGAGCGGGTTCCGCGAAGAAACAGGTACAACGCGCCGCCGACATGCCGGTCGTAGTCGTAATCGGGGAGCCGTGCCTTGAGCTGGCGATGCAGGGCCAACAGGTACAGCACGTATTGCAGGTCGTAGCGATGGTCCAGGATCGACTGTTCCATGGCCGGCACGGTGTAGGCCATGTCATCGACACCCAGCCAGTTGGATTTGTAATCGGCCACGTAGTACCGACCGTCGTGCTCGAACGTCAAATCGATGAAGCCCTTGAACATGCCGTTGAGCAGCACCGGCTCCGCCGCGACGCGGGCCACACCGCCATGGGTGAACCGGCAAACCAGCTGGTCGAGCTTTTGCACATCGACCTTGTGGCTGGCGAACCAGAACTCCATCTCCACCTGGAATCGGCTCAAGTGTTCGAGCACCACTGGCGCCTGGTCGTTTCCGACGTGCATGGGCATCTTGATCAGGTGCTGCAGCCAATCGCTCAGCGTCGTGATCCAGCCTTTCCAGCCTCGGCGATTGCAGCGTCGGGCAATGGCATCGTCGATATCCGCTGGTGCCGATGAAAAGCCCTCCCCAGCGGCCCACTCCAACAGGCCATGGAGGAAAGTGCCGGGGTTGGGGCCACGGGGAAAGCGGTGGATGTCGCCACCGACAGCAAGGGTCTCCCTGGGAGCGTCCGGGTCCAGTCGTTCATCGTCGAACAGTTTCTGGGCCTGGGGACTCTCTGGCGCGGTATCGCTACCTTCGCCCAGGCTTTCGCTGATGCGCAGGGCACTGTAGGACGCGATCCACCAGTTTTCGCTGGCTTTTCGCAAGGGCACCAAGGGTTCAAGCAACACGGCTTCGTTGCGCGGGGGCCGGTAGTGCTCATCGGTGGCCTCGGGCATTGGCTGGTAGCTCACCGCGTCACTGCCTTGTTGCAGGTCTTGCAGCCAACGCCTCAATTCCACCGACTCGTCCAGCGGTGCACCACCGCCCAATAGATACCCCAGCGCGGACACATGGAGGATCGAGCGATTGTTGCTGCCCCGCTTGAGATCCGCGACACCTAGCCAGCAGGCATGTTGTGCACGGGTCAGTGCCACGTAGAGAAGCCGCAGATCCTCGGCCAGACGCTCGTCATCGGCCTTGGCGATCAATTCGGCAGTGGGCTTGAGGCTGATCTGCGCCTTGTTGGCCTCATCGTGGTAGTGCAACGGCAATCGACTGCCGTCCACCGGTTTCGTCGAGCAGATGAAGGGCAAGAAGACCAACGGATATTCGAGGCCCTTGGACTTGTGGATCGTGACCACCTTGACCAGTTGCTCATCGCTTTCCAGTCGCAGGATCTGCTCTTCCCCCGCTTGCCCGGACAAGGCCAGGTGCTCGGACAAATGCCGGATCAAGGCTTGTTCGCCATCCAATTCACCGGCGGCCTGTTGCAACAGTTCGCAAAGGTGCAACAAGTTGGTCAGCACCCGCTCGCCATCGCTGCGCGCCATCAAGGCCTGGGGCAGTTCGAAATCATGCAGCAGGCGCCGCAACATCGGCAGAACGCCCTGGCTGCGCCAGACCGTACGATAACCGCGGAACTGCATGACCCGGGCTTCCCAGGCCAGCTCATCCTGATTGAGACGCTCCAGCTCCGTCAGCGACAGGTTCAACGTGATGCTGGCCAGGGCCGCCCGTAGCGGTCGTTCGGCATCCGGCTCGGCACAGGCCCTGAGCCAGATCAGCAAATCCCGCGCTTCCTGCGAGGCAAAGACCGAATCCTTGTCGGACAGATACACACTGCGCACGCCCCGCGCGGACAACGCGTCTCGCACCGCCTGCGCTTCTTTACCATCGCGCACCAGGATGGCGATATCTGCCGGGCGCACGCCTCGCAGCACTTTTCCATCGACCGTGAAGCCATCGCGTCCCGACTGGCCGCCGTTGAGCAACGCCGTGATCTCACTGGCGCAGGCGGCCGCCATGGATTGTCGATACACCGCACCGGAAAGTGGCTGGTCCGACGACAGGTGCCAGATGTTCAGCGCCGCGACCGCCTGCCCAGCGACCTGCAAGGACTCCTTGCGCCCCTGGGACTCAACGGACAGGAACGGCACCGGGTTCTCGCCCGAAGGTTCACGGAACAGAAAGGCGCCACGGCCCTTCGGGCGGGACTCGGCGTTCTGGAAAATATGATTTACCGCACCCACCATGGCATGGCTGGAACGGAAATTCGTGCCCAGCGTATGCAGCCTGCCAGCAGTGGCTTCGCGAGCGCGCAGGTAGGTATAGATGTCGGCACCGCGAAAAGCGTAGATCGCCTGCTTCGGATCGCCGATCAGGAAAAGTCCGGTCCCAGGGTCGTTGTCTTCGATACGGTAGATGCTTTCGAAGATGCGGTATTGAACCGGGTCGGTGTCCTGGAACTCATCGATCAGCGCCACCGGAAACTGTTCGCGGATCAGGCTCGCCAGACGCTCGCCGCCGTCGGCCTGCAGGGCCGCATCGAGACGCAGCAGCATGTCATCGAAGCCCATCTCGGCGCGGCGACGTTTCTCTGCCTCGAAGCGCGTCCCGACCCATTGCGCGGCATGCTGCAACACGGCGGCATCTGGCGTGGGCAACGCATCCAGGCTGGCCTTGAGACTGGCCATGGCGTCCAGCCCGGGATGGTTGGGCACTTCACCTTTCCAGGCTTCGGCCATGCCCTCGGGCGTCAACCGCGTGAATCCGGTGCCGATGTCCAACAGCTCAAGGCTTTCGTCATCGACCCAGGCAGTAATTTTCTGAAACCATGGCTCGAAGTAACGCGCCTGCATCTTGCGTCCGTCGACAGACTTGCTGGCAACGCCTTGCTGGCAGATCTCCAACAGTTCCACCGCCCATTGCCGCCACGGCGCCTTGAGATCGAGCAAGGCGGCACTGCGCTCCTGCAAGGCCGCGGCGATGAGTTCAGCAGGCTCAAGCCCGTCGCCGTCGCTATGCTCGCTGGAAAACAGACCTCGCACCCGCGGCAACAGCGCAGCAGGCCCTCCCCAATGGGTACGCACCCAGTTCAGCGCCTCGCCTTGCATCGAATAGCAGAACAACCGCCAATAATCGCGCAGAACCTCGCCCAGCAATTCGCTGTGGTCGGTTTCCAGGGTCTGGGTGAACAGGCTGCCGCTGTCGAAAGCATGCTCACGCAACATGCGCTGGCACCAACTGTGGATGGTCGAGACGGCCGCTTCGTCCATCCACTGCGCAGCAATGTCCAGCCGGTTCGCGCAGCCAGGCCATTGCTCAGCGTTGAACTCATCGCGCAACGCGGCGATCAGCGAATCCGGGGCGGGAATTTCGTCACGGAAGAAACGCGCCGCTTCGGCCAGACGGGTGCGAATTCGTTCACGCAACTCTTTGGTGGCAGCGTCCGTGAAGGTCACCACCAGAATTTGCGGTGGAAGCAACTCGCGACCAAAGCCGGACGCCGGACCGCCATGCCCCAGCACCAGACGCAGGTACAGCGCCGAGATGGTGAAGGTCTTGCCGGTGCCGGCGCTGGCCTCGATCAGTTGGCTGCCACGTAGCGGGAAAGCCAGGGCCAAGGGTGTCTGTCGACTCATGAACGGGCTTCCTCGCCGACCAATGAACGCCATGGGGCTTCGAGCAACGGCCGGTAAAGCGCATCGCACCAATCGGGGAATGTTTCGTCAGCCATCAAGGCATCGAAATCAGGAAACTGTCGAGCCAATGCCGGACTTTCCCGCCGCTCGCCTTCAAACGTCTGTCCATCGCCCTCATAGACTTTGCGAACCGCGGCTTCGGCCTTGACCGGATCAGTCTGGCCGAGCCAGGCGAAAGCCGTCTTCACCGCGATCGGTAGCGGCTGGCGCATACCGGTCTGCCAGGCCAGCAGCATGTCGCCCAGTAGCCTGTGTGCGACAGGCTCCTCAAAAGGTGCCAGCAGCAAGCTGTCATCACTGGCTACCAATGCCGTCGTCAACGACAAGCCATTAGCGCAGGCCACGAGATGGTTGACCCAAGGCCGTATCAGGCGATGCCACTTACGGGTCTTGGTGGAACCGATGCTGTTGGGTATGGCCGTGATGGCGAGGACCGCACCGTCGGAACGCTGATGCAAACCGCTGAGCCACCCTTCGACATTCACTCCCTGCAATTGCAGGCTGACTGGCACAGCGCTGACCGACGGTGTCGGCCATAACGCCAGAAGCTGTTGGTATCGCTGGAGCAGATCCGGCAGGGGTTCGATCAATTCACGCTGCATGCATTCACCGAAACCGGCCATGGGTAACAGGCCGCTGTTCTGCAGTCTTTTGGCGTGAGCGGTGAGGGCAAGATCCGGCTGGTCCAGGCGTACCAGGGCGGCCTCGAGCAAGCTGTCACTCAAGCTGTAGCGTTGCAGTGCATCAAGCACGAAAGGTTCGTCATCGGCCAAAGGCGCTTCGATGGCCTCGAAGAACACTTTCAACCGCTGACTGAAGAAATGGCGGACAGGATTGCGTAGGAAATCCTGCAACTGCCCAAGGCCCAAGGGCTCCTCCTGGACATAGGGTTCCAACACCTGGTTCTTGTCGGTGTTATCGCAAACGCCATGGAGCATCCGCCATTCGCTGGCGTAACTGAACAGCTCGTCACCTTCATGGAAATAACGTGCACTGAACGGTTGCAACGGATGCTCCTGGGTCAGGGCATCGAGAAGAGGCTTGCTGTCATCTGCCAACCGCCAGCCACTGGCGAGATGATCGCGCAGTTGGCCGATCAACACCGATGCCGGGCGCTCGCTGTTGTCGCGAATACTGCGACCCACCCAACTGATGTACAGCTTTTCCCGGGCAGAAAGCAGCGCTTCCAACAGCAGGTAACGGTCGTCCTCACGGCGGGAACGATCGCCCGGACGATAATCGCCCCCCATCAGGTCGAAGTCCAAAGGCGGCTGGGCTCTCGGGTAATCACCATCATTCATCCCCAGCAGGCACACCAGCTTGAAGGGAATCGCGCGCATTGGCATCAAGGTACAGAAGTTGACTGCGCCGGCCAGGAAACGCTGGGACAGTCGCCCCTGATCCAGTCCGGCCAACCACGCCTCGCGTACCACCGTCAGCGGCAATTCATCGTGCAGCCCCACCGACTCACAGGTTTCCAGCCAGGTTTCACGCAAGTCTTCGAGTTGGGCCAGCAAATAGTCGTCATGCTCGTTGCTTGCCTGGAAAAACAGCTGCATCAGATCTTGCAGGCGTGAACCCCATTGCTGCGGCGATGCCGGCCGGGTAAGTTCCTGATGGGCGACTTCCAGGGCATCCAGAAATGCAACCAAGGGACCGATCAACGCCGCGTCCAGGCCACCGATCTCGTCATAGGGCTCAATGCCCTCATAAGCGTTGGAACTGCCAACGGCATACCCCAGCAACATGCGACGCAAGCCGAAATGCCAGCTGTTCTGCTCAAGCTCGGCAGGCAGGCCCAACCCGGCACGGTGTTCGGCGCTCATCCCCCAGCGAATCCCGGCGCCTTCGATCCAGCGGTGCAGTGTCGGCAGGTCGGCCTCATCGATGCCAAACCGTTCGCGCAACGCGGGGACATCCAGCAGATCGAGGATTTCGCTCACCGGAAAGCGACTGTCCGGCAGCTTGAGCAAATGCTCGACGGCGATCAGCAATGGATCACGTCCACGCTGGCCCTGGTCGGTCAGCGTGAAGGGAATGAACCGTGGGTCGCTCCTGTCGAGCTGGCCGAACACTGCGCGAATGTGTGGTGCATAACTATCAATGTCCGGGACCATGACGATGATATCCCGTGGGCGCAGGGTCGGATCCGCACTGAAGTAGGCCAGCAATTGGTCGTGAAGAATTTCGACTTCACGCTGGGCGCCGTGGGCCACATGAAAACGGATCGAGCCGTCTCGCTCCGTATCGACGATAGGCCAGTGTTCCCGGGTTTCATTCAGGGGGCGCAGCTCCAGGATGTCATCCTGCAACTGGCTGAGAAGGGTTGTAGGAGTTCCATCAGTGAACAGGTCAATTCGCCCATCACGAAACACCGAGCGATAGCTGTTGGGGTCATCGTAGCTGTCAAGCAGGTTGATATAGTCGCGCCCTTGCTTACCCCAGGCGGCCAATAACGGATGGGCATGTTGATGCAGGGTTTGCGGATCGAGGACGACGGGCATGCCAGCCTTGCGTGCCTGGCGCTTGTATTGATGACGCAGCAAGTCCTTGTCGGCGACGATGTCCGCCCAATGATGGCGACACGGGTTATGCACGCAGAGCAGAACCTGGCTGAACCGGGAAAGACCGGCGAGCGCCTCCAGGACCTGGGCAGGCAACGAAGAAATACCAAACACGATGACCCGTGCGGGCAGGCCTTTCGGAGCGGCTTCCAGGCTGTTGATACGTTCCATGTAGCGCTGATGAACGCCAGCACGGCTTTGCGCCATGCCTTGTTCCCCCACATCCAGCAACAAGGCTCGCCACAGTTCCGCTTGCCAGCAATTTGCCGGCGCGAGCGGCTTGATTTCGCCTCGGACATTTCTCGTCTGGTGTCGACCTTCCGCCCAATCCTCAAGCCAGTCGGCCCGGTAGACCTGATACTGGTCGAACAGATCGGCAAGACGCTCGGACAGTTGATAGCGCTTGCGCAAGTCGGTGTCGTGGGTAAGGAATCGTCGCAGAGGTTCGAAATGGGGCTGCTCAATCAACTGCGGCAGCAGACGCATCAGGCGCCAGGTCAGCGGAGCCTTGTCCAATAGGGACTTGGCCGGAATTTCGTCGCGTCCCAGGACTGTTCGATAAAGTTGCCACATGAAACTGCCCGGCAGTTGCACATCAATGGCAGCCGCAATACCGCAGCCACCGGAATCATCGTCTTCCGGGTCTTCAGCCAGTGCGAGCTTGAGCCATTGGGCAATGCCGTTGCTCTGTACCAGGGCGATTTCATTTTCAAGGGGGGCCAGCGGATAGCGCCGCATCAAGCTGATCACCAGGCTGCGCAATTCATCAAGGCGATTCCCGTGAACCACCATGAAAGCTGGGCTGAGGGACGTTGCGTCCGGCATGAAAGGCATCCTTGAAAATGCAAAAGCTAGGGGCAGAACCTTAGCACTGTCGGGGGGTTGTGACAGCCGGGAGCAATCCGCGCTTGTCGTAAGAACTTTCTTGCGGGCAAAACAAAACCCCTACCTGCATCAGCAGATAGGGGTTTCGGAATTTAATCTTGACGATGACCTACTCTCACATGGGGAAACCCCACACTACCATCGGCGATGCATCGTTTCACTTCTGAGTTCGGGATGGGATCAGGTGGTTCCAATGCTCTATGGTCGTCAAGAAATTCGGTAGCCAGCGCGTGCCTTGCGGTCACGTTCCAGCAAATGGGTATGCGATAGTTTGTGTGCTGCGCTCGAGTCTCTCGAACTTTCGGTTCGTTTCGTCTTCACACACCGCAATCTGGTCTC
>NZ_FPIX01000093.1:0-1040 GCF_900119205.1 Pseudomonas sp. NFACC16-2 | reverse complement strand
CCGTTCATCGACATGTCTTCCATGCTCGCGTCGTTGCGCGGGCTGTTGGCGCGGAACTGGCCACCGTACAGCGTCAGGCCGCTGATTTCGGTGGAGGTCACCTGGCCGCCACGGAAGGTTTGCGGCAGGGAACGGCCGTCGTCGGAGCGTAGGATCGGCAGCACCGGCATCCACTCGCCGACTTTCAATTCGGTCTTCGACACCTTGGCTTTCAGGGCCACGCCCAGGCGCCCGAAGTCATCGGCGGGGCGACCGTCGTCATGCACCGGCAGCAGCTGCGTGCCTGCCGTGCCACGGCCGCCGTCGAGCTTGACCGAGTACATCCCCAGTATGTCCACGCCGAAACCGACTACGCCCTGGGTGAACCCGGACTTGGCATCGAGGATGAAACTTTGGGTCCATTCCTCGGCTTTACCTTGGGCGTTGTTCGAGTTGGTGAAGTTGCGGTTGAAGTAGAAGTTGCGCAGGTTCAGCGTGGCCTTGGCATCTTCGACGAACCCCGATTCCGCCGCCAGGACGGGCAGGGCGGTACTGGTCAGGGCGACGGCAATGAGGCTAGGGAACAAGTGTTGTGTGGGCTTCATGGGCGTGTCTCTATTTTTTTGTGGACGAAGCGGGTCGTTGCCACAACCTTGGGCTGCAGACGGAACGGTGGAACCAGTGGCGTGAAGCTGTTGAGGATCAGCCGGGTGCGGCGGGGCGTATGGGCATGGCGTCGAACCTGTTGTTATTGGTTTTGTGCGAGGGATGGTGAAGGGCGGCCCGGGATCGGTTCAATCGCCGTTTGCGGGTTTTGGGCGATTATCGAACAGCAAAACATTGCTTCGGCGGATGCGATTTCTGTGGGAGCTTGCTTGCGATGGCGGCCTGACAGCCGGCCATGCTCTTGTTGACTGCGTACATATCCATTGCTGCGGTAACGGCCACTTAGGGTTCCGCTCTTACAGCCAGCCCTTTCAAGGTCTTTTGGCTTTAGCTGCCTTGAGCACCCGATCCGTTGACACATGGGCATTCGCGGCTTTGCCTTCAAGCCACTCCTT
>NZ_FPIX01000024.1:0-96114 GCF_900119205.1 Pseudomonas sp. NFACC16-2 | reverse complement strand
GAAGTTTATGTTCTGAGCAAGGAAGAAGGCGGTCGTCACACTCCGTTCTTCAAAGGCTACCGTCCACAGTTCTACTTCCGTACAACTGATGTGACTGGTAACTGCGAGCTGCCAGAAGGCGTTGAAATGGTAATGCCAGGTGACAACATTCAGATGACTGTTACCCTGATCAAGACCATCGCGATGGAAGACGGTCTGCGTTTCGCTATCCGTGAAGGCGGTCGTACCGTCGGCGCTGGCGTCGTAGCCAAAGTCATCGAGTAAGTCTCTTTCAGAGTCAGCTTGATGAGTTGAAAAGCCCCCGCTTAGCGGGGGCTTTTTTATTGGGTTGACACCTATCAGGGGCGTCTATAGAATTGCGCCTCCTTTTAACGGGCGTATTGCGCCCGGTGGGAATAGCAGCCGGAGTCTGAAATCCAATGCAAAATCAGCAAATCCGTATCAGGTTGAAGGCTTTTGACCATCGCCTGATCGACCAATCCACCCAGGAAATCGTGGAAACCGCGAAACGTACTGGTGCTCAAGTGCGTGGTCCAATTCCACTGCCTACCCGTAAAGAGCGGTTCACCGTTCTGGTCTCCCCGCACGTCAACAAAGACGCGCGTGACCAGTACGAGATCCGTACTCATAAGCGCGTTCTGGATATCGTCCAGCCAACGGATAAAACCGTTGATGCTCTTATGAAGCTCGATCTTGCGGCCGGTGTGGAAGTGCAGATCAGCCTCGGCTAAGACTCGGTCTTAGTCGTGTAACGCTCTGAAATGGGCGGCCATAGCGGGTGAAAGCCCCGTACACTCATGAGGTTTACAACATGACTATTGGTGTAGTCGGTCGTAAATGCGGTATGACCCGTATTTTCACCGAAGAAGGTGTCTCCATTCCGGTCACGGTCATTGAGATCGAGCCGAATCGCGTCACCCAGTTCAAAACTGAAGAGACCGATGGCTATCGTGCAGTGCAAGTCACTGTCGGCGAGCGTCGTGCTTCGCGTGTAACAGCAGCTCAGGCTGGCCACTTCGCCAAGGCGAACGTTGCCGCTGGTCGTACCGTAATGGAATTCCGCCTTGAAGAAGGCGAGTACCAGGCCGGCGATCTGATCAACGCTGAAATCTTCGCCGCTGGTCAACTGGTTGATGTAACCGGTCAGTCCAAGGGTAAAGGCTTCCAGGGTACGATCAAGCGTTGGAACTTCCGCGGGCAAGATAACACCCACGGTAACTCCGTATCCCACCGCGTTCCAGGCTCTATCGGCCAGTGCCAGACTCCTGGTCGTGTATTCAAGGGCAAGAAAATGTCCGGTCATATGGGCGCTGAGCGCGTGACCGTGCAGTCCCTCGAAGTAGTGCGCGTGGACGCTGAACGCAATCTGTTGTTGGTCAAGGGCGCTGTTCCTGGCGCTACTGGCGGCAACTTGGTTGTACGTCCAGCAGCCAAGGCTCGCGGTTAAGGGGAAGCTGACATGCAATTAAATGTAAATGACGCTCAAGCGATCGAAGTTTCCGAACTGACATTTGGCGGCGAATTCAACGAGACGCTGGTTCACCAAGCAGTCGTGGCCTACATGGCTGGCGGCCGTCAAGGTAGCAAGCAGCAAAAGACCCGTTCCGACGTTTCCGGTGGCGGCAAGCGCCCATGGCGTCAGAAAGGTACTGGCCGTGCTCGTGCCGGTACTATCCGTAGCCCAATCTGGCGTGGCGGCGGTACCACTTTCGCAGCTCGTCCTCAGGATCACTCCCAGAAGCTGAACAAGAAGATGTATCGCGCAGCAATGCGTTCCATCCTTGCTGAGCTGGTGCGTACTGATCGTCTGGTCGTGGTTCAGGACTTCGCTGTTGAAGCACCGAAAACCAAAGATCTGCTGAACAAGCTGAACGGCATGGGCCTGACTGACGTCCTGATCGTGTCTGACGCTGTTGATCAGAACCTGTACCTGGCTGCTCGCAACCTGCCACACGTCGACGTTCGTGACGTGCAGGGTTCCGATCCGGTCAGTCTGATCGCATACGACAAGGTGTTGATCACCGTGTCGGCCGTGAAGAAATTCGAGGAGCTGCTGGGATGAACCAGGAACGCGTATTTAAAGTTCTGCTTGGCCCGCACGTTTCCGAGAAGGCTACGGTTCTGGCAGACAAGAAAGGCCAGTTCGTTTTCAAGGTTGCTACCGACGCAACCAAGCTGGAAATCAAGAAGGCCGTCGAAAGCCTGTTCAGCGTGAAAGTAGAGCGCGTGACTACCCTGAACGTTCTGGGTAAAAGCAAGCGCACTGCTCGCGGTCTGGGCAAGCGTAATGACTGGAAGAAGGCAGTTATCTCCCTTCAGCCAGGCCAAGATCTCGATTTCAGCAGCAGTGCTGAGTAAGGAAGGGGTGCATCATGGCAATCGTTAAATGCAAACCGACTTCCCCTGGCCGCCGTTTTGTGGTCAAGGTGGTCAACCAGGAGCTGCATAAAGGCGCTCCTCACGCACCGCTGCTCGAGAAAAAATCGAAGTCTGGTGGTCGTAACAACAATGGCCGTATTACCACTCGTCACATCGGTGGTGGTCATAAGCAGCATTATCGTCTGGTCGACTTCCGTCGCAACGACAAGGATGGCATCGCTGCCACCGTCGAGCGTATCGAATACGATCCAAACCGTACTGCTCACATCGCTCTGCTGCTGTACGCAGATGGCGAGCGTCGCTACATCATCGCCCCTAAGGGCGTGAGTGCTGGCGACCAGCTGATCGCAGGTGCCCTGGCACCGATCAAGCCGGGCAACGCTCTGCAACTGCGTAACATTCCAGTTGGTAGCACCGTACACGGCATCGAATTGAAGCCAGGTAAAGGCGCACAGATCGCTCGTTCCGCTGGTGCTTCGGCTCAGCTGATCGCTCGTGAAGGTGTCTACGTGACCCTGCGTCTGCGTTCTGGTGAGATGCGTAAAGTACTGGCTGAATGCCGTGCGACCTTGGGCGAAGTCTCGAACTCCGAGCACAGCCTGCGTTCGTTGGGTAAAGCTGGTGCCAAGCGCTGGCGTGGCGTTCGCCCAACCGTTCGTGGTGTTGCCATGAACCCGGTTGACCACCCACATGGTGGTGGTGAAGGTCGTACCTCTGGTGGTCGTCATCCGGTATCGCCATGGGGCTTCCCGACTAAGGGCGCGAAGACTCGTGGTAATAAGCGTACCGACAAAATGATCGTCCGTCGTCGCAAGTAAATAGAGGGATACGACAGTGCCACGTTCTCTGAAAAAAGGTCCTTTTATTGATCTTCACCTACTGAAGAAGATCGAAGTGGCGGCGGAAAAGAACGATCGCAAACCAGTTAAGACCTGGTCGCGTCGTTCGATGATCCTGCCACAAATGGTCGGTCTGACCATCGCAGTACACAACGGTCGCCAACACGTCCCAGTTCTCGTGAACGAAGACATGGTCGGCCACAAACTGGGCGAGTTCGCCGGTACCCGCACATACCGTGGGCACGTGGCTGACAAGAAAGCCAAGCGTTAAGGGGTAAGGAAATGGAAGTAGCCGCTAAGTTGTCGGGCGCTCGAATCTCCGCCCAGAAAGCCCGCTTGGTCGCCGACCAGATCCGCGGGAAGAGGGTGGGCGAAGCGCTCAACCTGTTGGCTTTCAGCAGTAAGAAAGCCGCCGAGATCATGAAGAAAGTGCTGGAGTCGGCCGTAGCCAACGCCGAGCATAACGAAGGCGCAGACGTTGATGACCTGAAGGTCAGCACCGTTTTCGTCAACGAAGGGCGTTCGCTGAAGCGCATCATGCCACGTGCCAAAGGCCGTGCTGATCGCATCGTCAAGCGGTCTTGCCATATCACTGTCAAGGTTGCTGACAAGTAACGGAGTCGAAGAGATGGGTCAGAAAGTACATCCCATTGGCATTCGCCTGGGAATCGTCAAGGAGCACACCTCCGTCTGGTACGCAGACGGTCGGACTTATGCGGACTACTTGTTCGCTGATCTGAAGGTGCGTGAGTATCTCCAAGACAAACTAAAAAGCGCGTCCGTAAGCCGTATCGATATCCATCGTCCGGCGCAGACTGCACGTATCACCATCCACACCGCTCGTCCAGGTATCGTTATCGGGAAGAAAGGTGAAGATGTTGAGAAACTGCGTCAGGACCTGACCAAGCAAATGGGTGTGCCTGTGCACATCAATATCGAAGAGATCCGCAAGCCGGAGCTCGACGGTATGCTGGTTGCGCAGAGCGTAGCTCAGCAGCTGGAGCGTCGCGTAATGTTCCGTCGCGCTATGAAGCGCGCTGTACAGAACGCAATGCGCATTGGTGCCAAAGGCATCAAAATCCAAGTGAGCGGTCGTCTCGGCGGTGCTGAAATCGCACGTACTGAATGGTATCGCGAAGGTCGTGTGCCACTGCACACCCTGCGTGCCGACATCGACTATGCCAACTACGAAGCTCACACCACCTACGGTGTGATCGGTGTAAAGGTTTGGATCTTCAAAGGCGAAGTAATTGGTGGTCGCCAAGAAGAACTGAAGCCACAAGCACCAGCGCCTCGTAAAAAAGCTGCTAAGTAAGGGGTACGCCAAATGTTGCAACCAAAGCGTACGAAGTTCCGCAAGCAGATGACCGGTCACAACCGTGGCCTGGCATTGCGCGGTAGCAAAGTCAGCTTCGGCGAGTTCGCGCTGAAGTCTGTTGCTCGTGGTCGTCTCACCGCTCGTCAGATCGAGTCAGCGCGTCGTGCTCTGACCCGTCACGTAAAACGTGGCGGCAAGATCTGGATCCGTGTATTCCCGGACAAGCCTGTCACCAAGAAGCCACTCGAAGTTCGGATGGGTAAAGGTAAGGGTAACGTGGAGTACTGGGTTGCCCAGATTCAGCCAGGCAAAGTCCTGTATGAAATCGAGGGTGTTTCTGAAGAGCTGGCGCGTGAGGCTTTCGCCCTGGCTGCTGCAAAGCTGCCGCTCGCCACCTCCTTTGTTAAACGGACGGTGATGTGATGAAAGCGAATGAACTTCGTGAAAAATCAGCACAGCAGCTGAACGAGCAACTGCTCGGCCTGCTGCGCGACCAGTTCAATCTGCGTATGCAGAAAGCAACTGGCCAGTTGGGGCAGTCTCATCTGCTCTCGCAAGTTAAGCGTGACATCGCTCGCGTGAAAACTGTGCTCAACCAGCAGGCAGGTAAGTAATCATGGCTGAAGCCGAAAAAACTGTCCGTACGCTGACTGGCCGTGTTGTCAGCGACAAGATGGACAAAACCATCACCGTTCTGATCGAGCGTCGCGTTAAGCACCCGATCTACGGTAAATACGTTAAGCGTTCGACTAAGCTGCACGCGCACGACGAAACCAATCAGTGCCACATCGGCGACAAAGTCACTATTCGTGAAACTCGTCCGATGGCCAAGACCAAGTCTTGGGCGCTGGTTGATGTTCTCGAACGCGCTGTGGAAGTCTAAGGGCTAGGGGTCGGAGAAATTATATGATTCAGACTCAATCCATGCTCGATGTGGCCGATAACAGCGGCGCTCGCCGTGTTATGTGCATCAAGGTGCTGGGTGGCTCCCATCGTCGTTACGCTGGTATCGGTGACATCATCAAAGTTACCGTCAAGGAAGCAATTCCTCGCGGTAAGGTGAAAAAAGGCCAGGTGATGACTGCTGTCGTAGTCCGCACTCGCCATGGTGTCCGTCGTGCTGACGGCTCCATCATCCGCTTTGATGGCAACGCTGCTGTTCTGTTGAACAACAAGCAAGAGCCGATCGGCACCCGTATCTTTGGGCCAGTGACCCGTGAACTTCGTACTGAGAAGTTCATGAAGATCGTCTCGCTCGCCCCAGAAGTGCTGTAAGGAGATCCGACATGCAAAAGATTCGTCGTGACGACGAGATCATCGTGATCGCCGGCAAAGACAAAGGTAAGCGCGGTAAGGTGCTGAAGGTTCTTGCTGACAACCGTCTGGTTGTTGGTGGTCTGAACCTGGTCAAGCGTCATACCAAGCCTAACCCGATGTCGGGCGTACAGGGCGGTATCGTCGAGAAAGAAGCGCCACTGCACGCTTCCAACGTCGCCATCTTCAACGGCGAAACCAACAAGGCTGACCGCGTTGGTTTCAAAGTAGAAGACGGTAAGAAAATTCGTGTCTTCAAGTCGACCCAAAAAGCGGTTGATGCTTGAACACTGCTAGGTAGAAGACCATGGCACGACTAAAAGAGATTTACCGGAAGGAAATCGCACCGAAACTTAAGGAAGAACTTAAGCTTTCGAACGTGATGGAAGTTCCGCGCGTTACCAAAATCACCCTGAACATGGGTCTGGGCGAAGCGATCGGCGACAAAAAAGTCATCGAGCACGCTGTTGCCGACCTGGAAAAGATCACCGGTCAGAAAGTCGTTGTGACTTACGCTCGGAAATCCATCGCTGGCTTTAAAGTCCGTGAAGGTTGGCCGATCGGTGTCAAAGTGACCCTGCGCCGTGAGCGTATGTACGAGTTCCTGGATCGTCTGCTGTCGATCTCCCTGCCTCGGGTTCGCGACTTCCGCGGCCTGAATGCCAAGTCCTTCGATGGTCGTGGCAACTACAGCATGGGCGTTAAAGAGCAGATCATTTTCCCGGAAATCGATTACGACAAGATCGACGCTCTCCGCGGTCTGGACATTACCCTGACCACCACTGCTCGGACGGATGACGAAGGTCGCGCACTGCTGCGCGCTTTCAAATTCCCGTTCCGCAACTGATTGGAGTAGGAAAATGGCCAAGAAGAGCATGAAGAACCGTGAGCTGAAGCGTCAGCTCACCGTTGCCAAGTACGCCACCAAGCGTGCAGCGCTGAAAGCTATCATCGTTGATCTGAACGCAAGTCCAGAAGCGCGTTGGGAAGCTACCGTAGCCCTGCAGAAGCAGCCACGTGACGCAAGCGCCTCGCGCATGCGTAACCGCTGCCGCCTGACTGGTCGTCCGCACGGCGTGTACCGCAAGTTCGGCCTTGGCCGTAACATGCTGCGTCAAGCTGCAATGCGTGGTGACGTTCCAGGTCTGGTTAAAGCCAGCTGGTAAGCACTGTCAAAGTCGCGGCGTTCGGGATCGCAAGATCCTGACCGTCGGTGACCTTGAACATGAATCAAGCCCCTATTGGGGCTTGATTCATTTGTGGGGTGTGTCTAGAATACCCGGCTCGCCTGAGCCCGTGTTTTTATTGCGCGGATGCGCTCGGCGACACGTACTAGCCGAAAGGCTAATTTTTTGTGTATTAGGAGCGTCTAGCCCATGAGTATGCAGGACCCGTTAGCGGACATGCTAACTCGTATCCGTAATGCCCAGATGGCTGAAAAGTCCGTCGTAAGCATGCCATCTTCTACGTTGAAGGTAGCTGTTGCCAAAGTCCTGAAGGACGAAGGTTACATTGCGGGTTATCAGATCAGCAGCGAAATCAAGCCACTGCTGTCCATCGAGCTGAAGTACTTCGAAGGCCGTCCGGTCATCGAGGAAGTGAAGCGCGTTAGCCGTCCAGGCCTGCGTCAGTACAAGTCCGTCGAGGATCTGCCGAAAGTTCGCGGCGGCCTGGGCGTGTCTATCGTCTCCACCAACAAAGGTGTGATGACGGATCGTGCTGCGCGCGCTGCCGGTGTCGGCGGCGAAGTTCTTTGCACTGTGTTCTAAGGGGGGATAAGCATGTCACGCGTCGCTAAGAACCCCGTTAAGCTGCCAGCCGGTGTCGAAGTCAAATTCGCAGGCCAACAGCTTTCGGTGAAGGGTGCCAAGGGCACTCTGCAACTGAACATCCATTCGTCCGTTGAGATCGTTGAAGAAGCTGGTGAGCTGCGTTTCGCTGCTCGCAATGGCGATCAACAGACTCGCGCAATGGCTGGTACCACTCGTGCGTTGGTAAACAACATGGTCCAAGGCGTAAGCCAAGGCTTCGAGCGCAAGCTCCAGCTGGTCGGTGTTGGTTACAAAGCGCAAGCAAAAGGCACAGTGCTGAACCTGGCTCTTGGCTTCTCGCACCCAGTGGATTATGAACTGCCGGAAGGCATCACCGCTGAGACTCCTAGCCAGACCGATATCCTGATCAAGGGCATCGACAAGCAGCTGGTAGGTCAAGTGGCCGCCGAGATCCGCGACTTCCGTCCACCAGAGCCGTACAAAGGCAAGGGTGTGCGCTACGCGGACGAAGTCGTCCGTCGTAAAGAAGCCAAGAAGAAGTAGGGCATAGCAAATGACCGACAAAAAAGTTACTCGACTGCGTCGCGCTCGCAAAGCACGCCTGAAAATGCACGAACTCGAAGTCGTGCGTCTCTGCGTGTTCCGCTCGTCGCAGCACATCTACGCCCAGGTCATTTCGGCCGACGGCAACAAAGTCCTGGCAAGTGCCTCGACTTTGGATAAAGAACTGCGTGATGGCGCCACTGGCAACATCGACGCGGCCACTAAGGTTGGCCAGCTGGTCGCTACGCGTGCAAAAGCCGCTGGCGTCTCGCAGGTGGCTTTCGACCGCTCTGGCTTCAAGTACCACGGCCGCGTCAAGGCGCTGGCTGATGCTGCTCGTGAAGCTGGGCTGGAGTTCTAAGTTATGTCAAATAACGACCAAAAGCGCGACGAAGGCTACATCGAGAAGCTGGTTCAAGTTAACCGCGTAGCCAAAACCGTTAAAGGCGGCCGTATCTTCACTTTCACTGCGTTGACCGTAGTAGGTGATGGTAAAGGCCGTGTTGGCTTCGGCCGTGGCAAGTCGCGTGAAGTGCCTGCTGCGATCCAGAAGGCAATGGAAGCTGCTCGCCGCAACATGATCCAGGTTGATCTGAACGGCACCACTCTGCAGTACGCAATGAAGTCTGCCCATGGCGCTTCGAAGGTGTACATGCAGCCTGCTTCTGAAGGTACCGGTATCATCGCTGGCGGCGCTATGCGTGCTGTCCTCGAAGTTGCTGGCGTTCAGAACGTTCTGGCCAAGTGCTACGGCTCGACTAACCCAGTAAACGTGGTTCACGCCACTTTCAAGGGTTTGAAAGCAATGCAGTCTCCTGAATCCATTGCCGCCAAGCGTGGCAAAAGCGTCAAGGAGATCTTCTGATCATGGCTACCGTAAAAGTTACGCTGATCAAAAGCATGACCGGCCGCATCCCTAACCACAAACTGTGCGTTAAGGGTCTGGGTCTGCGTCGCATCGGTCACACTGTAGAAGTCCTGGATACTCCCGAGAATCGCGGGATGATCAACAAGGCTTACTACATGCTGCGTGTCGAGGGTTAATCGATGAAACTCAATGATCTGAGTCCAGCGCCGGGTTCCCGTCGCGAAAAGCATCGTCCGGGCCGTGGTATCGGTAGTGGTTTGGGCAAGACCGGTGGCCGTGGCCACAAAGGTCAGACCTCCCGCTCCGGTGGCACCATTGCTCCAGGCTTTGAAGGCGGTCAACAGCCGCTGCATCGTCGCCTGCCGAAGTTCGGTTTCGTTTCCCTGAAAGCCATGGACCGCGCAGAAGTGCGTCTGTCCGAGCTGGCCAAAGTGGAAGGCGACATCGTCACCGTGCAGTCCCTGAAGGATGCCAACGTGATCAACCAGAACGTTCAGCGTGTGAAAATCATGCTGTCGGGCGAAGTTGCTCGTGCTGTCACCATCGGAAAGGGAATCGGCGCCACCAAAGGTGCGCGTGCGGCTATCGAAGCAGCTGGCGGCAAGTTCGAGGAATAAATGGCTAAGCAAGGTGCTCTCTCTGCGCTCGGCAAAGGCGGTATGTCTGAACTCTGGGCTCGTCTGCGTTTTCTGTTCCTGGCGATTATCGTCTACCGAATAGGCGCACACATCCCGGTTCCAGGTATCAACCCGGACCGACTCGCGGACCTGTTTCGACAGAATGAGGGGACCATTCTTAGCTTGTTCAACATGTTTTCCGGCGGCGCGCTGGAGCGGATGAGCATCTTTGCGCTGGGGATCATGCCGTACATTTCGGCATCGATCATCATGCAATTGATGAGCGCCGTCAGCCCGCAGCTGGAGCAGTTGAAGAAGGAAGGTGAAGCTGGCCGTCGCAAGATCAGCCAGTACACCCGCTACGGCACTGTCGTCCTCGCTCTCGTTCAAGCCATTGGCATGTCCATCGGCTTGGCGGGGCAGGGCGTTTCGTTCACTGCTGACTTCAGCTTTCATTTTGTTGCGGTAACCACTTTTGTGGCAGGCGCGATGTTCATGATGTGGCTGGGTGAGCAGATTACTGAGCGTGGTGTTGGCAACGGTATCTCGATGTTGATCTTCGCAGGTATCGTCGCCGGTCTTCCGAGAGCGATCGGGCAGTCTTTCGAGTCTGCGCGTCAGGGTGATATCAACATTTTCGCCCTGGTTGCCATCGGTCTGCTGGCAGTAGCGATTATCGGTTTCGTGGTGTTCATCGAGCGTGGTCAGCGTCGTATTGCTGTTCACTACGCCAAGCGTCAGCAGGGCCGCAAGGTATTTGCTGCGCAGACCAGCCACTTGCCGTTGAAGGTGAACATGGCCGGCGTCATTCCGGCTATTTTCGCGAGCAGCATCCTGCTGTTCCCGGCTTCGTTGGGTGCCTGGTTCGGCCAGTCTGAAGGTATGGGCTGGTTGCAGGACATCTCGCAGTCGATCGCTCCTGGTCAGCCGTTGAATATTCTGCTGTTTAGTGCAGGGATTATTTTCTTCTGCTTCTTCTATACGGCGTTGATGTTCAATCCGAAAGACGTAGCGGAAAACCTGAAGAAGTCCGGTGCCTTTATTCCGGGCATCCGTCCAGGTGAGCAGTCTGCGCGCTACATTGATGGCGTTCTGACTCGCTTGACCATGTTCGGTGCTCTTTACATGACGGCCGTCTGCCTGTTGCCCCAGTTCCTGGTGGTTGCGGCAAACGTACCGTTCTACCTTGGCGGGACCTCGTTGCTGATCGTGGTCGTGGTTGTGATGGACTTCATGTCCCAAGTACAATCGCACCTCGTTTCGCACCAGTACGAATCCCTGATGAAGAAAGCCAACCTGAAGGGCTACGGCAGCGGCATGTTGCGCTGAGTAGCGTCCATAAGGTTCGAGGAGTTGGTGATGAAAGTTCGTGCATCGGTGAAAAAGCTGTGCCGTAACTGCAAGATTATTCGCCGCGAAGGTGTTGTTCGGGTAATTTGCAGCGCGGAACCGCGTCACAAACAGCGCCAAGGCTGAGTGTGATTGTGCTTTAAGCCCGGCAGCTAGTGCGCTGCCGGGTTGATTATTTGTTATTACAGCGATATTATCTCGCGCCCTATTTCTTGGCTTCCGGGGCGTAGGTAGCTGTCAATTGGAGTCCCACTGAATGGCCCGTATTGCAGGCGTCAACATTCCAGATAACAAGCATACTGTTATCTCGCTGACCTACATCTATGGTGTTGGTCGCACTACTGCACAGAAAATTTGTGCAGTGACTGGGGTCAACCCAGCGGCAAAGATCAAAGATCTGAGCGACGAGCAGATTGAACAGCTGCGTGGCGAAGTGGCGAAGTTCACCACTGAAGGTGACCTGCGTCGCGAAATCAACATGAAAATCAAGCGCTTGATGGACCTCGGTTGCTATCGCGGTCTGCGTCATCGTCGTGGTCTGCCAGTACGCGGTCAGCGTACCAAGACCAACGCGCGTACCCGTAAAGGTCCGCGTAAGCCGATCCGCAAGTAATCGCCCCAGCGAATCGACAGGAATTTAATCATGGCAAAACCTGCTGCTCGTCCTCGTAAAAAAGTTAAAAAGACAGTGGTTGATGGCATCGCCCACATCCATGCTTCTTTTAACAACACCATCGTGACCATTACCGACCGTCAAGGTAACGCTCTTTCCTGGGCTACCTCCGGTGGTTCGGGTTTCCGCGGTTCCCGCAAGTCCACCCCGTTCGCTGCTCAAGTAGCTGCTGAGCGTGCTGGTCAAGCTGCGCTGGAATACGGCCTGAAAAACCTCGACGTCAACGTCAAGGGTCCAGGTCCAGGTCGTGAATCCGCAGTCCGCGCTTTGAACGGCTGTGGCTACAAGATCGCCAGCATCACCGACGTGACGCCAATCCCGCACAACGGGTGCCGTCCGCCGAAGAAGCGCCGCGTGTAATCCAGGAGATTGTAAAGAATGGCTCGTTACATTGGTCCAAAATGCAAACTCGCTCGTCGCGAAGGCACCGATCTTTTTCTGAAGAGCGGCGTGCGCGCGATCGAATCGAAGTGCAACATTGAAGCAGCACCTGGTATCCACGGCCAACGCCGCGGTCGCCAGTCCGACTACGGCACCCAACTGCGTGAAAAGCAGAAGGTCCGTCGTATCTACGGCGTTCTCGAGCGTCAATTCAGCGGCTACTACAAAGAAGCTGCTGGCAAGAAAGGCGCAACCGGCGAAAACCTGTTGCAGCTGCTCGAATGCCGCCTGGACAACGTTGTATACCGTATGGGTTTCGGTTCTACTCGTGCCGAATCTCGTCAGCTGGTATCGCACAAGTCGATCAGCGTTAACGGTCAGACCGTAAACGTTCCGTCCTACCAGGTTCGTGCTGGTGACGTGGTTGCTGTTCGCGAGAAAGCAAAGAACCAACTTCGCATTGTCCAAGCTCTCGATCTGTGTGCCCAACGTGGCCGCGTAGAATGGGTAGAAGTAGACACTGAGAAGAAGTCGGGCGTTTTCAAGAACGTTCCTGCTCGCAGTGATCTGTCCGCCGACATCAACGAAAGCCTGATTGTCGAGCTCTACTCCAAGTAAGGGCTAGAAAATAGGTGCATCCATGCAGATTTCGGTAAATGAGTTCCTGACACCCCGCCATATTGATGTGCAGGTTGTCAGTCCAACCCGCGCCAAGATCACACTCGAGCCTCTCGAGCGTGGTTTCGGCCACACCCTGGGCAACGCGCTGCGCCGCATCCTGTTGTCCTCAATGCCCGGCTGTGCAGTAGTCGAGGCCGAGATTGACGGTGTGCTCCATGAGTACAGCGCCATCGAAGGTGTACAGGAAGACGTAATTGAAATCCTGTTGAACCTGAAAGGTCTGGCTATCAAGCTGCACGGTCGTGACGAAGTTACGCTGACCTTGTCGAAGAAGGGTTCGGGGGTGGTTACCGCTGCCGATATTCAGCTGGATCATGATGTCGAGATCGTTAACCCCGATCACGTAATCGCTAACCTGGCGTCTAACGGCGCCCTGAACATGAAGCTCACCGTAGCTCGTGGTCGTGGTTATGAACCGGCAGACTCGCGTCAGAGCGATGAAGACGAAAGCCGCAGCATCGGTCGCTTGCAGCTTGACTCTTCGTTCAGCCCAGTTCGCCGTATCGCATACGTGGTGGAAAACGCCCGTGTCGAACAGCGCACCAACCTGGACAAGCTGGTTATTGATCTGGAAACCAACGGTACCCTGGATCCTGAAGAGGCTATCCGCCGTGCTGCAACCATCCTGCAACAGCAGTTGGCTGCGTTCGTCGACCTCAAGGGTGACAGTGAGCCAGTGGTTGTCGAGCAGGAAGACGAGATCGATCCGATCCTGCTTCGCCCGGTTGACGATCTGGAACTGACTGTACGTTCGGCTAACTGCCTTAAGGCGGAAAACATCTACTACATCGGCGACCTGATTCAGCGTACCGAAGTAGAGCTGTTGAAGACTCCGAACCTTGGCAAGAAATCCTTGACTGAAATCAAGGACGTTCTGGCCTCCCGCGGTCTGTCCCTCGGCATGCGCCTCGACAACTGGCCGCCTGCAAGTCTTAAGAAGGACGACAAGGCGACTGCCTGATCGTCGTAATCACCGAACGTTGTGTTTGGTAAGGAATGAACCATGCGTCATCGTAAAAGTGGTCGTCACCTGAGCCGCACCAGCTCGCACCGCAAGGCCATGTTCCAAAACATGGCGGTGTCGCTGTTCGAGCACGAGCTGATCAAAACTACACTGCCGAAAGCCAAAGAACTGCGTCGCGTTGCTGAGCCGCTGATCACTCTGGCCAAGACAGATAGCCTGGCTAACCGCCGTCTGGCTTTCGACCGTACTCGTTCGAAAGCTATCGTTGGTAAGCTCTTCAACGACCTGGGCAAGCGTTACGCTACCCGTGAGGGTGGCTACCTGCGCATCCTCAAGTGCGGTTTCCGCGCTGGCGACAACGCGCCTATGGCGTACGTCGAGTTGGTTGATCGTGCTACCAGCGGTGAAGCTGTATCCGCTGAGTAAGTCGGCAACATACAAAAAACCGGGCCTAGTGCCCGGTTTTTTGTGCCCGGTAGAAAAGTAAAGCGCCGTTTCGTCAGGCCTCGTTATCAGCAAGTCATCAGAGTTAGATAATAACTATCGATACCCATGATTTAATGAATTTGGATACCGTCATTAACATGATCAATACTCCTTTCCAGCCGATTAGCCGGCAGTTCGAAGACCGACCTAGGAAGATTGAGCATGAGCCAGACCAAAACGCTTACGACCGCCAGCGGCGCTCCTGTCGCCGATAACCAGAACTCCCGCTCCGCCGGCCCGCGCGGCCCATTGTTGCTCGACGATTTTCACCTGATCGAGAAGCTTGCCCACTTCAACCGCGAAAATATTCCTGAGCGCCGTGTGCACGCCAAAGGCTCGGGCGCCTACGGTACATTTACCGTGACCCGGGATATCACGCAGTACACCAGCGCCAAGTTGTTCGACACAGTCGGCAAGCAAACCCCAACTTTCCTGCGGTTCTCCACCGTGGGCGGTGAGCGTGGTTCTGCCGACACCGAACGCGATCCGCGCGGTTTCGCCCTGAAGTTCTACACCGAGGAAGGCAACTGGGACATCGTCGGCAACAACACACCGGTCTTCTTCATCCGTGATCCGTTGAAATTTCCGGATTTTATCCACACCCAGAAGCGTCTGCCGCAAAGCAACCTGAAAAGTGCCCAGGCGATGTGGGATTTCTGGTCGCATTCGCCTGAGGCGCTGCACCAGGTCACCATTCTGTTTTCCGACCGCGGCATTCCGGATGGCTACCGCCACATGCACGGCTTCGGCAGCCACACCTACAGCCTGATCAACGCACAGGGTGAGCGGCACTGGGTGAAGTGGCACTACAAGACTCTGCAAGGCATCAAGAACCTCGCGCCGGCAGAAGCGGCACGCCTGGCGGGTACCGACCCGGATTATGCCCAGCGCGATTTGTTCGAGGCTATTGAACGCGGTGACTTCCCGAAATGGCGCGTCTGCATCCAGATCATGAGCGAAGCCCAGGCCGCGGCCCATTATGAGAATCCGTTCGACGTGACCAAGACCTGGTCGCAGAAAGAGTTTCCATTGATCGAAGTGGGTGTGCTCGAACTCAACCGCAACCCGCTGAATTACTTCGCTGAAGTCGAGCAGGCGGCGTTTGGCCCGAGCAACATGGTGCCAGGGGTTGGTCTCTCGCCGGATCGCATGCTGCAGGGCCGTGTCTTCGCCTACGCCGATGCGCACCGCTACCGTGTGGGCACCAATCACCAGCAATTGCCGGTGAATGCCCCACGTAGCCCGGTTAACACTTACCAGCGCGACGGTGCCATGGCGTTTGGCAGCAATGGCGGTGCGGCACCGAACTACGAGCCTAACAGCTACGTGGAGGCACCGAAGCAGGCGCCGCGTTATGCGGAGCCGGCCCTGGCCCTCAGTGGCGCGGCGGATCGTTACGATCATCGCGAAGACACGGACTACTACAGCCACGCCGGTGCGTTGTTCCGTTTGATGAGCGACGAGCAGAAAGCGTTGCTGATCAACAATATCGCCGGTGCGATGGCCGGTGTATCGTCGGATGTCGTTGACCGTCAGCTCCAGCATTTCTTCAGGGCGGACGCCGCTTATGGAGAAGGTATCGCAAAGGCGTTGGGCGTACAGCTTAACTAAGTCTAAACGAGAAGCAGAACCGCCCTCATTTGGGCGGTTTTTGCGTTATTTAGCCCGGTTTTCTCGGATTTTCTTCGCTTTTATTGCGATGAACGAGTGACCTCTCCGTCAGGTTGGTTCAAACTAGAGCCTTCAAAGCTTGTGGAGATGTAGGGCGATGCAAGGTCACCCCGACGTAATCGATTACCTCAACACGTTGCTGACAGGCGAACTGGCAGCCCGTGATCAATATTTCATCCACTCGCGGATGTACGAGGACTGGGGTTTCACCGAGCTCTACGAACGTATCAACCATGAGATGGAAGAAGAAGCCCAGCACGCCGATGCATTGATGCGTCGGATCCTGATGCTCGAAGGCACGCCGCGGATGCGTCCGGATGACTTGGATGTCGGGACCACCGTGCCCGATATGTTGGCCGCCGACCTGCGCCTGGAATACAAAGTCCGCGCCGCACTGTGCAAAGGCATCGAGCTCTGCGAGCAGCACAACGACTACGTGACCCGCGAGATCCTGCGGATCCAGCTCAACGACACCGAAGAAGACCATACCTACTGGCTGGAGAAGCAGTTGGGACTGATCAAGCTGATCGGGTTGGAAAACTACCTGCAATCGCAATTCTGATTGCGGGGAAAGGGAACGCAGAGCGTCCCAAGCTGCATTCCCACGCAGAGCGTGGGAACGATCAAGCCCCTGTCACCGATGAGATGACAGGGGCTTTTTCGTGCCCGGGTGAAATCAGTCCCGATCACGCTCCAGCAGCGGCTTGAGGTAGTAGCCGGTGTAGGACTGCTTCATCTCGGCCACTTGTTCCGGCGTCCCTACGGCGATGATCTGGCCACCCTTGGAGCCGCCTTCCGGCCCCAGGTCCACCAGCCAGTCAGCGGTCTTGATCACGTCCAGGTTGTGTTCGATCACCACTACGGTGTTGCCGTGGTCGCGAAGGCGGTGCAGCACGTCGAGCAATTGCTGGATATCGGCGAAGTGCAGGCCTGTGGTCGGCTCGTCGAGGATATAGAGGGTCTTGCCGGTGTCGCGCTTGGACAGCTCGCGGGACAACTTGACCCGCTGGGCTTCACCGCCGGACAACGTCGTTGCCGACTGCCCCAGCTTGATATACGACAGGCCCACATCCATCAGCGTCTGGAGCTTGCGCGCCAGTGCGGGCACCGCGTCGAAGAACGCCCGGGCTTCCTCGATGGTCATCTCGAGGGTTTCGTGGATGTTCTTGCCCTTGTACTTGATCTCCAGGGTTTCACGGTTGTAGCGCTTGCTCTTGCACACATCGCACGGCACGTAGATGTCGGGCAGGAAGTGCATTTCCACCTTGATCAGGCCATCGCCCTGGCAGGCCTCGCAGCGCCCGCCCTTGACGTTGAACGAGAAGCGCCCCGGGCCGTAGCCTCGGGAGCGGGACTCCGGCACGCCGGCGAACAGCTCGCGGATCGGCGTGAACAACCCGGTGTAGGTCGCCGGGTTGGAGCGCGGCGTCCGACCAATCGGGCTCTGGTCGATGTCGACCACCTTGTCCAGGTGCTCCAGGCCCTTGATGCTGTCGTGGGCGGCCGCTTCCAGGGTGGTGGCGCCGTTCAGGGCCGTGGCGCTGAGGGGGAACAGGGTGTTGTTGATCAGCGTCGATTTGCCAGAGCCGGATACGCCGGTCACGCAGGTCAGCAGGCCGATCGGGATTTCCAAGTCGACGTTGCGCAGGTTGTTGCCACGGGCACCCTTGAGGGTCAGGGACAACTTCTTGTTGCGCGGCGTACGTTTGGCCGGGACTTTGATCTTGACTCGCCCCGACAGGTATTTGCCCGTCAGCGAGTCAGGGTGTGCCATGACTTCGGCGGCCGTGCCCTGGGCAACGATATGCCCGCCGTGGACGCCCGCGCCCGGGCCGATGTCCACCACGTAGTCCGCCAGGCGGATGGCGTCTTCGTCGTGCTCGACCACGATCACCGTGTTGCCGATGTCCCGCAGGTGCTTCAGGGTTCCGAGCAACCGGTCGTTGTCCCGCTGGTGCAGGCCGATGGACGGCTCGTCGAGGATATACATCACCCCCACCAGGCCGGCGCCGATCTGGCTGGCGAGGCGGATACGCTGGGCTTCGCCGCCGGACAGGGTGTCTGCGCTGCGGTCGAGGGTCAGGTAATCCAGGCCGACGTTCACCAGGAACTGCAGGCGCTCGCGGATTTCCTTGAGGATCTTGTCGGCGATTTCGCCCCGACGGCCGGTGAGCTTCAAGCCGCCGAAATAATCGGTAGCGTCGCCAATCGGCAGGCTGGTCACCGCCGGCAGGGTCTTCTCGCCGACCCATACGTGTCGCGCTTCGCGACGCAAACGGGTGCCACGGCAATCCGGGCAGGGCTGGGTGCTGAGGAACTTGGCCAGTTCTTCGCGCACGCTGGCCGATTCGGTCTCGCGGTAGCGTCGCTCCAGGTTCGGCACGATGCCTTCGAACGGGTGGGAGCGCTTGACGATATCGCCGCGGTCGTTGAGGTATTTGAAGTCGACATTCTGCGAGCCGCTGCCCTGCAGGATGAATTTCTGCTGGTCGGCGGGCAGCTCGTTGAACGGTTTATCCAGGCTGAACTTGTAATGGGCCGCCAGCGAACCGAGCATCTGGAAGTAATAGACGTTGCGCCTGTCCCAGCCGCGAATCGCGCCTTCGGCCAGGGTCAGCTCGCCATTGACCAGGCGCTTGGTGTCGAAGAACTGCTTGACCCCCAGGCCATCGCAGGTCGGGCAGGCACCAGCCGGGTTGTTGAAGGAGAACAGCTTGGGTTCCAGCTCGCTGATGGCGTGGCCGCAGATCGGGCAGGCGAAGCGCGCGGAGAAAATGATCTCCTCGCCGGGCTCGTCGTCCATCGGTGCGACCAGGGCGATGCCGTCGGCCAGTTTCAGCGCGGTCTCGAAGGACTCGGCCAGCCGCTGCTGCAAGTCGGCACGGACCTTGAAGCGGTCGACCACCACATCGATCGAATGCTTCTTCTGTTTATCCAGCTTCGGCAGTTCGTCCAGCTCGCACAGCTTGCCGTTGACCCGGGCCCGCACGAAGCCCTGGGCGCGCAGTTCTTCGAACACCATCAGGTGTTCGCCCTTGCGCTCGCGAACCACCGGGGCCAGCAGCATCAGCTTGCTGCCTTCGGGCTGGGCCAGCACCAGGTCGACCATCTGGCTGACGGTCTGGGCTTCCAGGGGGATGTCGTGATCGGGACAACGGGGAATACCGACCCGCGCATACAGCAAGCGCAGATAGTCGTAGATCTCGGTGATGGTGCCGACCGTCGACCGGGGGTTATGGGAGGTCGACTTCTGTTCGATGGAAATGGCCGGCGACAGGCCTTCGATGGTGTCGACGTCGGGTTTTTCCATCATCGACAGGAACTGCCGGGCGTAGGCCGACAGCGATTCGACATAGCGTCGCTGGCCTTCAGCATACAACGTGTCGAAGGCCAGGGATGATTTGCCGGATCCGGACAGGCCGGTGATGACGATCAGCTTGTCCCGTGGCAGGGTCAGGTCGATGTTCTTCAGGTTGTGGGTACGGGCCCCACGAATCAGGATCTTGTCCAAAGTGGCCTCGCTCGGCGGGCGTCGAAAACGTAGGAGTATACGGGCAAATACTGGATGGATGCACACTATTGAAGGTGCGATTGCAGCCATACATGAAGACTGCGCGGCAAACGGTCGCCATATACCCTCTCAATCGATGGGACTGGTAGAATCGCCGCCGGTTCACATGAGGTTTTTCCATGCAAGATCCCCACAGCGAACGCATGAGTGGTGGCGAGACACGCGCAGCAAGCGGTCTGGCCCTGGTGTTCGCCTTCCGTATGCTGGGCATGTTCATGGTGTTGCCGGTGCTGGCGACCTATGGCATGGACCTGGCTGGCGCGACCCCGGCCCTCATCGGGTTGGCGATTGGCGCCTATGGCCTGACCCAGGCGATCTTCCAGATCCCGTTCGGGGTCATTTCCGACCGTATCGGCCGGCGCCCGGTCATCTACCTGGGGCTGATCGTCTTCGCCCTGGGCAGTGTGCTGGCGGCCAATGCCGACTCGATCTGGGGCGTGATCGCCGGACGCATCCTGCAGGGCGCCGGGGCTATTTCCGCGGCCGTCATGGCGCTGCTGTCAGACTTGACCCGCGAACAACATCGGACCAAGGCCATGGCCATGATCGGCATGACCATTGGTCTGTCGTTCGCCGTGGCCATGGTGGTAGGCCCCTTGCTGACGCGCGCCTTTGGCTTGTCCGGCCTATTCCTGGCGACCGGGGCGATGGCGCTGGTGGGGATCCTGATCGTGGCGTTCATGGTGCCGCACGCCACTGGCCCGTTGCAGCACCGGGAATCCGGGGTGGCGCGCCAGGCGCTGATTCCGACCCTCAAGCACCCGGACCTGTTGCGCCTGGACTTGGGTATTTTCGTGCTCCACGCCATGCTGATGTCCAGCTTCGTGGCCTTGCCGCTGGCCCTGGTCGAGAAGGCCGGCCTGCCCAAGGAGCAGCACTGGTGGGTCTACCTGACGGCGCTGCTGATTTCGTTCTTCGCCATGATTCCGTTCATCATCTATGGCGAGAAACGACGCAAAATGAAACGAGTTTTGCTCGGCGCCGTCATGACGCTGATGCTCACTGAGCTATTCTTCTGGCAGTTCGGCGATAGCTTGCGGGCCCTGGTGATCGGCACGGTGGTGTTCTTTACCGCGTTCAATCTGCTGGAAGCCTCGCTGCCGTCGCTGATCAGCAAGGTTTCACCGGCGGGCGGCAAGGGCACGGCGATGGGGGTCTACTCCACCAGCCAATTCCTGGGTTCGGCATTGGGCGGGATCCTCGGCGGCTGGCTGTTCCAGCATGGCGGTTTGTCGGTTGTGTTCCTGGGTTGTGCCGCGCTGGCTGCACTTTGGTTGGCCTTTGCTGTTACCATGCGCGAACCTCCCTATGTGACGAGCCTGCGCTTGCCCTTATCGCCCGAGGCGATTCGTGAGGCTGGCCTGACCGAGCGCCTGAAGGCCGTCGTTGGAGTAACCGATGCAGTGGTGGTCGCCGACGAAGCGGCCGTGTATATCAAACTGGACACCGAATTATTGGATCGTGCGACGCTCGAGCGCCTGGTGAACAACCCGGCCCCGACTACGTGCGAAGCCTAGGAGAACGTTATGGCCCGTGGGGTTAACAAAGTCATATTGGTCGGTACTTGCGGCCAGGATCCCGAAGTTCGCTACCTGCCGAACGGCAACGCCGTGACCAACCTGAGTCTGGCGACCAGCGAGCAGTGGACCGACAAGCAGACCGGCCAGAAGGTCGAGAAGACCGAATGGCACCGCGTGTCGATGTTCGGCAAAGTGGCTGAGATCGCCGGCGAATACCTGCGCAAGGGTTCGCAGGTGTACATCGAGGGCAAGCTGCAGACCCGGGAGTGGGAAAAAGACGGTATCAAGCGCTACACCACCGAAATCGTGGTCGACATGCAAGGCACCATGCAATTGCTGGGTGGTCGTCCACAGGGCGACCAGCAACAAGGTGGCAACAACTACCAGCAGTCGGCTCCGCGTCAGCAGGCCCCGCGTCCGCAGTCGGCCCCACAGCCACAACGTGAGCGCCCGGCCCCACAACAGGCCGCGCCGCAACCGGCTCCGGATTTCGACAGCTTTGATGACGATATTCCGTTCTGATGACGGGTTGAGACTACTCAGCCAATAGTTTGAAAAAAAGCCCCAAGCGCACTCTGCCCTTGGGGCTTTTTATTTATTGGTGCAGGCCAGGTTCATGACTTGAGGAGACCGGGCAATCCCGCTCATCTCACAAATCCAGATCCAATACATCCTGCATCCTCTCGCCAATCGACTGCCTCAACCACTCGGCATGGAACGCCATGTCCCGCACCGTTACCTCCGAAAACCGAAGTTCGATCGGCTTGCCATTGGCCCCGGCGAAGCACACCACAAAGTGACAAAAGTGGGCGGAAGCGGTCGTTATGTAGGGCCTGATGGAGTGGATATCGCTGTACGGCACGCATTCTTCGGTGGTCTGCCGGGCAGGGCGGCGCTGGGTGAAGGTGAGACGTTGCTGGCGTTCGTCGAAGCAGAAGCCAAGCACCGTAGGCCCGGAGGCGAGCCAGTTGATCACGCAGACGGTCGCGAATGCGCTGATGAACATGAGCGCTAGAATCAGCGGATCTTCGATCATTCTCATGTGAATGGACGACAGGCCTTCGACCTTGAACAGCATCATGGTAAACACTGCCAGCCCGTAGACGGGCAGGGCCAGCAACATCCCCGCAACGTAAATCATGGTGCCCAGGTAACCCGGCCTGGATACGTCGCTTGAGCAATCCCACGTGGGCGGGTGCAGTGGCGCTGATGTAGCGGTCGGGAACGGGGATTCGACCAGGCGCGGCGGGCGTTTGCGTTTCATGCGGCTGGCTCTTGGGAAAAATACCCGGCCATTCTTATCGTTATTGCTCAAGTACGCCTAGTAAAAACACTTCGCCCGAGGTTGGGTTCTTCCTGGTCCCCGCCGTCCAGATTGCTTGCCTGCCGTGCTATCACCCTCACGGTCGGTAATTTGCCGGTAATTCATGCCGTGTCGGCGTCTTCTCTTCGTGATAGTGCGGTTTGCCCTGGGGAGAGCTCATCAAGGTCGAGTTGGCCAGGATCGTCTCCGTCAGCAAACAGTCCTCACCTTCCCCGAACCAGCAGGCCAGCGCCGAGTTTCGGTTGCCGTGCATGTCCACGACGGCTGGCCAGTTTTCGACGCCGTGGGCGTCACTGGGGGCGATGTCGGGGTAGTGCTTGGGCGGCAGGACCAGCGCATCGCCGGGCCGCAGCCACAGGTCGGCCAAATGAATTTCCCTCGACGCAGGCCGCCAACGAGCGACGCTGATCACCAGCGGCAAGCGGCCATAACGGGAAAAGAACGCGTGGGGGAAATTGTGGTATTCGAGGTCGGTCGGGTTGTAGGTCAGCAGCTCGCGCTGGCGCGCCGGGCCGAGGTAGGGCGACTGGTGGCCGGCCCATTTGCCGTAGGTGTATTGGCCCAGGATCAGTTGGTCGTACTCGAAACGCAGGCATTCGCCGTTACCGAGCAGGGTCATGCCAAAGGCTTGCGCCGTTTCCTTGGTTGCCCAGATCGGTGCGTAGTGCACTTCGCTGGCGTGGAAGTCGAACGTCTTGATCCAGTAGGAACCGCTGTTCGTTGCAACCTCACGGTCCCGCCAACTGATGCCCGAGTAGCGAGTACCCAGGGACAGGGCCGGGTTCTCGGGGCTGAGTGGGATCAAGTGGCCGCGCTCCTGGACACTCGGTCGTGCCAGGCCATGGTCGTTGAACAGGTAGGGGAACCGGCGGGGATCGAGGGCTGTTTCCACGCCATCGCCGATAAAGGGAACACTGTTGAAGACTTGCATCGTATGGGGACCACGCACGCAAGAAGGCTAGAGAAAGGGCGCTCAATCGCCCAATGAACTTGTGGGAGCGAGCAAACTCGCTCCCACAGGGGGTTCACTATTGGGTATCAGCTATACGGACGATGCTGCTCACGCAACCAGTCCATGCCGTGAGGTTGGCGCCACGGCCGGACGGCGGCGCGCTTTTCAACCTGGGTCAGGCACAGGGCGTCCATCCAGTAGTAGACCATCAACAGGTGAAACACCTCATCGCCGCGTCGGTCCCAGATGACGTCGTCCTGCTGGCGACCCGGTTCGATGGGTTTTAGCCGGCAGTCGCCCTGGTCGTGCATGCCCTGCAGGCAGGTTCCCGTCTCGTAGTTGATCAGCAGCACCGGGTGGTTGATTTCCGGATAAGGTTTTTCCAGTTCGGGCATGTACCAGTATTGCCCAGGGTTGTGCCTGTCCGGCGTCTGCATGGCGATGCGGGTCCGGTTTTGCGGATCGACCGCCAGGGCCGGTTTGGCGTCGGTATTGTTGCGCACGATGTACAGCGCGGTGCGAGGGTCTTCCTCGGTCGTTGCGGTTTTTACCAACTTGACCTTGCCGAACGAGTCGTGGGAAAGCCGAGCCTTGACCTTCACCGTTGGGTTGAGGTCCTTGCCTGCCTGGCCAAAACCGGCAATGAGCCCATCGACACCGGGCACCTCGAAGTCGTTTCCCGCCAGCACATAGGTCAGGCCGGACAAAGGGTTGGGCTGCATGTGCTTGGTCAGCGTGTCCCAGCGCATCAGCGACACTTCGCTGGCGCCGTTGGACAGCAAGGCCTCACGCATGGCATACGTCGGGTAGTAGCGCGCGTCGCGCGGCCAGCGCTCAGTGGCCATCAGCAATTTTTGCCCGTTTTTTTGTCTCAGCAGCAGGGCCAGCGCATCCCAGAACTGTTCAAATTCCGTGGTCGATGCATTCGCAGCGGGTGGGTAGTGGAAGCTTTCGCTGGTTTCCTTGCTTTTGTTGTCCACGAACACCATTCGCAAGGCCGGGCGGGTTGCTTCGGCCTTGGAGGTGGCTTGCCGCCCGGAGCGGCCGAGGACAACCACCGATTCTTGCCAAGTGGCTTCGATTTCCGCCTTGTAGCTGGTGTACCACTGGTAGGCCTGCTCCAGTGCCGTACGGGTCTCGCCTTCCTTGACGAAGCGATAGACCGGCGCGATTGCCAACTCCACGACGGTCGGGTCGTCGGGCAGCGATTCGCGCCATTTGCCGAACTCCGCATTGCAATTGTTCGGGTCCACTGAGTTGAAAGCGATGGCGTGCGTGCCACCCCGGGTGGTCAGGTTGGCGTTGCGATGGGCGATGTTTTTCTTGACCGTTTCCGAGACCGAGGTGGTCGCGCTACCGCTGACGAAGGCGCCGTATTCGGCCTTGACCATGGCATCGAGGGTGTTGGTCTTGCTGAGGAAACTCTTGAGTGCGGTCATCGCATAGTTCAGCGAGCCACCGACAGTCACTTCGCTGACGATATCGGCACCAAAGTCGACCAGGAAATTGAAGAACGGCGCCGGATTGCCCGGGTCGAAGGCCTTGGGCAACTCATCGATGCGCTTCTTGAACGCTTCCGTGGCATTGGCGGGGCTGACCTCGAGGGTCAGTTTCCACAACCGCACCGTGTGACTGTAGAGCGCGGCTTCGCGCTCTTCGAGCGTCTTGATGTCGCTGCCGAAGGTGGCTTTGAAACCGGCGGAAAAGGCGCCGTATTTGCCGGAGGCTTCGACACTCGTCTGGGTATGTCTTTCGAACTCATCACGGGAGGCAAACGTCTCGGTGGAGAAATTGTCGTTGGCCACGACCGTGGACATGGTGACGTTTTTCCCCACGTTGTAAGACGTTTTCCGGTATGGCACCGCACGTTTGCCCGATTCGGTATCGCCGACCTTCAGGCACTCCTTGCTGTCGCCGGCCCAATCGAGCCGGTTCAGTCCGCGCCCCAGTAATTGCGAACCGCCGATATCCCGCACATCATCGCCTACGTTGCCCTTCAGTCCATCGCTCATCGCCTTTCTCCCATCGCTCAGGTTGTATCAACTGGGTGCCAATTGATGGGAGTGAGTATCTGGAGGGCGGTGATAGGCGGACAGTCCAGAGCGGTGTCAGTCCGGTATCAGTTTGGTATCAGGCAAAATGCCATCTTTTCATTAACCCGGGCGAGGCGCAGGAGTACACTCGATCGGCTGCCGTTGTCCCAGGGTAGAAAGGGCTATCGACATGGACTCCCGACCAAACACCTTTGTTGCCCTGCCCAGGCGTGATGCTTCGATATCCGACGGCCGTGTCCTGCTGGACGCCGTGTCGTTGAAAGGCCTGCGCAAACAGCATGGCCTGAGCCAGGAAACCCTGGCCGAGGCCTGCCTGAACCGGCATTTGTGCGTCTCGATCGCCTCCATCAAGCGGGCCGAAACCGGTAAGCCGGTGCTTTACCGCACGGCTCGGCACTTGGCGACGGCCTTCGGGGTCGATGTGAGTGAGCTGCTCAGCACTCCCGCCTCGGTGGCTTTGGCGCACATCCAACAGACGATGAACGCGGTGCACCAGACGGCCTTTGCGCAACAGGCGCTGAAACAGGTCGATGACAGTGTCATCCGCTACGTGCTGGAGCTGTCCTTTCGGATCGATGGGCTGCCCGCGACGACGTTCATGGAAGAAATCGAGCGCCTGGTGCGTCAGTTCGGTGGCGTTCCACTGGGGATGACGCAGGATGTGGTGATCGCCCAGTTCGGTTCGCCACAGGCCTATCGCAGCGATAGCGAGCGGGGCCTGCTCTGCGCGTTGGCGCTGAGTCGGGAACAATTCGTCATGTCCGGGCATGCCTTGTTGTTGCGGCTTGTGCGCCTGAGTGCCGACACCATGGAGCCTGCGGTCGAGCCTGTCTTGCTCGCGCAGAAGCCGCTGTTGGAGCGTCATGGGCATGCGCCGGTGTATGTTGCGCAAAACCTGCTGGAACAGCTCGCCGCACGGTTTGAGTTTTCGTCCAGCGACGATGAGTTTCAGGCCTATCGCAAATGTCTGCGCCCGCGCAGCCTCGACGAAAACGCGCTGCGCCCGTTGGTGGGACGGGCCATCGAGCTCTTGCAGTTCAAGGCTGTGATCGAGGCCACCCAGGAATGCCAGGACGGGCACATCGTCTATGTGCGCGGCATGGCGGGCATCGGCAAGACCCGCCTGGTCAGCGAGTTTTTCGAAATGGCCCGGCAGCGGGGCTTTGCCTGCCATCGCGGCGATGTGCTGGATTTCGGCATGGACAACAGCCTTTGGCCCCTGGGGCAACTGCTGGCCAGCCTGCTCAACCTGGGGGGCGCGGCGTCTGTCAGCGCCTCGCTGTTGGACGCCGCTTTGTCCCGGCTGAAAGTGGCCGCCGAACATCGCATGTTCTTGCAAGTGCTGACGGGGGTGTCGTCTGCCGAGCCTCCGGCCCTGTATGCAGCGATGAGCAACCAGGCCCGTACCCAGGGGCTGTTCCAGGCCTTGCTCGACGTGTTGCTGCGCAGCGCGGTGCAACAGCCTTTGTTGATCTGCGTCGAAGACCTGCACTGGGGCGATGCCAGGCTGTTTATGCTGCTGGGCAGGCTGCTCGATGCCACTGACGAAGCGCCGGTGGTCTGGCTGCTGACGTCCCGTCCCGAAGGCGATCCGCTGGAAAGCGAAATCCGTACGCATTCCTCCAGCCCCATGAGTCTGCTCGACATCGCGCCGATCCGGGCGCGGGAGGCCACGGTCCTGGCGGAGCAGTTCACTGAGGTCGATCCGCGCTACCGGGTCGAGTGTGTCGCCCGTGCCCAGGGCAACCCGTTGTATCTGACGCAATTGCTGTCGAGCCAGCAAGGGGGGTTCCCTGACAGTCTTAGGCATTTGGTCCAGACCCGCTTTGACAAATTGGCCCCCGAGCAACGTCGCGCCCTGCATTACGCCGCGGTGCTGGGCAATCGCTTCGAGCTGACGCTGTGGCGCGAAGCGCTGGGGCAGCCCGGTTATCTGCCGACTGCGGACATGCGCCAGGGGCTATTGCGGGAGGTCGAGCCAGGCAGCTATCTGTTTGTCCACGACCTGGTCATGCACTGCCTCTACGATTCAATGCCAACGTTGCTGCGCGAACAGTTGCACGGTGAGGTGGCGAATCTCTATCGCGCGCGCGACCGGGTGCTTTATGCCCAGCATTTGCTGCGGGCCAACGATCCGGCGGCGTTCGACGCACTGTTGGTGGCCATGGGCGAAAAACGGTTGGCCTGCCAGTACGACAGTGTCCTTGCGCTGGCGCGGCAATGCTCGGCGTTTGCCGAGCGCGCGCAGGGCAATTTTCCTTTCGCGTTGCTGTGCGGCCAGGCGTGTTCGGGCCTGGGCCAGACCGTGGAGGCCCGGACGCATTTCCAGCGCGCCTTGGTATTGACCGAGCGGCCGCAGGATCGGATCGAGGCCGCGTTGGGGCTGGCTGCAGTTCTCAATACCCTCGACTGCCTGGACGAGGAGGAGCGCCTGATCGAGGACATGCTGCCCATCGCCCGGTCCATGCAAGCCCATGTGGCGCTTGCCCGGTTGAATCACTTGCGCGGGAATATCTATTTCCCACGGGGTGATTACGCCGAGTGTCGCCGCCTTCATGAAGAAGCGTTGTCCTCTGCTCGCATCGGTCGGGACCTGGAAACCGAGGCCAAGGCCTTGAGTGGCATTGGCGACTCCTACTACGCACAAGGGCGCATGCAGACTGCCTACGAGGTCTTCGATCAATGCGTACGCTTGTGCGAGCGCAATGGGTGGACACACGTGGAGGCGGCCAATCGCAGCGCCCGTGGATCGGCGCAGTTGTACCTGGGCCAGCCAGAGCCCGCCTTGCGTGACGCCATGGAGGCCATCGAATGCAGCGCCCGGCTGGGCAATCATCGAGCGCAGGTTTTCTCGCGGCTCACTGCGGCCTGGGTGCTGGTGGCGGGCGGCCAGGATGCCTTGGCGGAACACGAGCTGAGCAGTGCCCTGACGCTGGCACGCAGCCTTGGCGCCAGCCGTTTCGAAGCGATCCTGTTGGAAGGGTTGGCGCGGGTGGCGTTGCGCCAGGGCGAGCGCGGGCTGGCGCAGACCTTGATCATGGAGGCGGCGAGCCTGGTGGAGCGCTTCGAGTTGCAGCACTACATCGGGCCTTGGGTCTACGGCAGCCTGGCGATGATCAGCGATGACGAACCGTTCAGCCAGCAGGCCTTGGCGAAGGGCGAAGCCCAGCTCACCCAAGCCTGCCTGGCCCACAACGCCTTGCGCTTTCGCGTGGCTGCCGCTGAAACCTGCCTGTTGGCGGGCAATACCGAAAAGGCTATATGGCATGGGCAACAGATGGCGGCGTTGCCCGAGTCGGCGTCGTGCGCCTGGATCAACCATCATGTGCGGTTGATCGACGTGGCGGGCCAGTGGCTGCGCAACGCCGATCAAGCCAGCGGCGAGAAGCTGAAGGGGATGGCGCGCGAAGCGCAGCACATGGGGTTCGTGGCGACGATGCCGCGGTTGTTGCACGTGCTGGAGACTTGAGCGCTTCCAGGTACACCGTTGGTGCCTGAGGCAAAACCGCACTTGGGTGATGACGCGCGGTTTTTTAGCTGTGCCGTGGGTTTACTGATGGTCGGCCAGGAATTGCTCGGTACTCACCACATTCGCGTAGGCAAACCCCAGCGCCGCCATGAACGCCGCATGCACCTGGGCAGCCGGCACGACGACGCCGTTGAATTCCAGGTCGAGGGTGGCGCAGGCATCGTGGATCACCGTGACGCCGTAGCCCAGGTCCGCTGCCGCCCGCACCACGCCGTCGACGCACATGTGGCTCATGCTGCCGACCACCACCAGTTGTTCGATGCCATGGTGCTCGAGGAGGGATTGTAGTTCGGTCTCACGAAACGAATTGACGAAATGTTTGAGCACCACCGGTTCGTCGGCGCGGTTGAGCACTTTAGGATGCAGTTGTGCGCCTTCCGAGCCTGGGGTGAAGAACGGGGCGTCGTCGGAGGTGAATTCGTGGCGGATATGCACCACGCTGTCGCCGGTCTGGCGAAAGGCTTCGATCAACCGTGCGGCATTGTCGGCGGCGGCTTCGGCGCCGACCAACGGCCATTTGCCCTGGGGGAAGTAGTCGTTCTGGATATCGACTACGATGAGCGCTTGCTTGGACATGGGGGCTTCCTCGATCAGATTGGGTGTGGAGCCAGTATTGGCTTTTACCGTCGCTTCGAGGATTGGCCGCAACGACAATAAGCGAGGGAAAACTGACAATGACGCAGCAAAGGGCAGTCGCCGAGCTTGGGGTGCTCATCTACCCTGGCGCGCAACTGGCGGCGGTGCATGGCTTGACCGATCTGTTCGCCGTGGCGCAGCGGATCGCGACCGAGCATGCCAGCGTGCAGTTGCCAACGCTGCGGGTGAGTCACTGGCGGGCGGAGGAGGGCGAGGCGCCGTCGCGGGTGTTCGACAGCGAAACAGGCCCGGCGGGCAAGCTGGTGGCGTTGTTGATTCCACCGTCCCTTGCCGGTTTCAGTGAAGGCTTGGTCTCTCAGGCGCTGATGGATTGGCTGCGGGCGCAGCATGCCGACGGCACAGTGCTGGGTGGGGTTTGCGTGGGCTCGATCCTGCTGGCCGAAAGCGGCCTGCTCGACGGGCGCAGCGCCACCACCCATTGGACTTCGGCCAAGACCTTTGCCGCGCGTTACCCGAAAATCAAGCTCAACGCCGACAAACCCATCGTCGACGACGGCGACCTGATCACCACCGCCGGGCTGATGGCCTGGTCGGAACTGGGGCTACGCCTGGTGGACCGCCTGCTCGGGCCCAGCATCGCCACGCGCACGGCGCAATTCCTGGTGATCGAGCACAGCGACAGCGCGAGCCAGTGCGGCAGTAATTTTGCGCCCATCCTCGGCCATGGCGACCCGGCGATTCTCAAGGTCCAGCATTGGTTGCAAAGCAGCGGCGCGGTGGAGGTTTCCCTCGGTGCGATGGCCGAACGCGCCGGACTGGAAGAACGCACCTTCCTGCGCAGGTTTCGCGCCGCCACCGGGCTCAAGCCCACCGAATATTGCCAGCATCTGCGCGTCGGCAAAGCCCGGGAAATGCTGGAGTTCACCAATGGCACCATCGACCACATTGCCTGGACCGTCGGTTACCAGGACCCGAGCGCCTTTCGCGCGACGTTCAAGAAAATCACCGGGTTGGCGCCGAGCGATTACCGGGCGCGGTTTGGGGTAAGTCCACCGAATACTCCAAAGTAGCTGTGAGTCCATTTGTGGCGAGGGGATTTATCCCCGCTGGGCTGCGTAGCAGCCCCAAAGCACCCAACTCAATCTGCCTGACACACCGAGACGTCAGATAGGGCTGCTGCGCAGCCCAGCGGGGATAAATCCCCTCGCCACAGGGAACAGTGCTTAATCCTGGCATCGTGCAATTTGCGGGATGCCAAGCGTGTGTCGTGCAGAATGAAACAGGCCCGATGCTATCAACTGCGCATTAGACGCCCGTTTGGTTGAATCATCATCGCCGATGCACCGTTGGCCTGATCTCTGCAACTTTCCTGATTTGCAGACATATCCAAAGCCATCGAGCGCAGGAAAAAGGGCAACGCATGACACCAGTCAATCGCAACAAGCGGGTAGTGGCCTATTCGGTCAATCCACAAGCGCCGCGCCATGAGGTCGAGACCAATCGTGCATTGGCCCGGTGGCTGGCACAGATCCTGGGATGGGAGTACGACGACAGTCATGACCCTCAGGCTGGTCATGATCTTTATCTGTTGCCCACGCAAACCCTGATCGGCGCCGAAACCTTGATGCGCCTAGGGGTCAAGGGGCCGGAGGATGTGTGGGGTGGGTATGTCGAGCATGATTTTATCTGCACCAAGGCGATTACCCACGGTCTGTTGAATAAGGACGCCGTGGCGCCCAAGGGCTGGTCGCCGCTGTTTGCCAAGCTCACGCGAGGCGCGGTACTCGATGGCGTGACGGTCTTTTCGCTCAAGGATGCGCGTCCGGCCGCCGAGCACTTGCTGTACACCGGGCCGATTCGCCTCAAGCCGATCCATGCCTGCGCCGGGCGTGGGCAACGGCTGATCAAGAGCCTGGCGCAGTTCGATGAAATTGTCGCCGGGCCGGACGCCCAGGCGCTGTTTCGCGATGGGGTGGCGCTGGAACAGCACCTCAACGAGGTCAAGACCCAGAGCGTCGGCCAGAGCTTCATCAACGGCAAGGTCCTGAGCTATTGCGGTGTGCAACACCTGACCCACGACAGCGAGGGGGTGGAGGTGTACGGCGGGTCGGACCTGCTGATAGTACAGGGCGGTTATATCGAGTTGCTCAGGCTCGAATTGCCCGACGATGTGCGCGAGGCGGTGCGCCTGGCGCAAGTGTTCGATGACGCCGCCAATCAGGCCTACCCGAGCTTTTTTGCATCGCGGCGCAATTACGACATCGCCCAGGGCCTGGATGCCGCCGGCCAGCCCCGTGGCGGTGTGTTGGAACAGTCATGGCGCATGGGCGGCGCCAGCAGCGCCGAACTGGCGGCGTTGCAGGTGTTCGTCGAAGCGCCGCAAACCAGCGCGGTGCGGGTGTCCTCGGTGGAGACCTACACCGAGCAACCGCTGCCGCCCGGCGCGAGGGAGGTCTATCGCGGCGCGGCGCACAACGGCGACTTCCTTCTCAAATACGTAACGGTTCAATCCTATGACGGCTAGAAGTGAAACCATTCAGATCGAGATTGACGATGAACGCATGAACGGGACGTTCCTGAGTCCCAAGTCGAAGGTTCCTGGCGTGTTGTTCGTGCACGGCTGGGGCGGTAGCCAGGAGCGGGACCTGGAACGGGCCAAAGGCATCGCCGGCCTGGGTTGCGTGTGCCTGACCTTCGACTTGCGTGGGCACACCGGCGGGGCGGGGATCCCGTTGTCGCGGGTCACCCGCGAGGACAACCTGCGAGACCTGTTGGCGGCCTACGACCGCTTGCTCGCGCACCCGGCCTTGGATACCTCGGCGATTGCCGTGGTGGGCACCAGTTATGGCGGCTACCTGGCTTCGATCCTGACTTCGTTGCGTCCGGTACGCTGGCTGGCCTTGCGGGTGCCGGCGCTGTACCGCGACGAGCAATGGCACACCCCCAAGCGCGACCTGGACAAGACCGACCTGCTGGATTACCGCAGCACGCTGGTGCACGCCGGAACCAATCGCGCCTTGCATGCGTGTTCGCAGTTCACCGGCGATGTGTTGCTGGTGGAGTCCGAGACCGATGCCTACGTGCCCCATGCCACCATCATGAGCTACCGGGCGGCGTGCCAGCAGACCCACTCGCTGACTCACCGGATCATCGACGGTGCCGATCATGCCTTGAGCGACCCCGTGTCACAGCAGGCCTACACCTCGATCCTGGTGGACTGGATCACGGAAATGGTGGTGGGAGAGCGCTTGAGCATCATCCAGGAACGCTGATCGTGCGGTGTTGGAGGCCCTATTGCGAGCAAGCTCGCTCCCACAGGGGATGTGTAGCGATCGAGACAGGTGCGTTCACAACCGATCCAATGTGGGAGCGAGCTTGCTCGCGATGAGGCCAGGCCAGGCAACCGATCACTTGACCCCAGGCTTGACCCGCAACGCCTTGGCCTTCGCCTCGATCACCAGGTACATCACCACGGTAATCAGCAACGGTAGGATGAAATAGATCGCCCGGTAGGCGATCAATCCCGCCAGCAGGCTGCCCCGCGACACTTCATGTTGCAGCAGCGCAACGAACACCGCTTCCAACACCCCAAGCCCCGCCGGAATGTGGGTGATGACCCCCGCAATGCTGCTGATCAGCAACACCCCGAGCACCACTGGATAATCCAGTTTGCCGGGCAGCAACGTGAAGATCACCGCCGCCATCAGCGACCAGTTCAGCGCGCCCAACGCCAGTTGCAGCACCGCCATGCGCAGTGATGGCAGGTTGATTTCCATGCCGCGAATCGTCCAGGCCCGGCGCTTGGAAAACCGGCAGGCCACCAGGTAACCGGCACTCACCAGCAGCAACAACGCGCCGACGCCTTGCAACGCATCGCTGCTGAGTTTCCAGCCCGGCGGCATGGTTACCAGGCCGCTGCTGAACACCACCCCGGCCAAGGTCATGTAGCCGAACCAGTTGGTGGCCAGGCTCAGGCCGAGAATCTTGGCAATGTTCCCGGTGCTGACCCCCAGTCGCGAATACAGCCTATAGCGCATGGCGATGCCACCGACCCAGGCGCTGAGGTTGAGGTTGAACGCGTAACTGATCACCCCCACCGGCAAGATCTGCCGCCAACCCAGTTTCTGGCGGATGTAGGTGCGGCCGATCAGGTCGAAGCAGGCATAGGTGATGAAACTGGTGACGGTCAGCGCGGCGGCGATGATCAAGGTGCGCACCTTGAAGTCCGCCAGGGTGGCGAACACTTCCGACCAATCGATGCGGCGGGCCAAGGTGGTGAACAGCACGATCAACAGCAGGAAAAACGCCAGGGTCAGCGGTCTTTTCCAGCGGCTCCAGCGGGATTTGGGCTTGGACTGTTCCGGCGCATGGGCATCTCTCGGCGCGGCGTGCGCTTCAGAGTGGTTCATGGGGTTCGCTCCGGACCGCCGTCGGCGGTGAAAATGGTTTCAGACGCGGTTTATGGGCCGGCAGCCAGCCGGCCCAGGCCGGGAAATGGCGCAAAAAGTGGAACACCATGAAACCGATGGTCATGCGCCACAACAGGCCACGGGGGGCGTGGTCCTCGGGCATGGCGGTGCAATGGTTGCGGCTCAGATAGTCGAGGCGCTCGAACAACTCGCGGTTGAACGCCCGGTCGCGGATCAGCACATTGGCTTCCAGATTCAGGGACAGGCTCAGCGGGTCGAGGTTGCTCGAACCCACCGTGCTCCAATCCTCATCCACCAGGGCGACCTTGCCGTGCAGCGGTCGCTCGCAATATTCGTAGATCACAACGCCAGCCTTGAGCAGGTAGCTGTAGAGCATGCGCGCGGCGAGCTTGGCGATCATCATGTCCGGCTGGCCCTGCAGGATCAGCCGTACTTCCACGCCCCGCCGTGCCGCGTTGCGGATCTCGCGCAGCAACCGGTAGCCAGGGAAGAAATAGGCATTGGCGATCACCACCCGCCGCTGGGCGCTGCGCAGCACTTGCAGGTAAACCTCTTCAATGTCGGTCTGGTGTTCGTGATTATCCCGGTAGACCAGGCGCACCTGGCCGTCGTGGTCGCTGAACGCCAGCTCGTTGCGGCGGCTACGGCGGCGTTGCCACCAGTATTTGGCCCGGGCGGGCCGGCCACTCTGCAGCAGTGCGAAGTGATGGATATCCACCACCGCCGGGCCTTTGACCTCCACGGAATAGTCCTGCTTGGCCTCGGCGCCGAAATCGCCCAGGTGGTCGGCGGAAAAGTTGATCCCGCCGATAAACGCAATCACCCCGTCCACCACCACGATCTTGCGATGCAGGCGGCGAAACCAGTTGGTGCGGATCCCCAGGCGCCGGGGCGCCGGGTCGAACATCTGCAAGCGCACCCCGGCGTCGCTCAATGAGGCCAGGAAACCGGTGGTCAGCTCACCGCAGCCGAAGCCATCGAGGCTGACAGTGATGCGCACGCCCCGCGCGGCAGCTTCGACCAACAGGTCCCGCAGTTCATAACCGACCTTGTCCTCGAACAGGATGAAAGTCTCCAGGAGGATTTCTGCCTCGGCCCGGCGAATGGCTTCGAAGACCCTGGGGAAATACTCTTCACCGTTTTCCAACAACTTGACGCGATTGTTGCCGTGCCAGCCGTATTCGATATCCGTCAGCGCCGGGTTGCGTTCGGTGAGTGGCGCCTCGACCTGCTCAACCGTCGCCTTGTTCATCGTCGCGCTCATAATTCGATCTCCACCGACAGCGGTGCATGGTCGGAGAGGTGCGACCAGGGTCGTACGCTCAACACCTTGGGATGACGGGCCTTGAGGTTGCGCACGTAGATGCGGTCCAGGCGCAGGACCGGCAGGCGCGCCGGAAAGCTGCGGGCCGGTTTGCCCCACTGTTCGGCGAACACTTCCCGCAGGCCGCAGGGTTCGAGCAGTTCACTGGCCTTGCCGCGCCAGTCGTTGAAGTCGCCAGCGACGATCACTGGTGCGTCGGGCGGCAGTTCGCTCAAGCGCTGGCAAAGCAGCTTGAGTTGCTCGACACGATGACCTTCGCGCAGCCCCAGGTGCACGCAAATGGCATGCACTTGCTGTCCATCGCCCGGCAGGCGCAGCACGCTGTGGAGCATGCCGCGGTTCTCATGGCCGCTGATGGACACGTCCAGGTTGTCGTGGCGGATGATCTGGAATTTCGACAGCAGCGCGTTGCCGTGGTCGCCCGCCGGGTACACCGCGTTGCGCCCGTAGGCGAACTGTGGCCAGAGGCTGTCGGCGAGGAATTCGTATTGCGGCATGCTCGGCCAGTTGCTGTAGCGCTGGGGATGGTGTTCGTGGGTGCCGTGGACTTCCTGCAAGAACACCACATCGGCGGACACGCTGCGCACCGCTTCGCGCAGTTCCGGCAGGATGAAGCGCCGGTTCAGGGCGGTGAAGCCCTTGTGGGTGTTGACCGTCAGCACGGTGAAACGGCTGACCGGGTCGAGAACCTGGGCCTGTTGCTGGGTCGGCTCGTGGGTTGCTTCGCTGGTTTCCGGGCGGTTCATGGCAACACCCCTTCGGCCGGGCGCTCGCCGGGCGCGGTGGCGAGGTCCTTGTCCAGATGGAAGTGCTCCAGCAAGTGGCGTGCGTCATAGGGCGCGCGGACTTTGATGTCGTTGTCGAAATAGCAGAACACTTCCCGGCTTTTACGGGCCCGGGGCTTCTTGTCGGGGTCGATCAGCTGGGCGTCGGTGGGTTGTTTGCCGTGGCTCCAGGCCTCGATCCGCGCGCCCCAGCGCTTCAACGCCTCGTCGGTGTAGCCGCTGGCGTACAACTGCTCGGCGCCATGCAGGCGCAGGTAGACGAAATCGCTGGTGACGTCTTCGCGATAAGGCCATTTACCGGCGGTGTCGGCGATCACCAGGGCCACGTCGTAGCGCTTGAGCAGCGTGACGAAGTGCGGGTCGATAAAACTCTCATGGCGGATTTCCACGGCGTGGCGCAGTGGGCGCTTTTTATCAGTGGTGGTGCTGGCGTGGCCGTCCAGGCGCGGCTCGTGCTCGCGGGCCAGGGCGGCGGCACCTTCGGTGTCGTGGGGCAGTTGCTTGAGGAAGTCTTCGAACAGCTCGGGGTCGAACTTGAAGCTGGGGGGAAACTGCCAGAGGATCGCGCCCAGCTTCTCCTTGAGCTCCAGCACGCCGGAGGCGAAGAAATTGGCCAACGGCTTGCGGATGTCCCGCAGACGCTTGATGTGGGTGATGAAACGCGGGGCCTTGACGCTGAACACGAAGCCGGGCGGTGTCTCGGCGTACCACTGGGCATACCGTTCGGGGCGTTGCAGGGCGTAGAACGATCCATTGATTTCGATGCTATTGACCGCTCGCGAGGCGAATTGCAGTTCCCGTTTCTGGGCCAGCCCCTTGGGGTAGAAATCCCCCCGCCAGGGCGTGTAGCGCCAACCGGAAATGCCAATGTGGATCGCCGTCATGTATCCCTCCCGTGCCAATGACCTCGTGCAGCCTCTGTTTTGTGATGACTGCCGCGCGGCCCGGAAAGTTTCGATGGGGTGCCCGACGGTGAAGTGATGCTCCGATCGCTCCCATGCTCTGCGTGGGAGCGCCTCTACGGACGCTCCGCGTTCGGCCCTGAGATGAGAGGGACGCGGAGCGTCCCGGGCTGCATTCCCACGCGGAGCGTGGGAACGATCATTACCGCCCCAACCGAACTTGCCCGCCCGTTATTGATCAGTTCCTTACCGATCCCGTGTGAAGGAGCCTCGCGTCTTGTCTCGATTGAGCACTGTATTGCTGCTGTTCTTGCTGGCGCTGACCGGCACCAGCGCCTACGGCACCGCCGCTGTCCCTGGCACCTCCAAGTCCGATGAACCGCCCGCCGAACCTGCGCCGCTGGTCCAGGGCGGTTTGTTGGGGGCCATCAGTTCGAGCATCGACGACGTCCAGGACAAGCTCGATCTCAACCAGAGCCTGGTGGATGCCTGGCGCCTGCGGGCGGACCGGGCGGCGGATGAGGTGGACCGGCTGGTGGACCAGACGTCCCGTTCGTCCTGGCGCGTGGCGGGGGATTTCCTGTTGTTGTCGAGTGTCTGGATCGGCGCTTTTGCATTGATCTGGTCGGGCGCGCGGCTGCTGCTGCGCCATCTGGGCCGGCGCCGCTGGTTGCGCACCCGCCAGCGCCTGCGCGACCTGCTCGGTTATCTGCTGCCGTACACCGCTGCGGCGTTGATCTGCCTGCCGCTGACCCTGTACGTCAGCCACTTCCTGCAGGTGTCGGTCGGTCGCGCCCTGGCGCTGTGCTTCGCCTACGCCACCAGCAGCGGCATTTTCTCCACCTCGGTGTTGCTGTGCGTGATCGTGATGTTCAACGCGGGTCACAAACGCCGGGCGGTGGCGATGATCCGGCGCTTCAGCCCCCGGCCATTGTTCATGATCGGTTTTCTCGCCGCCCTCAGCGATGCCCTGACCAGCCCGCAGATCGCCCGGCAACTGGGCGGCAACATCACCAGCAGCATCGCAGTGTTCACTGGCTTGTTTGCCTCGGTGATCTTTGGCTGGCTGGTGATTCGCATGCGCAGGCCCGTGGCGCACCTGATCCGCAACCGCCCGCTGGCCCAGCGCTTGAAGCAACCGGCCTTGCAGGAATCGCTGCGGATTTTCTCCGGGCTCTGGTATTGGCCGATCCTGTTGATGGTGCTGGTGTCGGCGGTGAGCCTGATCGGTGTCGGCGAGGACAACCAGAAAGCCCTGCGTTGTGCGCTGTTCACCACCATCCTGCTGATCGCCACGGTGTTCCTCAGCACGGTGTTCCAACACGTCTTCAAGTCGCCCAAGGCCGAGGCCATCCAGCGCAACAGCGCCTACAAGGGCCGCCTGTTGAGCCTGCTGCACGCGTTGCTGCGCATCGTCATGGCGGTGGTATTCATCGAAGTCCTCGGACGGATCTGGGGCATTTCCCTGTTCGAGTTCGCCTCGCGCAATGCCATAGGCCGGGCGATCAGTGATTCCTTGAGCCGCATCGGCCTGATCTTCCTGATGACCTGGCTCACGTGGGTGGTGCTCGACACGGCGATCCAGGAAGCCCTGAAACCGCCGCTGAACAAGCGCGGGGCCCGCCAGCCCAGCACCCGGGTCAAGACCATCCTGCCGCTGTTGCGCAACGCGGCGAAAATCATCCTGGTGGTGATTTGCGCAATCACCACCATGGCCAACCTGGGCATCAACGTCGCGCCGTTGCTGGCCGGTGCCGGGGTGGTGGGGCTGGCGATCGGCTTCGGTTCCCAGCAACTGGTGCAGGACGTCATCACCGGGCTGTTCATCATTATCGAAGACACGCTGTCCATCGGCGACTGGGTGGTGCTCAGCTCTGGCCACGCCGGCACCGTCGAAGGCCTGACCATCCGCACCCTGCGCCTGCGCGACGGCAAGGGTTTCGTGCATTCGGTGCCGTTCGGCCAGATCAAGGCGGTGACCAACCAGTCCCGGCAATTCGCCTTTGCGTTTTTCTCCGTGCAATTCACATACGACACCGATGTCGACCAGGCCATCGAGCTGATTCGCGAGGCCGGGCGTTCGATCGCCGAAGACCCGTTCCTCAAGTTCAACCTGCAAGGGCCGCTGGATGTATTCGGCGTGGACAAGATGGACCTCAACGGCGTGGTGCTCACGGCGCAGTTCCGCACCGTATCCGGCGGGCAATATGCGGTGAGCCGAGCGTTCAACCAGCAATTGAAGAAGCTTGTGGATAACCATCCGGCGGTGCACTTTGCGCAGACTTATCCACAGCAGGTGATGTTGCCGCGGCGGTTGGTGGAGGAGCCGAGGGAGGAGAGCGAGTTGCCCAATCAGCCCCAACAGTGATCGTTCCCACGCTCTGCGTGGTAACGCCTCTACGGACGCTCCGCGTTCGGCTTTGGAAAGGGACGCGGAGCGTCCCGGGCTGCATCCTCACGCAGAGCGTGGGAACGATCTAAGAATGCTGAATGAGCTTGCTGCGCACCTCAGCCATCTCCAGCCCATCCAACTCCACCCACAGCTGCTGCTTGCCAGCAATCTGCGCCGCCACCGGCAACCCATCGCGATACACCAGCCGATTGCTCGCCAGCGCCGGCACTTTCGCCCCCGGCAGCAGGGTGCCGGCCAGGTTCAGCGGGTCGACGCCGCACACCGCCACCAGGCTGCCGTCGGTGGGGCGGCGGCGCACTTCGCGCAGCAGCGGGATGGCTTCGGGCAGGGCGAATTGTTCGCCTGCCAGGCCGCTGACGAACCGCCCGCCACGAATCTCGCCCCGCGCCTCCAGGCGATGAAAGGTACGCAGCAGCTCGCGCCAGCTCGGCAACCAATCCGCCTCCCGCTCCAGCAAGCGCCAGAACACCACGCCGTAGCGGCGCAGCAGGGTCATGGCGATGTGTTCCAGGGTCTCGGGCGGTGTCGGCGCCGGGCGGTTGCCTTCCACCGGCGCGGGTTGGCTACGGCGCAGCAAGGCCCAGCGCCCGGCGTCGTCCATGCCGCCGACAAACGCCCCGCGCCCGCGCCGACTGCTGCGGGCCTGGCGTTTGCTGGCGGGGGTGATCAGCGCGCGCAAGCCGGCGAAGCTGTCGGCATTCACCAACCCGGCACCCACCAGTTCCTGCAAGGCGATTTCCAGTTCGCTGCGCAGCAGATGGGCCTCGTGGGCCAGTTCGTCGAAAAACAGCGCGCCGTGTTCGCTGAGGGCCTGATGGACTTTTTGTGTCTTGGGCGACAGCTCATCAACGGCCGTTTGCCCGGTCAGGCTGCTCCACAACGCCACCTGGCTGCGCGGCAGCAATACCACCGGCGTGCTGCGCAGGGCGCTGGCGGAAGGCTTCTGCTGCGCACTCAGGCGTGTCCATACCCACTTGCCACTGCGGCACAACTCATCGAGCCAAATGGGCGAATAGTCTTTGATCCGCGCCGGCAGCAGGTCGCTGTCCCAGGCTGACGCGGCGGCTGGAAAGCCTTCGAACTGACCCAGGATCGACGGCAGCACGGCATTGCCCCGACCTTGGCTGGACGATGACAGGTGTTGCCAGTCGAACAGGAAACGCATGAAATCCTGCAGCATCACCGGCTCGATTTCCCGGCGCAGGCGCTTGACCGTGTAGCGATGGATCCGCGCCAGCAAATGCCGCTCGCACCATTCCTCCTGGCCGGTGCCTGGCGTGAACCGCCCACGCAGCACATAGCCTTGCTGCTCGAGTTGCGCCAGGGCCTGGGTGACCTGCGGGGTCGACAGTCCCAGCGGGTAGGCGATGGCCTTCAGCGGCAGCGGGCCAAAGGCGCTGAGCCGGGCGCGGAGTACCTCCACCACGGCCTCGTCGCCATCCCAGGCATCATCGAAACCGGCCAGGGGCGTCAGCGATGGCTGCCATGGGGCCTGTGGATAAACCGCTTGCAGGCAGGTCAGGCGTTCCAGCGCCACCCACAGGCCGCGTTCGGCGCTGATCTGCACATGGCTGGCGCGTCCGCCCTCGGCCAGCGTCTGCAACCAATCCAGCCACGACGCGTGGGCGCTGGCCTCGCTGTCGGCGATGCAGGCCAGGCTCATCAAGGCTTCGTGCATCTCATCGAGATTGGTCGGCGTCGGCCAGGCTTCATCCCGGACCGACTGGATGGCTTCGGCGTCCAGGGCGCCGAGGTCGTCGGTGGCCTGTGGATCGCTCCAGCGCCGGTTGATCACCGCCTGGGTGCGCCGTTCTTCCAGCGGCGCGTCGTCGAGAAAGGTGTAGGGCCGGGCGCTGAGGATTTCTGCCGCCAGCGGCGAGGGCGCCGGCAGGTCGCGGCTGATCAGGCGAATCTGGCCGGCTTCCATGCGCCGCAACAGCGTCAGCCAACCTTCGCTGTCCATGGCTTCGTGCAGGCAATCGTCGAGGGTTTGCTCCACCAACGGATGGTCAGGGATCTCCCGCTCGCCGGCAAGGTTTTCCAGGCAGGCGATCTGGTCGGGGAACACACTGGCGATCAGGTCCTCGCTTTTCATGCGCTGGATCTGCGGGGCGACTTTGCGCCCGCCGGCGTAGCGCGGCAAGGCCAGGGCCACGCCAGCGTTCCAGCGCCAGCGCACGCCGAACAGCGGCGCATCCAGCACCGCCTGGACCAGGATCTGCTCGGCGCTGTGGCTGTTGAGGTAGCGCCACACTTCGTCCAGTTCGAAGCTGTGGCTGGTGGACAGCGAGAGCACGATGGCGTCTTCACTGGCGGCGGCCTGCAATTCGAAGTTGAAGGTGCGGCAGAAGCGCTTGCGCAAGGCCAGGCCCCAGGCGCGGTTGATACGGCTGCCGAAGGGCGTGTGGATGATCAGTTGCGTGCCGCCGGACTCGTCGAAAAAACGCTCCATCAGCAGCGTGTCCTGGGACGGCAGGGCGCCGAAGGCCAAGCGCGCCGGGGCCAGGTAATCCACCAGTTGTTCGGCGCTGGCCAGGTTCAGTTGCAGGGTGCCGGTCAGCCAATCGAGGGCCGGTTGCAGGTTGCCCGGCGTGGCGCCGAGCAGGTGATCGAGCTGGGCTTGCAGGCGCGCCACGGCCAGGGACAATTCGGCGCTGCGCCCCGGTGCTTCGCCGAGCCAGAACGGGATGGTCGGCGGCTGGCCCTGGGCGTCTTCGACCCGCACGCGGCCAGTCTCGACGCGAATGATGCGATACGACGTATTGCCCAACTGGAACACATCGCCGGCAATGCTCTCCACCGCGAAGTCTTCGTTGACGCTGCCGATGTTCAGGCCCTGGGGTTCGAGCAGCACGCTGTAGTCGGCGTTGTCGGGAATGGTGCCGCCGCTGGTCACCGCCGTCAGCTTGCTGCCCCGGCGCCCGCGCAGGGTCCGGGTCACGGCATCGCGGTGCAGGTAGGCGCTGCGCACGCCCTGGCGGCCATTGAGGCCTTCGGCGAGCATCTGCAACAGCGCCTGGTAATGCCCTTCGTCCAGCTCGGCGTAGGGCGAGGCGCGGCGGAAGGTCTCCAGCAGCGCCTGCTCCGGCCATTCCTGGCAACTGACCTCGGCGACAATCTGCTGGGCCAGCACATCCAGTGGCGCCTTGGGAATGTGCAGGATGTCGAGTTCGCCACGGCGCACGCAGTCGAGCAGGGCGGCGCATTCGATCAAGTCGTCGCGGGTGGTGGCGAACAGGCGGCCCTTGGGCGTGCCACCGACCTGGTGACCGGAACGACCGACCCGTTGCAGGAACGCCGAGATCGAACGGGGCGAGGCGATCTGGCAGACCAGGTCGACATCGCCGATATCAATGCCCAGCTCCAGGGACGCGGTGGCGATCAGCACCTTCAGTTCGCCGCGCTTGAGGCGTTGTTCGGCGTCGAGGCGAAACTCCTTGGCCAGGCTGCCGTGATGGGCCGCCACGGCGTCCTTACCCAGGCGCTCGCTCAGATGACGGCTCAGGCGCTCGGCCAGGCGCCGGGTGTTGACGAACACCAGGGTGGTGCGGTGTTCCCGGGCCAGCTCGGCGAGGCGGTTGTAGACCAGTTCCCACACGTCATTGGCCATTACCGCCGACAGCGGTACTGGCGGCACCTCTATGTCCAGGTCCCGGGGGCGGGCGTGGCCGATGTCGACGATTTCGCAGCTACGTCCCTCTCCGACGAGAAAACGCGACACCGCTTCGATGGGCTTTTGCGTGGCGGACAGGCCGATGCGCATCAACGGTTCGACGCACAGGGCTTGCAGGCGTTCCAGGCTCAAGGCCAGGTGGCTGCCGCGCTTGCTGGCGGCGATGGCGTGGATTTCGTCGACGATCACCGTGCGGGTGGTGGCGAGCATCTGCCGGCCGGAATCGGAACCGAGCAGCACGTAGAGCGATTCGGGGGTGGTCACCAGGATGTGCGGCGCGGTCTTGCGCATCGCCGAGCGTTCTTTCTGCGGCGTGTCGCCGGTACGCACAGCGGTGGTGATGTGCAGGGGGGGCAGGTCCATCCGCCGCAGCTGTTCGGTGATGCCGGCCAGCGGATTTTGCAGGTTGATCTGGATATCGTTGCTCAAGGCCTTGAGCGGCGAGACGTAGACCACCAGCGTTTGGTCCGGCAGGCCGCCCTGTTCCAGGCCGCGATGCACCAGGTCATCGAGCACGGCGAGAAAAGCCGTCAAGGTCTTGCCCGAGCCGGTAGGCGCCGCCACCAGGGTCGAACGACGCTGGCCGATCAACGGCCACGCTTGGGCCTGGGCGGCCGTGACCGCCGGGAATGTCTGGCTGAACCAGGCGCGAACGGCGGGGTGAAAGCCTGCCATGGCGTGGTCGGCTGCAAGGGGCAGATTCATAGGATCAGTGTATGTGGGCGAGGTGGGGAGGATGCAAGTACTGATACTGTGCCTGTGGCGAGGGGATTTATCCCCGCTGGGCTGCGCAGCAGCCCCAAGAAAGCAAATGGGATAGATCTGACCCGCCCAGGTGGCAATTAAAGGGGCTGCTGCGCAGCCCAGCGGGGATAAATCCCCTCGCCACAAGTGAGCTACCAGCCTTGTAAGACGCGATCCACACTTTACGGATGACGGTTGCGCACTAAACCCGCAAAATGCAACGATTCCGACAACGCCTGCGGGCGTTGTCGACCAAATTCTTGTGCCAATAGACTGGGCCTGCTGACTTTATGCGAATGCGCCTTATGTTACTGGGCGGCGGAAATGCCCTTGGGCAGGCGCTGATTCGCCTCGGTGCAGAAGAAGACATCGGTTTTCTTGCCCCCCGCCCGCCCGAAGACGGTTGGGATGCCGCGAGCCTGACGCAACTGCTCGACGACACCCGTCCGGACGCCTTGATCAACCTGGCTTACTACTTCGACTGGTTCCAGGCCGAGGCCGTCAGCGAGCAGCGCCTGGCCAGCCAGGAGCGTGCTGTCGAGCGCCTGGCCGAGCTGTGCCAGCATCACAACATCGTCTTGCTGCAACCGTCGAGCTATCGCGTGTTCGATGGCTCCCGCGCCACGGCCTACAGCGAGAAAGACGAGCCCGTGCCCCTGGGCGTGCGCGGCCAGGCGCTGTGGCGGATCGAGCAAAGCGTGCGCGCCACCTGCCCGCAACACGTGCTGCTGCGGTTCGGCTGGCTGCTGGACGACAGCGCCGATGGCATCCTCGGGCGTTTCCTGGCCCGGGCCGAACAGCCCGAAGAGCTGCTGCTGGCCGACGACCGCCGCGGTAATCCGACGCCGGTGGACGATGCCGCGCGTGTGATCATCTCGGTGCTCAAGCAACTCGATTGCGCGGCGCCGCTGTGGGGCACCTATCATTACGCCGGGCACGAGGCGACCACACCGCTGGCGCTGGGCCAGGCGATCCTTACCGAAGCCCGTGCCCTGCATCCGCTGGCCATCGAGTCGCCCAGCCCCCAGGCCCACGCCGCACGGCCGGACGCCGCGGAAGAACCGCAGCACGCGGTGCTGGCCTGCAAGAAAATTCTGCACACCTTCGGGATCAAGCCCCGCGCCTGGCGCGCGGCACTCCCGGGCTTACTGGATAGGTTTTATCGCCATGGCTGAAGGCCCTGTTTTAATCACCGGCGGCGCGGGTTTCATTGGTTCGCACCTGACCGACACCTTGCTTGCCAAGGGACATTCGGTACGCATTCTCGATGACCTGTCCACCGGCAAGCGCAGCAACCTGCCGCTGGACAACCCCGCGGTCGAACTGATCGAAGGCGACGTCGCCGATGCCGCGCTGGTGGCGCGGGTCATGGCCGGTTGCAGCGCCGTCGCGCACCTGGCGGCGGTGGCCTCGGTGCAAGCCTCGGTGGACGACCCGGTGCGCACGCACCAGAGCAACTTCATCGGCACCCTGAATGTCTGCGAGGCCATGCGTCAGTCCGGTGTGAAGCGAGTGCTGTTCGCCTCCAGCGCAGCGGTCTACGGCAACAACGGCGAAGGAGAGTCCATCGACGAAGAAACCCCCAAGGCGCCGCTCACGCCGTATGCCTCGGACAAACTGGCCAGCGAGTTCTACTTCGACTTCTATCGCCGCCAGCACGATCTGGAGCCAGTGGTGTTCCGCTTCTTCAACATCTACGGCCCGCGCCAGGATCCGTCCTCGCCGTATTCCGGGGTCATCAGCATCTTCAGCGAACGGGCACAGAAAGGCCTGCCGATTACCGTGTTTGGTGATGGCGAGCAAACCCGGGATTTTGTCTACGTCGAAGACTTGGTGGACTTGCTGGTGCAGGCCATCGAGAAGCCAGAAGTGGAAGTCGGGGCAGTGAACGTCGGCTGGAACCAGGCCACGACCCTCAAGCAGATGCTCCAGGCCCTGGCCGCCGTGGTGGGTGATCTCCCGCCAATCACCTACGCCCCGGCGCGCTCCGGCGACATCCGCCACTCCCGGGCCGACAATCGCCGGTTGGTGCAGCGCTTCAGCTTCCCACAGCAAACGCCGCTGAGTGTGGGGCTGGCGCGGCTGCTGGGCCGCTGAACGCAAAAGGCGCCTTTCGAGGCGCCTTTTTTGTCATGGCATACATCGTTGTGGCGAGGGGATTTATCCCCGTTGGACTGCGCAGCAGTCCCAAATAAACACATGGGGTGAACCTGACGCACCACGGTGGCGATTACAGGGACTGCTGCGCAGCCCAGCGGGGATAAATCCCCTCTCCACAGGATGTGTTGTCAGCTTTTCATTGCGTTGCCATTTAGAACTTGTAACCCAACCCCACCATGTAGATCCATGGGTCCACATCGATATTCACCTTGGCCCGGGTACCGCCGGCCACGGCGTTGTTGTCCACATACGCGGTGGTGTCAATGTCGATGTAGCGAATCTGGCCGTTGATCATGACGTTGTCAGTCAGCATGTAGTCAGCACCCACTTGCCACGCCATGCCCCAACTGTTGCTCGCGCGGAAATTGCTGAAGCCGTTGGCGCTGGCTTCGCTGCCGACGTGTTCGTCGTAGATCCAGGTGTAGTTGATACCGGCGCCGACATAAGGCTGGAACGTCGACTTGGCGTCGAGTGGGTAGTAGACCAGGCTCAGGGTTGGCGGCAGGTGCTTGAGGGTGCCGAGCTTGTTGTTGGCCGCGCCCAGGGCGGTGCCTTTGATTTTCACGTCGTGCTCGAACGGCGAGGCCGCCAGCAGTTCGATCCCCAGGTTGTTGGTGATCATGTAGGCGAAGTTCAAGCCCAACTGCGTGTCGCTGCTCATGGTCGCCTTGCCGCCCAGGTCGGCGCCGGCCAGCGGGCCACGGTCGACCTTGACGCTGGAGCTGTCGGCTTCCGGATTGACGGTGATGGCACCGGCGCGAACGATAATATCGCCGGCTGTGTGGGCCTGGGCGAGTGGGGCGGCGAGCGCGAGGGCGGCGAGGGAAGCGCAGAGCAAGGACTTGTTCATGAGGGCTCCAGAGGGCATCGAAATTTGATGTCTCATGGTACGAAGCCGTCTGGACCGGTCTTTTGACCCAGCTCAATGAGTCAGGGGGTGTTTAATTGACTCAGCTCAATAAAAGCGCTGATGAGAAAATTCGAGGGAACCATCGCGAGCAAGCTCGCTCCCACACGATTCGATCGCATTCTTTTTGAAGAAACACGATCAACTGTGGGAGCAAGCTTGCTCGCGATAGCTATCGGACCGACCGCACATCACGACCGGATTCACTCCGGCAGCTCATACACATAGATCTTCTCGGCCTCCATCTGATACCCGGCATCGGCCAGTTCACTGGTGGACGGCTTGACCTGCATCGGCCCTTCGACCCAGTACGGCTGGTACAACTCGTCGAGCTTGACCCCGACTTCACTTTTCACATGCACGATCTGGTTGGACGGCGGTGGCGGTACGTGGATGCAGGCGCCGAAATACGGCACCAGCAAGAAGTCCGTGGTGCGGCCTTCCTCGCTGACTTCCAGCGGCACGATGTAGCCCGGCAGACGAATCTGCTGGCCGTCGAGGGCCTTGACCACCGGTGCGTTGGGCAAATCCTGCTTGGCCGCCGGGGCGGATTCGGCGGCGAGGGCGTCGCTCATCTTCGACAAGTCGTGCAGCGGGGTCATGTTCGGCACTTCTGGCGGGGCGTCCGGCGGGATCATTTCCGACCAGGCCAGGTCCCTCGGCTCGGCCGCCCACAGCGGCAGGGCGACCATCATCAACAGCGCAAGCAGGGCGCGGGGCATTTTCACGGTCCTCATAGACGGATCGACAGGCCGTCGGCCAACGATTGGCGATAGGCGCGCCAGGCCGGCACGCTGCCCATCAGCAGGGCGGCGACCAGGATGCCAGCCAGCAGCGTCCATTCATATTCGCTCGGCCAGCCCAGCGGCAAGTACAAGCCGTAGGCCGATTGCACGTAACCCTGGGCGGCGGCGATGCCGATGTACAGCAAGGCCAGCCCGGCGATGACCCCGGCCAGCGCCAGGGCGAAGGCTTCAAGAACCAGCAGTGTCGCGATGTGCCACGGCCGCGCACCCACCGAGCGCAGGATTGCCATTTCCCGGCGGCGCTCGTTGAGGCTGGTGAGGATCGCCGTAAGCATGCCGATCAACCCGGTCAGGACCACGAACAACGAAATCACGAACAAGGCTTTTTCCGCGGTGCCCATCAGGCTCCACAATTCCTGAAGCGCCACGCCGGGCAGGATCGCCAGCAAGGGTTCGCCGCGGAACTCGTTGATCTCGCGCTGCAAGGCAAAGGTGGAGATCTTGTTGTTGAGGCCGAGCATGAACGCGGTGATCGCTTGAGGCGTGAGGTCCATGTTGCGGGCCTGGTCGGCGCTGATACGGCCATTGCCCTGGGCCGGTACGCCGTTCTTCCAGTCGATGTGGATCGCCTCCATGCCACCGAGGCTGATGTGCAGCGTGCGGTCCACCGGGGTGCCGGTGCGCTTGAGAATCCCGACCACGGTGAAGGGCTTGTCGTCGTGCTTGACCAGGCTGATCGCCGCCACGCCGTGGGCCAACACCAGTTTGTCGCCGAGCTTGTAGTGCAGCGCCTCGGCGACTTCGGCACCGAGCACCACTTCGAACGGATCGGTTGCGAAAGCCCTACCGTCGGCCAGTTCCAAGTGCTGCTGGCGGCCGTACTGGTAATGCTCGAAGTAGGCCTCGGTGGTGCCCATCACCCGATAACCACGGTGGGAATCGCCCAGGGACATGGGGATCGCCCACTTCACTTTCGGGTTACTGGCGAAGTGTTCAAAGCTGTCCCAGCGGATGTTGTTGGTGGCGTTGCCGATGCGAAACACCGAATACAGCAGCAGGTTCACCGAGCCGGAACGGGCACCGACGATCAGGTCGGTGCCACTGATGGTGCTGGCGAAACTGGCTCGCGCCTCGGTGCGCACTCGCTCCACCGCCAGTAACAGACAGACCGAGAGGGCGATGGCAAACGCGGTGAGGATCGCGGTGAAGCGGCGGTTCGCCAGGCTGGCCATGGCTAGACGGAACAAATACATCTCAAACCTCGAGTGGCGTGGCGGCGCGATTGAGATCGGCCAGCGACAGGTTGCGGTCGAACAGCGGCGCCAGGCTCTGGTCGTGGCTGACGAACAACAGGCTCGAGCCGGCCTCGCGGCATTCGGCGAACAGCAGTCGCAGGAAGCTTTCCCGGGCGTCGTAGTCCAGGGCCGAAGTCGGCTCGTCGGCGATCACCAGTTCCGGCTGGCCGATCAGCGCCCGGGCGGCGGCGACCCGTTGCTGTTGGCCGATGGACAGCGAGTCGGCGCGCCGCCCCAACAGGTTCGGATCGGTCAAGCCCAGGTGGGCCAGCAGCGTGGCGGCGGCTTGATCGACACTGCCGTGGCGCTGGATCGCCCGTTGCGCGCGCAGCTTGGAAAAGTGACAGGGCAGCTCGACGTTTTCGCGCACCGAGAGAAACGGCAGCAGGTTGAACTGCTGGAAGATATAGCCGGTGTGGTCGACGCGAAAGCGGTCGCGACTGCCGGCGCCCAGTTCGCTGAGTTCCTGGCCGAGCAGGCGGATGCTGCCGCGGTCCGGTGTCTGCACCCCGCCCAGCAGCCCCAGCAAGGTGGTCTTGCCGCTACCGCTCGGGCCCTTGAGAAACAGCGTCTCACCAGCCTCCAGGCGGAACGCCGGGATATCCAGCAACGGCGGATGCCCGGGCCAACTGAAGCCCAGGTCGGAGAGTTCGATGAGTGCTTGGGTCATATGAAACCGGTCAAATTAAAGATCAACTCCTGTGGGAGCGAGCTTGCTCGCGATAGCGGTTTGTCAGGCAGCATCTGTGTTGGATGTGCCGGCCTCATCGCGAGCAAGCTCGCTCCCACATGGGCTTTCGGTGTACTTAGAATTTCAGGCTGGCCGCCTTGGCCGTCACTTCCACGCCTTGCTGGCCGCTCGGGCTGATCAGTTGTACCTGAATTTTCTGGGTGGCCGGGAAGGTTTTGAACAGGGTCGCCAGGTCCAGGTTCTTCAGTGCACCCGGGGCGGCGCAGGTGAATTGGTAGTGGGCATGAATCTCACTGTGCTCGCCGTGGTGCTCGTCGCCGTCCTCATCATGGTCTTCGTGGTCCGGTTCATCGCCGAACAGTGGGCTTTCCAGTTCCTGTTGGGCCACGGTGCATTTGGCGGCGGCCGGCAGGTTGAACAACGCCAATGGCTTGTCCAACTGCGCGCGTACGGCGGCGACCTTGGCCTTGTCGGCATCGCTGGTGGCGGCATGTTCGAAGCCCACCAGGTTCATCGCCGGGCTTTCCAGTTCCAGCTCCAGGGTCTGGCCGTCCAGGGCGGCGTTCAACCGGCCCACACCGTGTTCATGGGCACCCAGGCTGCCGTGCTCGTGGTCATGATCATGCTCGACCGCCCCATGAGCGACGGCCAATGGCAGCAGGGCGAACGGCAAAGCGAGAAGCAGACGACGCATGACGAGTCTCCAAAAAGGTTATGTGATCTTATAACGAAAGTGCGGAGAGTTTGACCGTCTGCTTGGCGTCGCGCAAGGGCCATGGGAGCATGCGAACATGAAATATTCAGGAGCACGGTGATGTTGCGGATACGCGGAACCGTCGGCGATTGGCCGGTGGACTTGTCGATCGAAATGGATGAGAGCGACTGGGCGCAGCTCGGCGCGCAGTTGCAGGCGGCCAAGCCCGACGCGGCGACAGCGCCTGCGGTCAGGCCGGCGAATCAGGACGATGCGTTGTGGCAGATCGCCAAGGAACTGCTGCGCAAGGCCGGGCAATTGAGCGGCCCGGACCTGCTGGAGCAACTCGAAGGCCTGACCGGCAGCGCCTCGGCGGGCAAGCGCCTGTTGGTGCGCTTGCGCCACTGTGCCGAGGTCAAGGTGCTGAGCGGCGCCGATACGCCGCTCTATAGCTGGGCTGGGGCGGAGGCTTAATACAACGCCGCGAACAGCTTGCGACGATAGCTCGTCACCAGCGGATGATCGTTGCCCAGCAGTTCGAACACTTGCAGCAAGGTCTTGTGGGGCAAGCCTTCGCTATAGCTGCGGTTACGCATGAACAGCTTGAGCAGTGCATCGAGGGCCGCTTCGTACTGCTGGCGCGCCAGTTGCTGGATCGCCAGTTGGTACACCGCTTCATCGTCCTGCGGGTCTTTCGCCAGGCGCGCCTTGAGGTCGGCGGCGTCCGGCAGGTGCTTGGCCAGGCCGAGGAACTGGATCTGCGCCTTGGCGCCGGCGAGCGCGGCTTTGTGCTCGTCGCTTTTTACCGCATCGAGCACGGTCTGCGCTTCGTCCAGCTCGCCGCGTTCAGTCAGGCAACGGGCGTACAGGATCAGCGCCTTGGCATTGGTGTTGTCTTCACCCAACAACACCGTGAGCAGGGCTTCGGCGTCGGCGAAACGACCGTCGTCGAACAGCGCCTGGGCTTGTTCGAACGGGTCGGCGGCGGCTGGCGGTGGCATCTGCACGTGGGGTTCGAGCATCGCCCGCACCGCGGATTCCGGCTGGGCCCCGGCAAAGCCATCGACCGGCTGGCCATCCTTGAACAGCACCACGGTGGGCAGGCTGCGGATGCCGAAGCGGGCGACGATGTCCTGCTCGATGTCGCAGTTGACCTTGGCCAGCAGCAGTTCGCCCTGATAGCTCTCGGCAATGGTTTGCAGCATCGGCATCAGCGCCTTGCACGGCGCACACCACTCGGCCCAGAAATCCACCAGTACCGGTTTGTGGAAAGAGTTCGCGATCACCGACTGGTCGAAATCGGCGGTGGTGGCGTCGAAGATGTAGGGCGTTTCCTGAGTCATGGGCAATCTCGTAGAGCGCTTGAATGGGGCAACTATACGGCTTGGTGGGGGGTGGCCGAAAGCGGGGTGGCGGTAAGAGGTGTGTTGATTGGCAGGGCCCCATCGCGAGCAAGCTCGCTCCCACAAGGGATCTCAAGTGTTCATGCGATCCCTGTGGGAGCGAGCTTGCTCGCGATGCTTTTAGGACCGGCGCCGCGCGTGATACAGACTCACATGCCGAAACTCTTCAGGCTCGGCCAGGTCCGGCAAGGTCATGGCCTGGAGCATGTCGATGCGGCGGTACAGCGGATGCTGGAAATCCCGCACCCGGGAGTCGGCCACCAACGCCTCACGGCCACGGCTGAGGAATTGATCGAGCAGCGGCAGGTTGGCCCGGTCGTAGAGCACATCGGCGACCAGGATCAGGTCGAAGCGATCGGCCTCGGCGAAGAAATCCGTTGAATACCCCAGCTCCACGTCATTGAGCGTGGCATTGGCCCGGCACGCGGCAATCGCCAGTGGGTCCAGGTCGCAGGCCACCACTTCCAGCGCTCCAGCCTTGACCGCCGCGATGCCCGCCACGCCGGAGCCGGCGCCAAAATCCAATATGCGCTTGCCCTTGACCCACTGCGGTTGTTCGGCCAGGTAGCGCGCCATCGCCAGGCCGCTGGCCCAGCAGAAACTCCAATAGGGTGGCTCGTGGAGAATGCGCCGGGTTTCTTCCGGGCTGAAGGCGCGGTCCATGTTGTCGCCGTCGATCAGCCACAACTTCAAGTCAGCGCCGGGTAGCGGACAAGCCACCAGGCGTGCGTCGCCAAGCAATTCACTCAACGCCCGTTGCAGGTCCTGCGGTGCCCTCATGGCGCTTTGACGAATTGCAGGGTGCCCAATGCCTGGGTGGTTGGTTGGCTGATGCGTTGTTCCGGCAAGTGCAGGATCAGTTGACCGGACTGGCTGGCGCGGCCACGCAGTTCCACGCGGGCACCCACCGGGAAGGCTTCCGGGTTGAAGCGCAAGCGGAAGGGCAGGGCCTGGTTGGTGCCGATCAGGCTGGAACTGGCAAGCAATTGTTGGGGACGGTCCTTGTCATCGATCACCAGCAGCGCCAGTTCCACTTCGGCTCCGGCCGGCACGCCTTGCAGGGTGCCGCTCAACTCGCGCTGGTACGCCGGCAGCGGTCCCAACTCGGTGGCCTGCCGGGCCTTTTCCTGGGCTTGTTTCGGCGCGGGGGCCGGAGCGGGCGCGGCGGGCTTGGGGGCATCGCTACTGCACGCCATCAGCAGGCTGAAAAAACTGAGCAAAGCGAGCGATCGTAGCGGCATGTGTGGCTCCAGCAAGGTGAATTCCATGGATCTGACGGTAAGCCCGTCTGTATACCGTAAACCCTATGGCTTGTCTTGCCAGTGGGATGCGCTACCATGGCCCTCCCTTTTTTTGTTGCCTGCCACCATGCACTGTCCCTTCTGCGGTGCCAACGACACCAAGGTCATCGACTCGCGACTGGTCGCCGAGGGCGAACAAGTCCGCCGCCGCCGCGAATGCCTGGCTTGCGGCGAACGTTTCACGACGTTCGAGACCGCTGAACTGGTGTTGCCGCGCCTGATCAAAACCGACGGCAGCCGCCAGCCGTTCGATGAAGAAAAACTGCGCGCCGGCATGCAGCGCGCCCTGGAAAAACGCCCGGTGAGCGTCGAGCGCCTGGAAGCGGCGCTGGTGCACATCAAGCATAAGCTGCGGGCGACCGGCGAGCGCGAGGTCAAATCCCTGGTAGTCGGTGAGTTGGTGATGGCCGAGTTGCAGAAACTCGATGAAGTCGCCTACATCCGTTTCGCCTCGGTGTACCGGCGCTTCCAGGACCTGAACGAGTTCCGCGAAGAAATCGACCGCCTGGCTCGCGAACCGGTGAAAGAATGACCGTCTCGGCGCAGCAGGCCGTCCTCGACGCCCACTACATGGCCCGTGCCCTGGAGTTGGCGCGGCGTGGTCACTACACCACCCACCCCAATCCCCGGGTCGGTTGCGTGATCGTGCGTGACGGGCAGATTGTCGGCGAAGGCTGGCATATCCGTGCCGGCGAGCCTCATGCCGAAGTCCATGCCCTGCGTGCCGCTGGCGAACAGGCCCGCGGCGCCACGGCTTACGTGACCCTCGAGCCGTGCAGCCATCACGGGCGTACGCCGCCGTGTGCCAATGCGCTGGTCAACGCTGGCGTGGCGCGGGTGGTGGCGGCGATGCAGGACCCCAACCCGGAAGTCGCCGGGCGTGGCCTGCAAAGGCTGGCCCAGGCCGGCATCGCCACCGAAAGCGGTGTGCTGGAGGGTGAAGCACGCAAGCTCAATGAAGGTTTTCTCAAGCGCATGGAACAGGGGCTGCCGTTCGTTCGGGTCAAGCTCGCCATGAGCCTCGATGGTCGCACCGCCATGGAAAGCGGCGAAAGCCAGTGGATCACCGGCCCGGCCGCACGTTCAGCGGTGCAACGCCTGCGTGCCCAGGCCAGTGTGGTATTGACGGGGGCCGACACGGTGTTGGCGGACAACGCCCGGCTGACCGTGCGCGCCGATGAACTCGGGCTCGATGCCGAGCAGACGGCGTTGGTCATGAGCCGCCCGCCGCTGCGGGTGTTGGTGGACGGTCGCCTGCGGGTGCCGCTGGATGCCGCGTTTTTCAAGGCCGGTCCGGCGCTGGTCGCTACCTGCATGGCGGTGGAAGAACAATACGCCAACGGTCCCGAATGCATGATCGTGGCAGGCGATGATGGCCAGGTCGATCTGCGTCGGCTGCTGGTGGCGCTGGCTGCCCGGGATGTCAATGAAGTGCTGGTGGAGGCTGGTCCACGCCTGGCGGGGGCTTTTGCCCGGCAAGGGCTGGTGGACGAGTTCCAGATTTTCATCGCCGGCAAATTCCTCGGCTCTTCGGCGCGGCCGCTGTTGGACTGGCCGCTGGCACAGATGAAAGATGCCCCGCAGCTGAAAATCACCGAAATCCGCGCCGTGGGCGATGACTGGCGAGTCATCGCCGTTCCCGTTCCACCGGCCAGCGTATAATTCCCGGCTTTCGCTCACGCGGCGGCCCGTTCTCGAGGAGGACTCCATGTTTACCGGCATCATCGAATCCATCGGCAGCATCCGTGCACTCACCCCCAAGGGCGGCGATGTGCGGGTCTACGTCGAAACCGGCAAGCTCGACCTGAGCGACGTCAAGTTGGGCGACAGCATCGCGGTGAACGGCGTGTGCCTGACCGCCGTTGAACTGCCCGGCAACGGCTTCCTGGCCGACGTCAGCCGTGAAACCCTCGACTGCACGGCCATGAACGACCTCAAGAGCGGCAGCCCGGTCAACCTGGAGAAAGCCCTGACCCCCACCACTCGCTTGGGCGGGCATCTGGTCAGCGGCCACGTGGACGGCGTCGGCGAAGTGGTCTCGCGCACGGATAACGCACGGGCCGTGGAGTTTCGCATCCGCGCCCCGAAAGAACTCGCCAAGTACATCGCCCATAAAGGCTCGATCACCGTCGACGGCACCAGCCTGACGGTCAACGCGGTGGATGGCGCCGAATTCCTGCTGACGATCATTCCCCACACGTTGAGCGAAACCATCATGGCTTCGTACCGGCCAGGTCGCCGGGTCAACCTGGAAGTCGACTTGCTGGCCCGTTATCTGGAGCGCCTGCTGCTCGGTGACAAGGCCGCGGAGCCTGCATCCGGCAGCAACATCACCGAAAGCTTCCTGGCCGCCAACGGCTACCTCAAATCCTGACCCAAGGGGGTGCCGCGTGGCGCTCAATAGCATCGAAGAACTGGTTGAAGACATCCGCCAAGGCAAGATGGTCATCCTCATGGATGACGAAGACCGCGAGAACGAAGGCGACCTGATCATGGCCGCCGAATGCTGCAAGGCCGAGCACATCAACTTCATGGCCAAGCATGCTCGTGGGCTGATCTGCATGCCGATGACCCGCGAGCGTTGCGAGCTGCTGAAGCTGCCGCTGATGGCGCCGCGCAACGGCTCGGGTTTCGGCACCAAGTTCACCGTGTCCATCGAGGCCGCCGAGGGCGTGACCACCGGTATTTCCGCGGCTGACCGCGCGCGCACCGTCCAGGCGGCTGCCGCGAAAGACGCCAAGGCCGAAGACATCGTCAGCCCCGGCCACATCTTCCCGCTGATGGCCCAGGCTGGCGGCACCCTGGCCCGAGCCGGCCACACCGAAGCGGCCTGCGACCTGGCGCGCATGGCCGGCTTCGAACCCAGCGGCGTAATCTGCGAAGTGATGAACGACGACGGCACCATGTCCCGTCGTGCGGAGCTGGAAACCTTCGCCGCCGAACACAACATCAAGATCGGCACCATCGCCGACCTGATCCACTACCGGATGATCCACGAACGTACCGTTCAGCGGATTGCCGAGCAGCCGCTGGACAGCGAGCTGGGACAGTTCAACCTGGTGACCTACCGCGACTCGGTGGAAGGCGATGTGCACATGGCGCTGACCCTGGGCACCGTGTGCGCCGAAGAGCCGACCCTGGTGCGGGTGCACAACATGGACCCATTGCGCGACCTGTTGATGGTCAAGCAACCCGGCCGCTGGAGCCTGCGGGCCGCCATGGCTGCGGTGGCCGAGGCCGGCAGCGGCGTGGTGCTGCTGCTCGGTCACCCGCTCGATGGCGACGTGCTGCTGGCGCACATCCGCGAAACCGCGGATCAAACCGCCGTGAAAAAACCGACCACCTACAGCATCGTCGGTGCCGGTTCGCAGATCCTGCGTGACCTGGGCGTGCGTAAAATGCGCCTGATGAGCGCACCGATGAAATTTAATGCGATATCCGGTTTCGATCTGGAAGTTGTAGAATACGTGCCCTCCGAATAATGGCCCGGAGATTTCAGCATTGTTGCTCACTTGAGGGATTCATTTGTGGCGAGGGGATTTATCCCCGCTGGACTGCGCAGCAGTCCCAAAAAAGGGGCCGCTTCGCAGCCCAGCGGGGATAAATCCCCTCACCACAAAGATGCGCAAGTGAACGGCAATGCGGGATTCTGCGGGTGCTGTGGATTCGAGACTAATATCACTGAGGAGCGCGTATAGAACGCGCTCCGGCTCTTTAAGAGATCTGACGAATGACCCTGAAGACCATCGAAGGTACCTTCATCGCCCCCAAAGGCCGCTACGCTCTGGTAGTGGGCCGTTTCAACAGTTTCGTGGTCGAGAGCCTGGTTGGCGGTGCGGTCGATGCCCTGGTTCGCCATGGCGTGAGCGAAAGCGACATCACCATCATCCGTGCCCCTGGCGCCTTCGAAATTCCGCTGGTTGCGCAGAAAGTCGCTCAAAAAGGCGAATATGCGGCGATCATCGCCCTGGGCGCGGTCATTCGTGGCGGTACTCCGCACTTCGAATACGTGGCTGGCGAATGCACCAAGGGCCTGGCCCAAGTGTCCATGGAGTTCGGCGTGCCAGTCGCTTTCGGCGTACTGACCGTTGACTCCATCGAGCAAGCCATCGAACGTTCCGGCACCAAGGCCGGTAACAAAGGTGCCGAAGCTGCCCTGTCCGCCCTGGAAATGGTCAGCCTGCTGGCGCAGTTGGAGGCCAAGTGATTAGCGACGAAAGCGATCGTTTCAACCCGCGCGATCCAAAGCCTGCGGATGCCGGCAAGCCATCGAAAAGTGCCAAGCGCCGCGAAGCCCGTCAGCTCGCGACCCAGGCGCTGTATCAATGGCACATGGCCAAGCAATCGCTGAACGAGATCGAAGCGCAGTTTCGGGTCGACAACGATTTCAGTGATGTTGATGGCGTTTACTTCCGCGAGATCCTGCACGGGGTCCCGCAGTTCAAGACTGAAATCGACACCGCGCTCACGCCTTGCCTGGACCTGACCATCGAAGAGCTGGATCCGGTTGAACTGGCGGTGCTGCGCCTGTCCACGTGGGAGCTGCTCAAGCGCGTCGACGTACCGTACCGCGTGGTGATCAACGAAGGGATCGAGCTGGCGAAAGTCTTCGGCTCCACCGATGGCCACAAATTCGTTAACGGTGTGCTCGACAAACTTGCCCCGCGCTTGCGTGAAGCCGAAGTGAAGGCGTTCAAGCGCTGATTGGCGTTTGCAGCGGCTATGGGCGAATTTGAGCTGATCCGTCACTACTTCGCCGCCGCGCCTTGTGCGCAGGGCGGCGAGGGCGTTGCGCTGGGGATCGGCGACGACTGCGCCCTGCTGGCCGTTCCTCCCGGGGAACAGCTGGCGGTGTCCACCGACACGCTCGTGGCCGGTGTGCATTTTCCTGATCCTTGCCAGCCGTTCCTGCTCGGCCAGCGCTCGCTGGCCGTGGCGGTCAGTGACCTGGCCGCCATGGGCGCCAACCCTTTCGCCTTTACCCTTGCCCTGACCTTGCCGACGGTGAACGCCGATTGGCTGCAAGCCTATGCCCGCGGTTTGAACCACATGGCCCAGGCCTGTGGCGTGGCGCTGGTGGGGGGGGACACCACACGTGGGCCCCTGAGCCTGACCATGACAGTGTTTGGCCACGTACCGTCCGGCCAGGCCCTGACCCGTAGCGGCGCGCGGCCCGGCGACCTGCTGTGTGTGGGCGGCGAATTGGGCAATGCCGCCGGCGCATTGCCGCTGGTGCTCGGCCAGCGCAGCGCCGAACCTGCGATTGCCGAGCCGTTGCTGGCCCATTACTGGTCGCCACGTCCGCAGATCGACCTGGGCCTGGCGTTGCGGGGCAAGGCCAGCGCGGCGATGGATATTTCCGATGGCCTGCTGGCCGATTGCGAGCATATCGCCCAAGCGTGCGGGGTGGCCTTGCAGGTTGAACGGGACCGACTGCCGCTGTCCAACGCTCTGGTAGCGTTTCTTGGCCGGGCGGATGCCGAGCAGGTCGCCCTGAGCGGCGGTGACGATTACGTGCTGTTGTTCGCCGTGCCACCAAGCCGATTGTCGGCGTTGCAGGCCGCCGGCTGGCCGATCCACGTGATCGGCCGTGTACTGGCCGGGCAAGGCGTCACGCTGGTCGACAGCCTCGGGCACGACATCACCCCGCCAGTGCGGGGCTATCAACATTTTCGGGAGACACCGTGACAGATCATCCCAACCAGGTCCCGGCAGAGTTCGTTCCGCCTTCGGTCTGGCGCAATCCCTGGCATTTCCTGGCATTTGGCTTCGGTTCGGGTACTTTGCCCAAAGCCCCGGGCACCTGGGGCTCGCTGGTTGCGCTACCCTTCATACCGTTGTGGCAGATGTTGCCGGACTGGGGCTACTGGTTGATGCTGGGCATCACCATGCTGTTTGGCTTCTGGCTGTGTGGCAAAGTGGCGGACGACCTTCGGGTGCACGATCATGAAGGCATCGTCTGGGACGAAATGGTCGGCATGTGGATCACCTTGTGGCTGGTACCCGAAGGCTGGTATTGGTTGCTGGCGGGTTTCCTGGTGTTCCGTTTCTTCGATATCCTCAAGCCGTGGCCGATCCGCTGGATCGACAGGCATGTACACGGCGGTGTCGGTATCATGCTTGATGATGTGTTGGCCGGGGTTTTCGCCTGGCTGGCGATGCAGGGATTGGTGTGGTGTTTCACCTGAGGGAGTCAGGCATGGGCGTAGGCCGCGCACTACTGCTGTTGCTGTGTTTAGGAGCCTGTTTGGGTACAAGGGTGGCCGAGTCGACGCCGCTGCCTGACAAGATCCGTGCGGCCAGCGAAGAGTGGGCCGATTACACCCAGGCCGATGGCCAGGGCATGGGCTGGGACATCTTGCGTGCGGTCTTCGAGCCTGAAGGCGTCAAGCTGGAGATCCGCAGCGTGCCCTACACCCGCTCGATCGGGTTGGTGCAGCGTGGGGAGATGGACGCACAGGTCGGCGCCTATCGCGATGAAACCGAAGGGCTGCTTTACCCGCATTGGCACTACGACGTCGATCATATCTATGCCTTGGGGCTGGCCTCCAAGCCTTCACCGACGCTGGCGACGATTGGCAACTATCGACTGGTGTGGATGCGCGGGTACGAATACAACAACTACCTGCCCAACATCCGGCGTTTCAATGAGATTCACCGCGCCGTGGGTATCTTGCCGATGCTGGTCCATGATCGTGCCGATTTTTATATCGATGCGTTGATGGAAATCCAGGATGTGCTTGCCAAGGCCGACGATCCCAAGCAATTCAAGCTTTCGCCCCTGATCAATTTGCCGCTGTACCTGGGTTTCGCCAACAACGAAAACGGCCGTACGTTGCGGGCGCTGTTCGACCGACGCATGGAAGTGCTGGTGAAGAGCGGCGAGTTGAAACCGATTTTCGAACGCTGGAAGCAACCCTATCCTTTCGACGAGAAAGGCAAGCCGCCGAAGCCATGATCAATCTTATCGATGTTCATTAGCGATAATTCAGCCTAAGCGTCTGTCGGATCGTGCTGTTACAATGCCCGCCTCTGCGAATCTCCAGTACTAGATCAGGAGCACACCGGTGCCTGTCGTTTTTGTTGCCGCTTCCAAGCTGCCAACGCCCTTTGCGCAATTCACCATGCATGGTTTTCTCGATGAAGCCACCGGCCGCGAGCACGTCGTGTTGAGCCTGGGTGATTTCGCCGACGGTGCACCGGTGCTGGGCCGCCTGCATTCCGAGTGCCTGACCGGCGATGCCCTGTTCAGTCAACGTTGCGATTGCGGTTCGCAACTCGAGGCCGCGCTGCAGGCCATTGCCCGTGAGGGCCGTGGTGTGTTGTTGTACCTGCGCCAGGAAGGACGTGGTATCGGCTTGTTGAACAAGATCCGCGCCTATGAACTGCAAGATGGCGGCGCCGATACCGTGGAAGCCAACGAACGCCTGGGCTTTGCCGCCGACCTGCGTGACTACAGCATTTGCTTGCCGATGCTCGAACACCTGGGTATCAAGTCCCTGCGGCTGATGACCAACAACCCACGCAAGGTCAAGGCCTTGACCGACATGGGCATCGTGGTGGCCGAGCGTGTGCCGCTGCACACCGGTCACAATCCCCACAACAAACTCTACCTGGCAACCAAGGCCAGCAAGCTCGACCACATGATGGGTAACGAGCACCAAGGCGAGGTTGACCGGGCGTGACGCGCGGTCAGGTTCGGCGGCGGCTGTCGGTCAGTTGGTGGAAATACCTGGCCCTGGCCTTGCTGCCGCTGTTCGTGATCAACGCGGTGTTCGGCCAGGGCGAAGCGATTCTGCCGGTGCTGGCGATGCCGCTGTTCATTGCCGGCGTGGCGTCGATGTTTGTCAGCCTCCGATTTTTCGGGCCGTACAAGCAAGCCCTGATCGCCACCCAGAAAGCGCTCGACACGCCCGAAGAACCCCAGGCCTGGATTGACCTGGCGGCCCGTCGCCGCTCAGCCTTCCTGGTGGCCGGGCTACCGGCCTGGGTCGGTGCCCTTGCGGTGTTCGTGGGCCTGGAAGCGGTGCCGTTGATGCTGCTGGCCTTGTCGACTGCCGTGTTGTTCTACCTGTACCGCATCCCGCGCCAACTCGGCTGATGAACCGCTGGCTGGCGGTCTTGCTGCTGGCCGTCAGCGCCTCGACGATGGCCGCCTCGCGAGTTGTCAGCCTGGCGCCGTCGTTGTCGGAAATCGTCGTTGAACTGGGCTCCGCCGACCTGTTGGTGGGCGTGCTGGACGGTGGGGATCGTCCGCCGGCGCTCAGGGACGTGCCCTCGGTAGGCCGTTACGGGCAACTGGACATGGAACGCTTGCTCAGCCTCCAGCCCGACCTGCTCCTGCTCTGGCCCGGCAGTGTCGGCCCGGCGCAGCGCGAGCAACTCAAGGGCTTGGGTATTGCCGTTTATGTCGCCGAGCCCCGCAGCCTCGACCAACTCATCGCGCAAATTGAAGACATTGCCATGCAACTCGGTCGCCCGGAGCGGGGCGCGCCGTGGGCGGCGCAGTTGCGTGTGCGTCTGGAGGCGTTACGCCAGCGCTATCGACGGGACCCGCCGTTGCCGGTGTTCTACCAAGTCTGGGACCGGCCGCTGTACACCGTCGGGGGTGGGCAGATCATCAGTGATGCGCTGGCGGTGTGCGGGGCTCGCAACGTCTTCGCTGACCTGAGCGTGCCGGCCCCGCAGGTGAGTGTGGAAGCGGTGCTGCAACGCAATCCGCAGGTCATCCTGGCCACGGAGCAGGCGCAGCTCGATGCCTGGAAAACCTGGCCGGTGGCGCAGGGGCGGTTGTTGCTGGTCAATGACAAGGGGCTGGAGCGGCCCAGTGGGCAGATGATCGAGGCGACGGCGCGGTTGTGCGAATTGATTGCGCCAGACAGATAGACCGCGGCCCGCCCAAACACCACAAATTCCAGATCAGAGGGCGGGGGTCCAAGTCACCCCAAGCAACCAGGTCCGACCTTCCTCCCGATACCCATACTGGGCTCCATCATGGCTATACAGCGCCCGGCTGTAACCCTTGTCCAGCAGGTTATCCACCTTCATCTCCAGCTTGACCTCCCGGGTCAACGCCCAACTGCCGCGCAGCCCGAGCAAGGCATAGCCACCCAGGGCATTGCGGTTGTTCTCATCGTCATAGCTGCCACTCACCGCTTGCCAGGTGGCGCCCAGGCCCAGACGGTCGAATTGCCGGTCCAGGTCCAGGCTCAAGGTCCGCCGGGCGCGGCGTGCCAGCGTGTGGCCGCTGTCGCAGTCACGTGGGTCGATGATGGCCAGGCCCAGGTTGCCCTGCCAGCCGAACACATCCTGCAGGTAGGCCATCTCAAAACCGTTGATCCGCGCCGAGGCAACGTTCTGTGGGCGTGAGTCACTGCCAAAGATGATCGCGTCTTCCAGATCCGTGCGGTAAAGCGAGGTCTCCAGACGGGCGCTGTCGCTCAGTTGGCTGCGCCATTGCAGTTCGTAGCTTTTCGCCGTCTCGGGTTTCAGGTCAGGGTTGCTGAAGTCCGGGTAGTACAGGTCGTTGAAGGTCGGCGCGCGGAAGCTTTCGCTGTAGGTCAGCAACAGGTCGTTGTCCGGGTTGATCGGCAGGGTAAGCGTGCCGCTCCAACTGTTCTGGCCGCCAAACTGCTGATTCTGGTCGCGACGCAGGCCCAGTTCGGTGGAGAATGTTTCGGCCTGGAAGCGGTGCTGGATGAACGCGGCACGGTTCCAGCGGCTGTCTTCGTCGAACGGCGTGCTGCTGTTGACCCGGTCCTGATACCAGTCACCGCCGACGATCAGGCTGTTGCGCTCGTTCAGCGTCACGTCGTTCTGCCAGGTCACGGAATCGCGGTAGGTGTTGAACACTTCGCGGACATCGCTGAGCTTGTCGAAGGTCTTTTCACGGTTCTCGCTGTGCCCCAGTTCCAGGCGGGACTTCCAGGCGTCGTTGATGCGCCCGTCCACATAGGTGCTGAAGCTGCTCACCGCAAACTCACTGTAGGGTTGCTGGGGCAGGGACTCGAACGTGGTCGGGTCGAAGCGGCCGAACGGGTTGTCGTATTCGCTTTTGCCGCGGTTATCCAGCAGGTTCAGGCCGACTTCCAGGTCATCGCTGGCCGCATGGCTCAGGCTCAGGCTGAAGGACTGGTTGCGGTTGGCATCGTCTTCGCGATCGCTGGCGTAGGACTCGTGGGTGCGGTTGCTACCGGCGCTGTCGTCGAGGCTGGCGCCGAGGTTGAAACGGGTCTGCTCGTCGCCGCCGGACAGGCCCAGGCTGCGTTCCCAGGTCTGGTGGCTGCCGACACCCATATGCAGGCGCGGTTGCAGGCCTTGCTCGTTGCCGCGACGGGTGAAAATCTGGATCACCCCACCCACCGCGTCGGCGCCGTAGATCACCGAGCGCGAACCGCGCAGCACTTCCACGCGCTCGATCTGGTTGATGTTCAAGCGTTGCAGGTTGCTGTCGCCGGAGGTGGCATTGCCGATGCGCTGACCATCCACCAATACCAGGCTCTGGGCCGATTTGGTGCCGCGGATGTAAACCCCCGGCAGGCTGCCGCGCCCACCCAGCGGCGCCACTTGCACACCTGGTACCCGGCTGAGCAAGTCCGTGACACTGGCCGGTTGCAAGCGCTCGATGTCGTCGCGGGTGAACACGGTATTGGCGGCGCTGCTGTCGTTGCGGGCCTCGACCTGGCGGTTGGCGCTGATCACGATGTCGGGCAGCTTCAGGGCCTGGTCGCGCTCAAAGGTGTCGGCCAGCAGTTCGGGGGTTGGCAGCAGGGTAAGGGTGAGGGCTAGGCGAAGTTTCATGGGGTTCCGGACATTTCTGGTCTGCATAAACTCTCTGTGGGAGCGAGCAAGCTCGCTCCCACAGGGAGTTTGTGTTGGCTGAACTTACAGGCCCAACAACTGCAACCGCTGGCGCACCGCCGCTTCGATCCCCACCTCGTCCAATCCACATTCGGCCAGCATCTGCGCCGGCTTGGCGTGTTCGACATAGAGGTCCGGCAAGCCCAGGTGCAGCACCGACTTGAGGATGTTGTCCCGGGCCAGGAATTCGCTGACCGCCGCGCCGGCGCCGCCCATGATGGCGTTTTCCTCGAGGGTGACCAGCAGGTCATGGCTGCCGGCCATCTCGCGCACCAGGGCTTCGTCCAGGGGTTTGACGAAGCGCATGTCCACCACGGTAGCGTCCAAGATGTCGGCGACTTTCAAGGCCTCGGCCAGTTGCACGCCGAATACCAGCAGGGCGGTTTGCTTGCCCTGGCGGCGAATCACGCCCTTGCCGATCTCGATGGGTTCGAGGTCGGTCGAGATCGTCGCGTTCGGGCCGGTGCCACGCGGGTAACGCACTGCCGCCGGGCCATTGAACAGGTGGCCGGTGGTGAGCATCTTGCGCAGCTCGTTTTCATCGCTCGGGGTCATCACCAGCATGCCGGGGATGCAGCGCAGGAACGACAGGTCGAAGCTGCCAGCGTGGGTTGGGCCGTCTTCGCCCACCAAACCGGCGCGGTCGATGGCGAACAGCACGTCGAGGTTCTGTACGGCGACGTCATGAATCAGTTGGTCGTAGGCCCGTTGCAGGAACGTCGAATAGATCGCCACCACCGGCTTGGCGCCTTCACAGGCCATGCCAGCGGCGAGGGTCACGGCGTGCTGCTCGGCAATCGCCACGTCGAAATAGCGTTGCGGGTAGCGTTCGCTGAAGGCCACCAGGTCCGAGCCTTCCTTCATCGCCGGGGTGATGCCCACCAGGCGCGGGTCGGCGGCGGCCATGTCGCACAGCCATTGGCCGAAGACACCGGAGTACTTTGGTCCGCCGGCCTTTTTCGGCGCGGCCGCCGGAGCGTCCAGGGGTTCGAGCTTGGTGATGGCGTGGTAGCCGATCGGGTCGACTTCCGCTGGGGCGAAGCCTTTGCCTTTCTTGGTGACCACGTGCAGGAACTGCGGGCCCTTGAGGTCGCGCATGTTGCGCAGGGTGGCGATCAGCGTGGGCAGGTCATGGCCGTCGATGGGGCCGATGTAGTTCCAGCCCAGTTCTTCGAACAGCGTGCCGGGGACCAGCATGCCCTTGGCGTATTCTTCGGTGCGGCGGGCGATTTCCCAGGCGCCGGGCAGGCGCGAGAGCACTTTCTTGCTGCCTTCGCGCATGCTGGCGTAGGTACGGCTGGAGAGGATCTTTGCCAGGTAGTTGGACAAACCGCCAACGTTGCGCGAGATCGACATGTCGTTGTCGTTGAGGATCACCAGCATGTTGGCGTCGACTTCCGGCGCGTGGTTCAGCGCCTCGAAGGCCATGCCCGCGGTCAGTGCGCCGTCGCCGATCACGGCAATCGCCTTGCGCTCGCTGTTTTGCAGGCGGGCGGCGATCGCCATGCCCAGGGCGGCGCTGATGGAGGTGCTGGAGTGACCGACGCCAAAGGTGTCGTATTCGCTCTCGGAGCGACGCGGGAAGGCGGCGATGCCGTCCTTCTGACGCAGCGTGCCCATGCGCTCGCGACGACCGGTGAGGATCTTGTGCGGGTAGGCCTGGTGCCCGACGTCCCACACCAACCGGTCGTCCGGGGTGTCGAACACGTAATGCAACGCGATCGTCAGCTCGATGACGCCCAGGCCCGCGCCGAAGTGCCCACCGGTCTGGCCGACCGTGTAGAGCAGCTCCAGGCGCAACTCATCGGCCAGGGTTTCCAGCTCGGCTTCACCCAGGCGACGCAGGCCGTCCGGCGTGTTGGCGCGGTCCAGCAGGGGCGTGGTCGGGCGCTTGCGGGGAATCTCTTGAAACGTCGTGGGCATCAGGCGAATCGTTATAGGTATAGAAAGAGGCGGCAGTTTACCTTATGGATCGCAAGCTGCCCACGCGTTGGCCGGAACTTGGCCGATACGCACTTATGAATGGGTTGACCCTGTATCAGCTGCGTCGTTCGACGATATATCGCGCCAAGTCGCGCAACGGCTCGGCCGCCGCGTCAAAGGGTCGCAGCGCGGCCAGGGCCTGGTCGCGCAACTCCAGGGCGTAGGCCTTGGCGGCGTCGAGGCCGAGCAGGGCCGGGTAGGTCGGCTTGTCGCGCGCGATGTCGGCACCCTGGCGCTTGCCCAGGGTCTGGGTATCGCTTTCGACGTCGAGGATGTCGTCCTGCACCTGGAACGCCAGGCCGATGGCCCGGGCGTAGGTCTGCAAGGCTTGCAACTGGGTGGGCGTGGCCCGGCCGCTGGCCAGGGCGCCGAGCCGGACGCTGGCCTCGATCAAGGCGCCGGTCTTGTGCCGGTGCATGTATTCCAGGGCGCTCTGGTCCAGCTTCAGGCCCACCGAGCCCAAATCGATGGCCTGGCCGCCGACCATTCCCGCAGGGCCTGCCGCCAGTGCCAGGGCACTGACCATGTCCAGGCGAACCTGCGCCGGGCAATCGCTCAGGGCCGGATCCAGCAGGGCGCTGAAAGCCAGGCTCTGCAAGCCGTCGCCGGCCAGGATCGCGCAGGCTTCGTCGAATTGCTTGTGGGTAGTGGGCTGGCCGCGACGCAGGTCGTCGTCGTCCATGGCCGGCAAATCGTCGTGCACCAGCGAATACGCGTGGATCAACTCCACCGCACAGGCGGCGCCGTTGGCCTGCTCGGCCTGGCCGCCCAAGGCTTCGCACGCGGCGTAGGCCAACAGCGGCCGTACACGCTTGCCGCCGTTCATCACGCTGTAGCGCATTGCTTCGTACAGGCGCGCCAGCTCCGGGCTCGGGGCGCTGAACAAGGTATCCAATGCAGCATTGACCCGGGCCTGGCTGCTGGCCTGATAGGCGCCGATCATTCAGGCTGTTCCGCGTCGAAAGGCTCTTCGGTCAGCTCGCCGTCGCGCTCGAGCAGCAATTGCACCTTCTGCTCGGCCTGGGCCAGCGCCGCCTGGCAGTCGCGAGTCAAGCCGATACCCTGCTCGAAGGCGGTCAGCGAGTCTTCCAGCGACAATTCGCCGTTCTCCAGCCGTTCCACCAGCGTTTGCAGGTCGGCCAGAGATTGTTCGAAATCCAGTGCAGCTTTTTTGCGGGCCATGGCGGCTATTCCGGTTGACTGTTAAACCGGCGCGACACTAGCAGACATGGGGTTTTGGGGCAAATCAGGGCAGCCGGGCTGGCCTCATATCGGCTAGGAAGGCAGAACCGCTTGGACGGGGCATGATGGACCTGTGGCGAGGGGATTTATCCCCGCTGGGTTGCGAAGCGACCCCCTCGCTCATCTGCCTCGATGCTTCAGGCGAACTTTCTTCAAGCTTTATTGGGGCTGCTTCGCAACCCAACGGGGATAAATCCCCTCGCCACAGGTGATCTTATGTGTCTGGATAACTGACCCGATACCGGGTGCTGCGCCCACCGCCGGGCATTCGCTCCAGGCAGCCTTTCTCCAGCAGTTCGGCGAGATGGCGGGTTGCCGTCGCCTTGGAAACCTTCGCCACTGCTTGGTATTGGGCTGCGCTGATTCCGCCCTCGAAGCCTTTTTCACCGCCATCGAGCATTCGGTTGAGTACCTTGATCTGCTCAGGCGTAAGCGCGCTGTTGCGATGAACTTGCCAGAATCTCGATTTGCAAAACACGCTGTCGATCTGCTTCATCGCCTGCTGGAGGCTGCGCAACAACGTCTGCAGAAACCAGGTCAGCCAGGCGGTGATATCCAGTGTGGCCTTCTGGCTGCTCTCCAGAATCCGGTAATAACCGGCGCGGTCGTCAAGGATGCTCACGGACATGGCGTAGAAACGGATTGCCTGCGCCTCGCCCTGGGCCAGTGCCAGGTCGGTCAGGGTGCGGGTCAGGCGGCCATTGCCATCGTCGAATGGATGCAGGGTGACGAACCAGAAATGAGCGATGCCAGCACGCAACAATGGATCGAGGTCGGCCTGATGACGACTGGTCTCGAACCAGTCGATGAACGTTTGCAATTGCTGTTCAAGACCCTGGCGGGGAGGCGCCTCGAAGTGAACGGTGGGGCGGTCCAACCTGCCAGAGACTACCTGCATCGGTTCGTCACCGCGCAGCGTGCCTACGCGGATCTGTCGGTGGGCAAAGTCGCTGGTTTGATCAGGAAACAACCACTCATGCCATTCCAGCAAGCGTTCGACAGTCAGGGGCTGGTTGAAATGCCGGGTAGCGTCCAGCAAGAGGTTCGCCAAGCCTTCGCTGCGTTGGCTGACCGGCGTGTCGTCGCCTTGTTCCAGGCCGAGGCGGCGGGCCAGGGACGAGCGCACCGAGCCGACATTCAGTTGCTCTCCTTCGATAGCCGAGGAGGTCACGATGTTTTGCAGCAAGGTATCCAGTTCGCTCTGGGCGCTGAGCGAAGCCGTGACCGCGCCCGTCATGCCGAGCAACTGGCCTTGGGTCTGCACGCATTCGCGAAGCAGCGGTGCCAATGCTTCAGCTTGCCAGCGGAAGCCGGGCCAGTCGGGCTGTTGCCAGATCCAATGGGGTGCCATGCGCCTGTCCAAAGATGAGTGAGCCGAATAATAGCGCTATTCGGCTCATTTCGTGAGCCGAATACGCCTGCTATTCGGCTCACGCACCTCTCAGTACGTGATTTCCCACACAGAATCGCGCGTTCCCCGATTGTTAATAATCCGCCGAATCGCTAACCTTCGCGCCATCTACAGCCCCGTTGCGACGGGGCCTTCAGACGAAGCCCGAATAATGACAAGCAGCGCTGAGGATCAGCGCCGGGTTGCGTCGTGCATGGCAGGAGGCATACGTGCGTTTTCTTTCTTTATTGTTCGTGTTGCTCGGCGCGCCGTTGGCGTGGGCGCAGCCTTCTGCCGAGATGTCGGAGCCGGTGGGCGGTTGGCGCTACAGCGGCTTGCTCGATCGCACTGAAAACCCGCAGGTCGCCTATCCCACGCCGCCCATCGACCGGGGTGTGCAGCGCAACCGCACGATGATCGAGGGCCGGCTCAAGGCCATGGGCACGGCTCGCCAGCCCCATAGCCTGGCGGTCAACGGCAATCCACTGAATCTCTACACCGACGACGAGGGGCGTTTCGCCCGGCCGTATGCGTTCGGTGCCGGCTCCAACAGCGTCGAGGTGCGCAGCTCCGAAGGCCAGTCCCTCAAGCGCGTGCAGTTCTATGAAGCCAACAACCTGCGCACGCCCGCGCAGATCCGCGTGGTTCTGGGCTGGGACGACCCCAAGGCCGAACTCGACCTGCATATCGTCACACCCGACGGCCAGCATGCGTTCTTCGGCCAGCCCGCGCTGAGCAACGGCGGCGGCCTCGACCCGGATGGCGTCGACGGCCCCGGCCCCGAAATGTTCACCATGACCGCGCCGATGCACGGCACCTACCTGGTCTACGTGAACTACTGGGGCAACTACGGCAGCGGTGGCTACAACTTTGACGAGACCAGCAACGACAACGAGGTGATCACCTCGCAGATCAACCTGGTGCTCAACGAAAACACCGTCGATGAAAAACGCGAAACCTTTGTCGTGCCCCTGCGTGCCATTGGCGATCTGTTGCTGGTCAAGACTTTCAACTACTAACGCTCCACGGATGAACAGGCCCTTGTGAATATGAGCGACAACACTGCTTCCCCGACCACGCCGACATCTGTCGCTAAACCTGCGCGCCGCTGGCCGGCGATGCTGATCGGGCTGTGCCTGGTGGCCGGCGTGGCCGCCGGGTTGGGCTGGTTCATGATCAAGCCCAAGGCCCCGCCCACGGCGTTGGCGCTGGAGAAGCTCGGCCTGAGCCGGCCCGACGGCCTGCTCGAAGCCCATTCCCTGAGCCAGTTGCCCAAGGACCTGTTGGCCGTGCCGTTCCTCAAGGCCACGCTCACCGAAGACTTCGTCTTTTATTACGAAACCCACGCCGACCGCCTCGGGTTGATGGGTAGCCTGCGCCGGATCATCTACGAGCATGACCTCAAGTTGCAGGACAGCCTGATCGAGGAACTGCTCGACCAGCCGGCCGATGTCGCGCTGTGGCGCGGTGCCGACGGTCGCCTCAAGGACTTCCTGCTGGTGATGGACCGCGGCGGGCTGGCCAAGGTGCTGGAACCGCTGGCTAAAGTCGCGCTGGACGATACGCAACTGAGCAAGCTCAGCGACCTGAAAGTCGCGGGCGATGACGTCGCGCTCTACCAGCTGAGCTACAACGCCAGCAGATCCCTGGCCTTTGCCTCCCATGGCGACAAGCTGGTGGTGTTGTCCAACCCGGCGAAACTCTATGACCCGGCCAACGGCCCGTCGGATGAGCGCGGCAGCGTGTCGACGACCGCCCTGGCCGCCTTGCTCAATGGCGACAAACTGTTCCCCGAAGCCTTCGGCCTGCCGCCCAAGGCGCCGGAGGTCAAGCAACGTATTTCGGTCAATGCCAATGTGCTGGCCATGGGTTACCAGCGCTTCATCCCGAACTTCGCCGGGCTGCGCTTCGACATGGACGACAAGGGCTGGCACAGCTTCCTGGCCATGGACGAGCTGGAAAACCAACCGGACTTCGACTTCAAGCCGATCTGGCAAGCCATGCCCATGGGCGCCAGTGCCTGCGTTGCCTTGCCGTTGGCCGCAGAACCGCAGAAGCCGCTGTTGGTGAAACTTGGCGCCGACGAAAAAGCCGCCCAGGCCATGGTCGACCATGTGGCTGGCGCGGCAGGCCTGTGCTGGTACGCCGATTCGCGGTTGTACACACCGCTGCTGGTGGCGAGCCTGAACGAAGACGACGGCAAGCTCGACGCGGATTTGGGCAAACTGTTCGGGTCGATGGTGGGCGCCTATGAGAACAATGCCGCCGAGCACGTGTTCCCGGTCGTCGAGAAACAGGAAGGCGCAATGCACCAATGGCAGCGCCAGGTGAGCTCCAATTTCGGCCCTTACCTGGCCAAGGACTCGCTGCAACCGGACGCCATCACCGGCAAGGCATTCCTGCGCGTCAGCCTGGCGCGTCATGGTTCGACCCTGCTGTTCTCCCTCGACGACAAGCTGGTGGACAAGGCCCTCGGCACCCTCGACAAGCGCTTCCCACCCATGGCCGACGTGGTGCCCAAGGATGTGCTGATGCCGATTTATTTCGGCCCCGATGCCATGGCGCAGCTGATGCAGCGCGAAACCCTCGACAGCCTGCCCCAGGACATGGAACCGGTGTTCTACAACGCCGCGCAAACCTACTTCATCCCGAAACTGCGCACCCTGGGCGGCTATGGCAAGTACGCCCTGACGTTGCCTGCCGGCAGCGAGCCGGACGGGCACTGGCAGTGGCTGCCACTGGAATGGAAAGCGCTGTGACAGGACTGATCCGCAACCCCGGATGGGCGCTGCTGCTGGCACTGCTGTGGGGTGGGCCGGCGCTGGCCGTCGAGACGCCGCTTTCCGTCGCGGCGCCGCTTTCCGTCGCGGCGCGGCCTTCCGTTGAGACGCCGCCGCTGGATGTGCAGCAATCCCAGGTGTTTCGTGCCTGGTTCGTGCGCATCGCCGAGGAGCAGTTGACCAAAGGCCCGAGCCCGCGCTGGTACCAGCAAGACTGCGCCGGCCTGGTGCGGTTCGCCGCCAACGAGGCGCTGAAGGTCCACAACGATAAGTGGCTGCGCAGCAATGGCCTGTCCAACCGCTACCTGCCGCCGGAGCTCGAACTCAGTGACGCCCAGCGGCGCCTGGCCCAGCAATGGCAGCAGGGCGGCGGCAAGGTCGGGCCCTACGTCAACGCCATCAAGCTGATCCAGTTCAACAGTCGCCTGGTGGGCCGCGATGTCGCCCAGGCCCGTCCCGGCGACCTGATGTTCTTCGATCAGGGCGACGACCAGCACCTGATGATCTGGATGGGCCGCTACATCGCCTATCACACCGGCACCACAACCCCTACCGACAACGGCATGCGCTCCGCAAGCCTGCAACAACTCATGAACTGGAAGGACACCCGATGGATACCCGACGCAGCCAACCCCAACTTCATCGGCGTCTATCGACTCAACTTTCTCTCCCAATGACCGGTGCCCGCATGCTGCGCTTGTGTTCAAAATTGCCCCTGCTGTTTGCCTTGTTGCTGGCCCCCCTCGTGAACGCCGAGGACACGGTGGAGCCCAGCGGCTACACGCCGGTATCCGGTGAAAGTTTCTTCCTGCTGGCCGACAGCAGCTTTGCCAGCGACGAGCAGGCCATGGTCCGCCTCGAAGCGCCGGGCCGCGACTACCGCCGGTTCCGCATGGAGCCTTACGGCGGCGCCGATATCCGCGTCTATCGCATCGACAAGCCGCTGGATTTCCTCAAGCGCCAGAAGAACCTGCACCGCGTGGTCAGCGACGGCCAGTTCAAGGGCGAAGGCCTGTCGAACACCCTCGCGTACCTGTGGGACAACTGGTACCGCAAGTCTCGTCGAGTGATGCAACGGGCGTTTTCCTACGAGTCCCGCCAGCAAGTCACCGAAGAAGTGCCGGAACTGAAGATCGGTGATGCCCTGGTCGCGCCGACCCCGTACGACGCACCGCCACAATTCGCCTTGATCCCGGGCTTGCCGGTGGTCAGCCAGTTCCGTTATCCGCTCTGGGAAGCCAAGCCGATCCAGCCGCCTGCGGGCGTCAACCTGGCCGGCTCGTCCAGCGAGTTCGTCAGCGTCGCGCCGGGCAACGTCTACGTGCCGCTGGGCCAGTTGAAGCCCGGCCTGTACCTGGTGGAAGCGCTGATCGGCAAATACCGCGCGACCACCATGGTGTTCGTTTCCAACACCGTGGCCGTGAGCAAGATTGCCGGCGATGAGTTGCTGGTCTGGGCCGCACGCAAGCATGAAGGGCGTTCGGTGCCCAAGGTCAACGTGCTGTGGACCGACGGCCTGGGCGTAATGAGCAGCGGTGCCACCGATGAAAACGGCCTGCTGCGCCTCAAGCACGTCAGCCCGGAGCGTTCGTTCGTCATCGGTGAAGACGAGGAGGGCGGGGTATTCGTCTCGGAAAACTTCTACTACGACAGCGAAATCTACGACACCAAGCTCTATGCCTTCACCGACCGGCCGCTGTACCGGCCAGGGGATTGGGTATCGCTGAAAATCGTTGGTCGTGAGTTCAAGAACGCCCGTGATTCGGTGCAACCGAGCGCCGCCGACGTCAATGTCAGCGTGCTGGACGCCACCGGTACCGAGCTGCAAACCCTGGCCCTGAAACTCGATTCCAAGGCCGGCACCCAAGGCCGTTTCCAGCTGCCGGAAAACGCCGTGGCCGGCGGCTATGAACTGCGTTTCAGCTACAAGGACCAGCTCTACAGTAGCGCCTTTCGTGTAGCCGAATACATCAAGCCGCACTTCGAAATCGCCCTGAACCTGGCCAAGCAGGACTACCGCACCGGCGAGCCGGTCAAGGGCAACCTCGTGCTGCTGTACCCGGACGGCAAACCGGTGGTGAATGCCACGGTGAGCCTGAGTCTGCGCGCCCAGCAACTGTCGATGGTCGATAACGAACTGCAATACCTGGGGCAATTCCCGGTCGAGCTGACCAGCAGCGAAGTGACCACCGATGCCAAGGGCAACGCGACCCTCGACCTGCCGGCCGCCGACAAGCCGAGCCGCTACACGCTCACCGTGTTCGCCAGCGATGGCGCGGCGTATCGGGTCAAGACCACCAAGGAAATCCTCATCGACCGTGGCGCGGCGAATTTCCGCTTGAGCGCACCCCAGCGCTTCAGCGCCGTCGGCCAGAAAGTGGCGTTCAGCTACACCAACGAGGGCGGCAACGAGCAAGCCAAGGCTGTGACGCCGGGCAGCTACGCCTGGGTGCGCCTGGAAGACCAGACTACGGGTGAAGGCAAGCTGACGGCCAAGGACAAGGGCTTCAGCCTGACCTTCGACCGTCCTGGCACCTACAACCTGACGCTCAAGGACGACCACGGCCGGGTCATTGGCGCCGCCGCCCATGCAGTGACGGGTGAAGGCATCAAGGCCGTGCCGGGCACGGTCGAGATCGTCTTCGACAAGCCTGAATACAAGACCGGTGACGAAGCGCTGGCGCTGATTACCTTCCCGGAACCGGTCAGCGATGCGCTGCTGTCGCTTGAGCGGGACAAAGTCGAGGCCACGGCGCTGCTGTCCAAGGGCGGCGACTGGCTGAAGATGGAAAAACTCAGCGACACCCAATACCGCGCGCGCATTGCCGTGAAGGATAACTTTGCGCCCAACCTGACCTTCTCGGTGCTGTACACCAAGGGCGGCCAGTACAGCTTCCAGAACGCTGGCATCAAGGTGATCACGCCGCAGATCGACGTTGCCGTCGTCACCGACAAAGCCACCTACCGCCCGGGTGACACGGTGACCGTGGACCTGAGTACCCAGTTCGCCGGCAAGGCGATCCCCGCGCACCTGACGGTCAGCGTGGTGGACGAAATGGTCTACGCCCTGCAACCGGAAGTGGCGCCGACCATCGATCAGTTCTTCTATCACCCACGGCGCAACAACGTGCGCACCAGTGCCAGCCTGTCGTTCATCAGCTACGACGTGGCGTTGCCAGGCAGCCCTGGCGCGCCGGGCAAGGCCAACCGCAGCGAACGCGGGGTCAAGGTGCTGGAGCGGCCGCGGCGTGAAGACGTCGACACCGCTGCATGGCAGCCGGAACTGGTCACCGACGCCAACGGCAAGGCCCGGTTCACCTTCAAGATGCCGGACTCCCTGACCCGCTGGCGCATCACGGCCAAGGCAATTGCCGATGACGGCCAAGTGGGCCAGAAGAAGCAGTTCATCGCCTCGGAAAAACCGCTGTACCTGAAATGGAGCGGCCCGACCCGTTTCCGCACGGGCGACAAGCCACAACTGGGCCTGTTCGCGTTCAGCCAGTCTGAAAAACCACTGAAGGCCGAGCTGCTGATCCGCTACGCCGGCGCCGAACAGCGCATGGTGGTGGAGCTGAAAAACGGCATCAACTACGTGGCGCTGCCGGCCCTGGAGCTGAGCAGTGGCGACTTGAACGTGCAGTTGCAATTGAACGGCGAAACCCAGGACGCCCTGGCCATGCGCTTGAACGCCAGCGGCAATGGCTGGCAAATCACCCAGAGCCAGCGCCTCGATGTGGCGAGCGGCGACACCCCGCTAACCTTGCCGGCCGACGCCAGCGATATTCGCCTGCGCCTGGACGACAGCCCGCAAGCGTTGTTCCGTTCGGCCCTGGATGACCTGCTCAGCTACCCATACGGTGGCGTCGAGCAGACCGCCAGCCGCCTGTTGCCGTTGAGCATTGCCTATCCGACCCTGGCGTCGAACCCGCAGATCCGCGACCGCTTGCGGTTGATCATGCAAAACAGCCGCTTGCGCCTGGTGCAGATGGCCGGCCCCTCGGCGAGCTTTACCTGGTGGGGCCAGGACGGTGAGCCGGATGCATTCCTCACCGCCTATGCCTATTACGCTGACTGGCACGCCAGCAAGGCCTTGGACCTGAGCCTGCCGCCGGAACACTGGCAACGGGTGCTGGAGGTCTACGCCAAGCAGGCCGGTGATACGCCGCTGCTGCAGCGGGCGCTGATCCTGTCGTTCGCCAAGCAGATGCAATTGCCGGTGAACACCTTGCTCAGCGGCCTGATGGACGATCTGGCGAAGGCCAGTGAAGACAGCACCGAGAGCGTGCTGGACAGCGGTGAAGACAGCCTGGTCATGAACGCCCCGGATTCGGCCCTTGGCTTGGCCAGCGCCCGTGTCCTGACCGCGTCCCTGGCGAAACAGGCGAAGGTGCCGTTGCCGGCGGCCTTCAGCCGTCAAGTCGATGCGGCGCAACAGCAACTGGAGCTCAGTTCGCAGCCGTTCGTCGAGGCCCTGGTGTTGTCGTTGCAGAGCTTCGATCAGGCTCGCGCCACTGCATTGCTGGAGCGTGTGTTGCCGCAGCAGTCCACCTTGGAGCGGGCCCTGGCCTTGACCTGGTTGCAGCGCAGCATCGAACAGGCAGCGCCGGCCGTGGCCCTGGCACCGGGCGAAGGCTGGGCAGCCAAGCAGGGCGCGACCGGTGAAACCTACTGGCAATGGCAGGGCGCGCAGCTTCCAACGATGCTGACCCTGACCGGCGCCCAGGAGCGTCCATTGCAAGCGGCACTGAGCTTCCAGAGCCAGCAACCGCCGGTAGCACCGATGGCCGTGTCCATCACCCGGCGCCTGTCGCGCCTGGTGCCGGGTGACGAGGCTTTCACCTTCAAGCTCGAAGCCGTGGGCAACAAACCGTTGTCCAGCGACAGCCTCTACCTGGATGAAGTGATCATCAACAGCAAGGCTCCGACGCCACTGCGCTACGGCATGCTCGAAGTGCCGCTGCCGCCGGGCGCCGATGTGGAGCGCACCACCTGGGGTATCCAGTTGATGGGCAAGGCCGACAGCGAACCGACGTCCCTGGAAAAGGCCCGCTTCGAGCCCGGCCAGATGGCGTATGCGGTGCCGGTGGATGCCCTCAGTGGCGAGCTGCGCCTGCGGCACTTGGTGCGCTTCTCCCAGAAAGGCCAGTTCACCTTGCCGCCGGTGCGCTTCACCCAGGTCTACGCGCCGCAACATCAGGCGCGGGAGCAGAAACCGGCGCTTGGTCAGATCACGGTCAACTGATATGCGTTGGCCGCTGGTTGGGTGGTTGCTGTGCTTGATCCCTGCGCTGGTAACAGCGCAGGACGAGCCGTTGCGCCTGGCCTTCGACGGTCAATTGCTGCGTGTGAGCCAGACCCAGGTGCTGGATCGCCAACCGCTGCCCGAGACCTTGCAGGCGCCGCTGGGCAGTCTGTGGAAGATCTTTGTCTACGCCTGGCTGGTGGACACCGGCGCCCGTGAACCGGTGTATGAATGCCGGGGGGAGTCGAAGGAAGAGGTCTATTGCTGCACTGCCGGGCAGAGCATCGGTCGCGATCAAGCCTTGGTGAAATCTTGCGGCTTGTATTTCGAACCGCAGCGGCTCGGGCTTTCGGCCTCGGACTGGCGCGCCTATTGGCAGGCTCGTCAGGCACCGGCCTGGTTATTGGACCTGTCCATGTTGCAACCCCAGACTCAGGTGCCTGTCGCCGGACTGCTCAAGACCCTGGCCACGCTGCCGGCCCAGGATCAGGCGCGGCGGGTGCTGCTGGACGTGGTGCTCAACGCGGCGGACGGGCGACTGGTCGGTGAGTTGGGCAGCCGTCTGCGGGTCAAGACCTGGAGTTGGCTGGGCGATCAGGGGCCCTCGTCCCGTCAGGGCGGTTTCGCCGGTTGGCTGGCGGACGGCACCCCGGTATGGGCCGGTGGTCGCGGCACCAGCCAGCAGGTCTTGAAGGTCTACGGCGAAGGGTTGGCGGCGGCACTGCCATCGCGCTGGCCGGCGGAAACTGGGCGTTGCGTGGAAGTCGGCCTGTTTGCCCGTTATCCGTTGCAACGGGTAATGGCGGGCGACCGTCCAGCCTCGCCGGGCCAACTGCGCGGCGATTATCGCGTCGAATTCAGCAACGGCAATCAATTGGACATCCACAGCGATGGCGAGCTGTTCCTGATGCCCGACAAGCTGGTGGCGCGTCTGGACCGGGAGGAATACGTCGCCCGGGTCTTGCAGCGCGAAGCCAAGGCCGAGCCTGCCGAAGCCGCCAAGGCGCTGGCGGTGGCGATCCGCACCTATTTGTTGCAGAACGCCCAACGCAACGGTGATTGCCTGAGCATCGACGACAGCAGCCATCGCCAGCGTGTCGCGCCACGCCCGGCGGCGCCCGAAACCCGCGCCATTGCCGCCTGGACCAGCGACCTGGTCCTGGCCGGCACCGATGTCACCTACCACTCTGACCAGCCTGGCCCGGACAAACTGTCCTGGGCACAAGCGGTGGAGCAAGCCAACGCCGGCCAACGCTACGACGCCATCCTGCTGCACGCCTACCCGCGCGCCAGCCTCAGTCGCTGGGACAACCCGGTGGCGTCTTGCGAGGCATTGCCCGCCGCCCAGGACTGGCTGCTGAAACAACGGCGCGGCTGGCGTTCGCGGTTGGAAAGCGAAGTGGGCTACAACGAAATCAGCGCTTTCGCCGTCTGCCGCGTCGCCTTTGGCCGGCCTTACGTCGACCGCGAGCGCCAGCGCATCTATGTGCGTGGCGTGCTGTCGCTGCAAGACCGCCTCGACCTGACCCATGAATATCTGCACCTGGCCTTTGAAGCTCATCCCAATGGCCAGGACGAAAACTATATCGAAGGGCTTGCCCGTCACCTCTTGCTGGAATAGACCATGACACTCCGTTATCCACAGGTCTTGCTGTTGCTCTGCGCCTTGACCGCGTTGCCTCCGGCCATCGGCGCCGAGAACATCAAGCTCGACACCCCGGTCGGCGGTTGGCGCAACGGTGCGCCGGGCGGCGAGGATGAAAATTTCAGCCAGACCGTCAACTACCCGGCCTCGTCGGTCAATACGCCCCAGGGCCAAGCCAATACTGCGCGGATCACCGGTCAGATCAAAAGTGCGCCCAAGGACGGCAACGCGCCGGGCCAGCTCATTGTCAACGGCGTGAGCCTGCCACTGAAACTCGATGAGGAAGGCCGCTTCGACCGACCGTTCTCGTTCCCCAACGGCAGCAACAGCGTTGAAGTGCGCAGCGCCGATGGCCAGCAACGGCACCGTACGCAATTCCTCAACACCAGCGGCGGCGCCACCCCGGCCAAGCTGCGGGTGCTGCTGACCTGGGACAGCGACGGCACCGACCTGGACCTGCACCTGGTCACCCCCGACGGCGCCCACATCTGGTACGGCGACCGCGCCGCTGCCAACGGCGCCGCCCTCGACGTCGACGTCACCACCGGCTACGGCCCGGAAATCTTCGCCATGCCGGCGCCGATCAAAGGCCAGTACCTGGTGTACGTGAACTACTACGGCGGCGGATATCGCAGCGAAGAAGACAGCGAAGAAGGCGAGGGCGGCGCAGAACAAGCGCAACAAGCCCTGACCACCGCGCAGGTCACCGTGATCACCGAAGAAGGCACGCCGAACGAGAAGATGGAAACCTTCGTCGTGCCGATGCGGGCGGTGGGCGAGCTGACGTTGGTCAAGAGCTTCAGCTATCCGTAAGCCGCCATCGACCAGTGGGTGAGTTTTTAACCTGTGGGAGCGAGCTTGCTCGCGATGGCGTCGGTAAATCTAGCCTCTCTGCAAACTGATAGACCGCTATCGCGAGCAAGCTCGCTCCCACAGGGTTTTCTGTCGTTTGTGACAAATAAAAATCTCACGCGTGAGCTATTGTGGGCTTGCGAAACTACCTGTAGTGTTTCTCACGCGTGAGTTTTTCACAGTGGGGTCAGTACCATGTCAACCAGCTCTCCATCAGATCCGCCAGACGGGTCTGTAACCGATTCAGCGAGCCGCACGGGAGAGCGCGCCAAACCCTCCGCGAAAAAGCCGTCGAGCTTCTACATGAAGCAGATGCGCGCGGGCCTGAGTGCCGCCGGGTATGTGAAACACGAGACTTGGGTGCTTCCCGAAAACCGAAGCCTGCTCAAGCAAATGGAGAAACAGCTACGCCAACCGATTCTGGCTGGCTCATTCATGTCGGAGGATTACATGAGCGCAGGTAATAACTGGAACATCGATCGCCTCTACAGCGCCCTTCAGGCCCTGGACGAAGTGGTCGCGAACGACATCACCCTCTCCCTCGTCCAAGGCTCCGAGTCCAGCATCAAGCTGGAAATGAATGACTTCGGTGGCTTGCCGATCTACATCGCCGTGGTTGGCGACCAGATCATCGTCGATACCGTCCTGGTGGACGTCGAGTCGATCAGCGACGTGGCTGCCTTCAACGACGCCGTGCTGCGCAGCCGGGAAATGTTCCCGCTGTCGTCCATCGGCATCGAGACCATGCCCAACGGACAGGTCGTCTACAACATGTTCGGCGCGCTGAGCTCCGACTCCAGCCTGACCAACGTCGTCACCGAGGTCAAAACCCTCGTCGACAACGTCCAGCGCGCCAGCGAAGCGTTCGAACGCTTCTTCATCTAATTCGCCGAATAGGAACCATCCAATGACTCAGTCCATCTGGAGCAAGTTGTTCACTGCACTGCGTGGCGGTGCCAACGAAGTCGGCGAATCGATCGTCGACCAACAGGCCCTGCGCATCCTCGACCAGGAAATCCGTGATGCCGACAGCGCGCTGGCCAATGCCAAGCGTGAGCTGGTCACCATCATGGCCAAGCACAAGCTGGCGACCGATCGCGTCGGCGAATACAACGCCAAGATCAAGGACCTGGAAGCCAAGGCCCTGGCCGCGATCCAGGCCAACCGCGAAGACCTGGCGCTGGAAGTGGCCGAAGCCATTTCGACCCTGACCAACGAACTGGACGCCGAGCAGAAGCACGCGACCGAATTCGGTGGTTATGCGGACAACATGCGCAAGGACATCACCAAGGCCGAAAGCCGGATCAAAAGCCTGCGCCAGCAAGTGGACATGGCCAAGGCCCGCGAAAGCGTGCAGAAGGCCCAGGTCAGTGCTTCGATCGCCAGCGGTGGCGCCAATGGCAAGCTGGAAACCGCCGTCGGTACGCTCAACCGTTTGCAGGCCAAGCAACAGCAACGTGCCGCTGAGCTGCAAGCCCAGGACGAACTGGCCGAGGCTTCGACTGGCTCCGACCTGGAGCGCAAGCTGCGCGACGCCGGCATCACGCCGAACGAAGGCAGCGCCAATGCGATCCTGGAGCGCCTGAAGAAAAAATCGGCTGAGTGATCGTGCAGTTGCGCTCATCACCCTGAGCGCACTGAACCTGTGGCGAGGGGATTTATCCCCGCTGGGCTGCGCAGCAGCCCTAAAACCTGACGCCTCAGTGTGTCAGTTGGATGGTGTTCGCTGCTTTGGGGCTGCTACGCAGCCCAGCGGGGATAAATCCCCTCGCCACAGGTTTGTGCTCGGCATCAGGGTTTTGTGTTTGAGTTCTGCTTTCCTGGAAATCACCGGGTTTATTGTCACCGAAGTACTTTTATCCACCCCCCGCAACAGGTTTAATGCTGTCCGGCCATTACGCTCAAGCCCTCAGACGCCAGAGCGATGATCCCGCCAGGAACGAAGCCCCACGGAGTCAGGGACGAATGTCGATTTTCCTTTTGTTGCGCACGTACGCGTCGTCCTTCTTCCATCGGTTCGGTTGGGCGGGCCTGGCCATTGCGTTGGGCGTGCACCTGTCCACGGCCTGGATCGGCCTGGTGCTGCTGGGCGAGCAACACCTCATCGCCGCCGCCACGTTTATCTACTTCTATCTCACCACCACGCTCACCGTCGGCTATGGCGATTTGTTGCCACAGACATCCGCCGGGCGAATTTTCGTGGCGACCTGGATCATGCTCGGGGGCATTGCCCTGTTGACCACGGTCATTGGCAAAACCACCAGCAGCGTCATCGATGTATGGAGAAAAGGCATGAAGGGCAAAGGCGATTTCACCGGCAAGGTCGGCCACACGGTTCTCATCGGTTGGGAGGGCGCCTCCAGCGAGCGGGTCATTGAATTGCTGCTGCAGGACGAAACCTCCAACGACAACCTGATCGTCATCTGCGATTGCGATCTCGAAGAAAACCCCATGCCCGGCAAGACATCGTTCATCAAAGGCGACAGCCTGTCCTCCGTCGCGCTGTTGCAGCGTGCCGGCGTACCGGGGGCAGAACGCGTGCTGGTGCGCACCCACTCCGACGACCTGACCCTGGCCACCGTGCTGGCGGTCAACCAATTGGGCCCTGCCGGGCATGTGGTCGCGCACTTCAATGACAGCGAAATCGCCGCCCTTGCCAGCGCCTATGCGCCGAGCCTGGAATGCACCTCCAGCATGGCCATCGAAATGTTGGTGCGTGCCTCCCAGGACCCGGGCTCGTCCGTGGTCATCAATGAATTGCTCTGTGTCGGCCAAGGCGCCACTCAGTACCTGATGAAACTACCCGAGGCGTTTGAAGCGACGTTCGGCGACCTTTATGCCCGAATGAAAGAGCAGCACAACGCTACGCTGATTGGGTACCGCGCCAAGGGCGCCCGACAGCCATCGATCAACCCGCCCGGCGCCACCCGCGTCGTGGGCGGGGAACTCTTCTACATCGCCTCCACGCGTCTCAAGGAAATTTCCCATGGGGTGGTTTAAACAGTTGATGGGGCTTGAGGCCCCGAACGCGAACACGACAGCCAGCAATAACGCGCCTGTCACCGGGCCGCTGGGCCTGGCCTCCGGCAAGCAGGTCATGTTCGACTCCACGCTCAAGTTGCTGCTCGACGGCAACAGCACCGTAATCATTCCGGGCTCCCAACAGATCTGGAGCCTGGGCATCGTCGACCTCGGGCAGTCGAACTGGCTGTCGCGCTGCTACATGAACGACGAAGACTACTGGTTGCAAGTGCACACCAGTGGCGATATCGCCGGGCAGGTCGAGTCGGTGATCCTGTTCAACTACCTCAGCTACGTCACGATCAACAGTGAAGCGGAGTTACGTCGCCTGGCCGGTCCTGACAGCCTGATTGGCCTGCCGACCTACACCCATGACGGCGTCGAGTACACCCGCGAATGGGGCACCGAGGCGGGCCAGACAGAACTGGTGACGTTGAGCGAGCGCGTGAGCAATCCGGATGAGTCCTACAGCGTCGAGCACCGTTCGATGCTGTACGCCCGCGACACCGGCCTGACGGATCGCCGGGAGTTCCTGCTGTTCTCCGTTGAAGAGGACGCCGAAGGCACCGTCAGCCTGAGCACTTCGCTGGGTATTTCGCTGTACACCACTGACCTGAACACTCTTTGAATAAGGAATAATTCCATGCTTGAAGCGCTCTCCATTTCCCTGAACAAAGCCGCCGTGCTTGGCTTTGTCATGTACATCCTCGGCGCCGCCGTGCTGTTCGCGCTGTTCCAGTTCATCTACACCCGCGTCACGCCGCACAAAGAGTTCGAGCTGATCCGTTCGGGCAACGTGGCGGCGGCCATTGCCCTGGGCGGAGCCGTCATCGGTTTCGCGATTCCGGCCAGCAACGTGATTGCCTATTCGATCAGCATGCTGGATTTCGTTGTCTGGGCAGTGATCGCCGCTGTCGTCCAGTTGTTGGCGTTCCTGGTGACCAGCCTGGTGCTCAAGGGCGCTTCCGCGCGGATCAGGAACGGTGAAATCGCCGCGGGTATCTATATCGCCGCCGTGGCCATCAGCGTCGGCATGTTGAACGCCGCGTGCATGACGCCTTCCACGAACTGATTGCGCCACGGAGAACCCGATGAAACGAAGCAAGTACGTCCAGCTTTCGCTGGCCGCGTCGGTCGCCCTGGCGATATCCGGTTGCGGGCCTGCGGAAAAAACCTACAAGTTGCAGAAGAAGTACAACTTCCAGTCCGTCCAGCAATGTGTCGATGAAAAGCTGCCGGTGGACATTTGCGCCGACGCCTACATGAGCGCCATGGCCGAGCATCGTCGCATCGCGCCGGTGTACGACAGCCAGGCCGATTGCGATGCCGACTTTGTTCCGGATTGGTGCCAGCAGGACTCGGCCGGCAAGTTCATCCCCAAGTTGGGTGGTTTCGAACTGAGCGCCGATGGCGAGGTCACGCAATCCCAGGTCGACGCCGCCCGGGCCCAGTTGCCGGCTTCGGAAGCGAACGTCGGTGGATCAGGCTTTGGCAACCTGCTGACCGGCATGCTGATCGGCAACATGTTGAGCGGCAATCGCAACAGCTATTACGCCGAGCCGGTCTACCGCTACCGCGATGATCGCGGCGACTACGGCTCCTCGACCCTCAGCCAGCGGGTGTCCAGTGGCTCGACCTTTACCAAGTCCAACCAGGCGCGGTACGGCAGCTACACCGACTCCATCAAGAGCAGCAAGGCAATGGCCGTCGCGTCTGCCACGTCTCGCGGTGGTTTCGGCAGCAAGTCCAGTGCCCGCAGCGGTTGGGGCGGTTCGAGCAGCTCCGGCGGTTGAGGAACCAGCGCCATGAAGAAGATCCATTGCGCAGAACGTCATGACTGGAAACAGACCGCCGAGCAGCTCGGCTTTCTGTTCCACACCATCGACGACGAACCCTATTGGGACGAAAGCGCGTACTACCAGTTCACCCTCAAGCAGATCGAGGACGACCTGGAAGACCCGACCACCGAGATCCATGATATGTGCATGGACCTCGTGGCCCGCGTGGTCCAGAGCGAAGAGTTGCTGGAACGCCTGAGCATTCCCGCGCCGTTCTTCGACCTGGTGCGCACTTCATGGCTCGAAGGCCACCCGCACTTGTATGGGCGCATGGATTTCTCCTACAACGGCAACGGCCCCGCCAAGCTGTTGGAGCTCAACTACGACACGCCGACCAGCCTCTATGAGGCGGCGGCGTTTCAGTGGGGCTGGCTGGAGCAATGCATCGAGCGCGGCTTGCTGCCGGCCCATGCCGACCAGTTCAACAGCATCGACACCAAGCTGCACCAGGCTTTTGCCCAGTTGCAGATCAAAGAGCCGTTTTATTTCGCCTCGATGAAAGGCTCGGTGGAAGACAAGGGCACCACGGACTACTTGCGCCTGATCGCGGAAAAAGTCGGCATTGAATCACGGCACATCGATATCGAAGACATCGGCCTCAACAGTGACGGGCGTTTTGTTGACCTGGAAGAGCGCTGGATTGCACACCTGTTCAAGCTGCATGCCTGGGAGTTCATCTTCCACGAGCCGTTTGGTGAAGCGATCGCCCAGTGTGATACGCAGTTTTTCGAGCCGGCCTGGAAGTCGATCATCTCCAACAAAGGCATCCTGCCGCTGCTGTGGGAGTTCAACAAAGGCCACCCGAACCTGCTCGCGGCCCACCTGGATACCGACACGAGCAAGGCGGTGCCCAAGGGCTGGGTGCGCAAGCCGTTCTTTTCCCGGGAAGGCGCCAACATCGAGCTGCAAACCGCTGATGGCCTGATCGTAAAAGAAGACGGCCCCTACACCGACGCCCCGTTCATCCTCCAGGAGTTCGCGCCACTGCCACGTTTTGGCGACAGCTACACCCTGATCGGCTCCTGGGTCATCGGCGACCAGGCCGCCGGCATTGGCGTGCGGGAAGACAACAGCCTGATCACCAAGGACTCCAGCCGGTTCCTGCCGCACCTGATCCTTGACTGAGCGATGCCCCCCGCTTTTGTGGCGAGGGGTTTATCTGAGGCGAGGGGATTTATCCCCGCTGGGCTGCGAAGCAGCCCCACGAGACCTCAACTCAATCTGTCTGCAATACCGAGGTATGGCTTTTTAGGGCTGCTTCGCAGCCCAGCGGGGATAAATCCCCTCGCCACAAGAGCGGTTGGCAGTGGGCCAGTGAAGAAGCAAGCGACGCCCCCCTCTGGGGGCGAGTGTTCGCCGCAGGCTTTTTCAGGTCCACCAGTACCGCACCAAATGAAAGAAGATCGGCGCGGCGAAGCACACCGAGTCCAACCGGTCGAGCATGCCGCCGTGGCCTTCGATCATGTGGCCCCAGTCCTTGACGCCGCGGTCGCGCTTGATCGCTGACATGACGATGCCGCCGGCAAACCCCAGCAAGTTGATCAGCAAAGCGATGAGGAACGACTGCCACGGATTGAACGGCGTGATCCACCACAGCGCGCCACCGATCAGCGAAGCCAGGAAAATGCCGCCGGCAAACCCCTCCACGGTTTTCGAGGGCGACAGGTTCGGCGCGATCTTGTGTTTGCCGAACAGCTTGCCGCACACGTACTGCAACACATCCGAGAGCTGCACCACGATCACCAGGTAGGCGATCAGCAACAGGTTGCGCCCTTCGAAACCGGCGATGTCCAGCGTCAGCAGGGCCGGGACGAAGGAGATGCAGAACACCGCGATCATCAAGCCCCACTGGACCTTGGAAGCGCGCTCCAAAAAGTGCGTGCTGTCGCCGCCCAGGGACGCCAGGATCGGCAGCAGCAGGAACACATACACCGGGATAAAGATCGAAAACAGCCCGTACCAGTCGTAGTAGATCAACAGGTACTGCAGCGGCAGCGCCAGGTAGAACGCGGCCACCAACGCTGGATAATCGCTGCGCCGGGTCGGTGTCAGGGTCAGGAATTCCCGCAGGGCGTAGAACGACACCGCGTAGAACAACAGGATCACTGCGGCGTTGCCGAGCCAGAACGCGATGCCGATCACCAGCACCATGATCCACCAGGCATTGATCCGCGCGTTGAGGTTGTCGATGACGGAGTTCGGCGCGCCGCGGGTTTTCAGCTTGAGAATGAAACCGATCAACGAAGCCAGCACCAGGATGGCGCCGATCCCGCCAAACAACATCAGGGTATATCGATCCATGTCAGACGTGCTCCGGGGCCAGTGCCAGCAGCGCGGCGCGGCTGCGTTCAAGGAATTGCTCTTTGCTTTCACCTTCTTCGATGCACAGCGGCGCGCCGAAACTGGTGGTGCATAACAGCGGCAGCGGCAGTACCCGGCCCTTGGGCATGACACGGTTGAGGTTGGCGATCCACACCGGGATCACCTCGACCTCGGGGTGTTTTTTCATCAAGTGATAGATTCCGCTCTTGAAGGGCAACAGGCCTTCCTCCGGATTGCGCGTGCCTTCCGGAAAGATGATCAGTGAGTCGCCGTTTTCCAGTGCATCGAGCATCGGCTGCAATGGGCTGTAGGAAGGATCCTTGCGTTCGCGGTCCACCAGCACACCGTTGAACACCCGGTTGATGATGTAGCGACGCACCGGGCTGGTTTGCCAATAATCGGCCCCCGCCACCGGGCGGGTGAGCTTGCGCAGCGCCGGCGGCAGCGAGGCCCAGAGCAGCACGAAGTCACCGTGGCTGCTGTGGTTGGCGAAGTAGATCCGCTGCACCGGCGTCGGCGCGCAGCCGAGCCACAGGCTGCGAGCGCCGGTGACCATGCGGGCGGCGGAGGTGATGAGGTTGGCGACCACGGGTTCGAACATGAAGATTCCTTGTCCTGAGAAACGTAAGCATAACTGTGGCGAGGGACACACCCTTTGTGGCGAGGGGATTTATCCCCGCTGGGCTGCGCAGCAGCCCTAAAGCAGTTAACTCAATCTTCTTGGCACACCGAGGTGCCTGGTTGGGGGCTGCTGCGCAGCCCAACGGGGATAAATCCCCTCGCCACAAAAACGATTTAGATACTTGAAGCTAGCCAGGGGCTGGCCAGGATGAAGCCCAGCACCAGGACGACTTGTACGGCCAATAATCGTGACTGCCGACGCAGCAACAACAATGCGCCATGCCGGCGTTCGGTCCAGAGACGCCCTGCACGTGCGGCCGGTTGCAGGCCCAGGGAGATGAGGGCCTGATCCAACGTGTAGGTGCGCTCGGCCAGGGATTGGCTGCTGTCAGCCATGCGCTGGAACAGATCGGCATCGAATGCCACGCGCAGCGCCCAGTATTTTTCCAGCATGCCGAGCACCAGTAGCGCCGCACTCAACAGCAGCAACCACGGATCGATGACGCCCACCCACCATTGCCCCAACCCCAGCAGCGCCCCAAGCAGCGTCAACCCGGTGGAAAACTGGTCCAGCGAATGCCCCCGGCGCAACAGGCTCGCCACGGTGTGGAGTTCCATATCAGTGATCATGGACATTCCTCTGTGCTGTGGATAACTGCTCCAACGCGCGACGGTGTGCCGCGTGCAAGACGATACGCGGTCGAGCGCGCTGGATTTGCACGATCGCCGCATCAACGCTCGCTGCCCGCCCGCTGTGCAACAACCAGGCAACCACCGCCGTGGCGCTGCGCGAATAACCCAGGGCGCAGCAGACCAGCACCGGCCCGTGCTGGCGCAGGCTTTCGATGGCCTCTGCCGCTTGCAGGCATTGCTCGGCGGTCGGCGCTGTCAGGTCGAGCACTGGCAATGAGCGATAGGCGACGCCGCTGCTGTCCAAGGACAGTTCTGCGCAAAGGTCGAGCACCCCGGTAAACGCACTGTCTTTCAGCTCCATCGGCGTGGGGATTCGTCCCAGCCAGACGTTATCCGCTATCAGGTCCGGTTGCGGATGCTTGCGCGTCCAGCCGCGCGAATTGATCCACGCCGCCGCCAGGTAAGGCGCCAGCAACCAACGCGCTGCCGGGCTCAAACGACCATCGGCACGCTTCTGGAAGCCGTCGGCACCGAACACCAGGTAATTCAGCGCCACCATGAGTACCGCGACCGCCGGCCAGATCAGCCAGAGCCACGCGCCGCCGAAGGCAAACGCCGGGATGAACAATGCCGCCGCGCCCAGGCCATAACGCAAGGCCAAGCGTCGGCGGGCAGGATCCGTCGCTAGCCGCGCACTCAGCAGCGGACTCGGACGGTCCACCGGCCACAGCCAGACACACAGCCAACCGGCCAACGCGCCCGTGGGCAGGTCAATGAAGTGATGTTGATACGTGGTCAGCACCGACACGCCGATCAACGCGAACCAACCGTGCATCACCCAACGCCAGGAGCCCTGTAGATGCCGCTGATAGCAGACCCAAAGGATGACCAGCAACGCGATGTGCAGCGACGGTGCCTGGTTGAACGGCTTGTCGAAACCCGCCAGCACTTCGAACAACCAACCAAACACCCCGTCCATTTCCGGGCGGGGGAAAGTGAAGCGCAACGGCCAGAGCAAAAAGCAACTGACCGCAATCACCTGCGCCGTCAGCAGGCGCAAGGCGTGGCGCTTGAGTTCTTCGCGGCTGGTGGGCAACAGCAAGGACAGGCCGTACAACAGATCGATCGACCAGTAAGGCACGATGGTCCAGGCCATGAACGGCATGTGGCTTTCCCAGGCGAACACCAACGTGCCGACATCGTCACGCTGGGAGGTGACCCAGGTGGCGAAGCCGTAAGTGGTGAAGAACAGCGGCGCCAACAACAGCAACCACAGCACCGCCGGTTTCAGCAGTGCGGGCTCGCGGGCCGGCGCGATGACGGCGCTCATTACTGCACTCGCTGGGCCAGCGAAACGCTGAAAATGCCCCATTCATCGACCCGCAGGGTGATCTTGCGAAAGCCTGCCGCCTCAACCAATTGATCCATTTCCGCCTGGGTGCGTCGGCGCATCACCCAGGCCTGACCGGCGCGGTGGCTGGTGAGGGCGCGGGCGATCAGTTCCAGTTGCGGGTGCCATGGCTGGCCGGTGTAGACCAGGAAACCGCCAGGCTCCACGGCTTCGGCCAGGCCGGCGAGGGAGCCGCCGACCAGTTGGTTGTCGGCAAACAGCTCGTACAGGCCCGACACTACGGCGAGGGTTGGTTTCGGCTCCAGCGCCGCCAGATCCTGGCGGTCGAAGGCATCGCCCTTGACGAATCGGGCGATGTCGCCCAGGCCTTTTTCCACGATCAGCGCGCTGCCGTCGCGCACGTTGATGTCGCTGTAGTCGCGCAGCAGAATCGACTCGGGCAACGGGCTGACGCCTTGCAGCGCTTCGAGAATGTAGCGGCCATGACCGGCGGCGATGTCGACGATGCGCACCTCGCGGTCTTGCGCACGCAACTCGCCCATCGCCAGGCGCAGCAGCTCCTCGACGTGCAGCTTGCGCTGGCGAATGCCGCGCCAGCCGATGGAGTTCAGGTAATTCTGGTCAATCATCTTGCCCAGCGCCGAGGTGCCGGTGGGACGGTTGCGGTAGACGTAATCCAGGGTGCTGCCAGAGTCGAACCCAGTGTCGAAACCCAGCTTCACCCCGGCCGACAACTTGCTGCCAAAGCGCATGCTGGCGCGGGTCATGCGCCAGTAGAGGTCGCGCAGCGAGTTGTGCGGCAGCGGCGTGGCCAGGGTTTCGGCTTCGGCGCAGGTCACGCCCAGGCGATCGGCGTCGAGCAGGGAAGGGCGGTCCAGCGGTCGGGCAAAGTTTTGCAGGATGAAGCGGCGGGCACTGGCGATGGCCGGGGCGCGGTTCTTCTCGCCGAGGGTGTCGTGGAAGAAGCCCGGCAGGATGTGCTTCTCCTTGTGCAAGCTGCCCAGGCGCTCGAAGAACTGCTCCTGGGGTTTGCGGTGCACCACGAAGTCCGAGCCGGAGATCAACAGCTGCGTCGGCACCTGGATCGCCTGGGCATCGGCCACCACGCGGTCGGCGGCTTCGTACAGGCCCAGCAGCACGTTCACCGAAATGGCCTTGGTGATCAATGGATCGCTGTCGTAGGACGCCACCCGCTCCGGGTCATGGCTGAGGAATTTCGCCTTGACGTAACTGTTGACGAAAAAGTTGCCGCGAAACTTGCGCATCAGCGCCAGGCCCGGACGGGCGAACGGCACGTAGAGCTTGACCTTGAACGCCGGCGAGGCCAGCACCAGCGAGCGAATGCGCGGCGCGTAGTCGTGGACCCAGGTGGACGCGATCACCGCGCCGACGCTTTGTGCGACGACCGCGATGTTCGCCTCGTCGATCTGGTGCGTGGCGCCGATGTGATCGCAGAAGGTCTGCACATCCCGCGCACTGGTGGCAAAACTCGGGCTGTCACCCCGTTCGCCCGGCGACTGGCCATGGCCACGGGCGTCCCAGGCAAAGAAGTCGAACCCGGGCAAGTCCAGTTCATCCACCAGGTGCGCAATGCGCCCGGAGTGTTCATGACCGCGATGAAACAACAACACAGCCTGGCGGGGTTCACCCGCCGCCGCGTCGACAGCCGGCCAGTGCCGGTAGAACAACTCCACGCCATCGTGGGTAGTGAACGTCAGTTCCTGGGCTTCGCGCATTGCAAGTTCCTTTATGCTGAGGGAGCGTTTTCCTTCACTTGGCCCAGGCCATGACGGACCCGGTTGACCAAGGTATACACCAGCAGGGCGGCAACCACCGCCATCACACCATCGACCCAGAGCGCCCCGAGCCAACCCAGGGTAATGCCGGTCGCCAACACGCCCAACACAAAGGCGCGATCACTCTTGCCCATCGGCCCGTCATACCGCCGCGAAGCTCCCACCATGGCCCCGAGCACGCCGGCGTATTCGCTGAACAACGCCAACAGCGTGACCAGCAACACGAGCAACAGACTGGCATCGGGAATCAGGGCAAAAGGCAGGATCAAGGCAGCGTCGGCGATGATATCGCATAGCTCATTGAGGTAGGCGCCCAGATGCGATTGCTGGCCAAACTCCCGCGCCAACATGCCATCCACGGCATTCAACGCCATGCGCAGGAACATCCAGATCGGCACAAGCACGAAGATCCACGGATGGTTGGCAAACCAGGCGATGACCGCACCGACCAATACCGAAACGATGCCGGCGAGCACCGTGACCTGGTTGGCGGTGACACCGTTGTTGTAGAGGCGTTGAACCATGGGGCGCAGCAGGTTTTGAAAGGCGGGCTTGAGTTGGTAGATGGAGGGCATCGGGGTGAGATCTCGGCCGGTTGCGGGGCTGGGCTTATACAGGTGCGAGATTACGATAGGTTGAGGGGTTGCTGGCGGGTATTTCTCGAGAATGCGCGCGGGTCGGCATCTAAAACGCAATTTGCGGGTGTAAACCCCGGTGTGAGCGGGCTCAACCAATAAAGACCGGCCTACGCCAACCCCCGTGGCGAGGGAGCTTGCTCCCGCTGGGCTGCGCAGCAGCCCCCAAAGAAGACAACTCAATTTGCCTGGCTCACCGAGTCATGGGATCCAGGGCTGCTGCGCAGCCCAACGGGAGCAAGCTCCCTCGCCACAGGAGCGGTGGTGTGTCAGGTAAGGATCAAACGACGACAATCCTGTGGAGTGAGCTTGCTCGCGATAGCGGTGGGCCAGGCAACGTCAATGCCGGTTGAGCCAGTGCTGGTTCTCAGGTCGTATTGGTCAGTGTTGCTGTGCTGATTTATACTGAACACAGCATGAGCACAGCTTGTATTAAAAGTATCATATTAAACAATAAGTTGTGATGATTTTTAGGTTAGGTGAAGTCTGGGAGGTACACCGTGGTTATCGAAGAGCGGCTTAAAAGATCTATCGCCCTGCGCAAGGACGATGTGTTTCTGCGCTCCGAATTTTCCGACTTCGGCAGCCCCGCACAGGTATCCCGAGCGCTGCGTCATCTGGTGGCCAACGGTGTATTGGTCAAGCTCGGCGTGGGTATCTTTGCAAAGGCCAAGATCAGTGTCCTTACGGGCAAGCCGATACCGGTTCGCCCCCTTGAAGTCCTGGCACCTCTGGTTCTCCAAAAGCTTGGCGTGAAGATCACAGCGGGACGCGCAGTGCGTGAATACAACGCCAGCGATAGCTTGCAGCTACCCGCCGGCATCGTTTTTGACACTGGGTCACGTCGTATTAATCGCAAGCTCGGCTTCGGTGGTCGTTACGTCGTTTATGAAAATCATCACGCCTGAACAGGTTGACTTAATCGATGCGGTGTTGGCTGAGGTCGATGTCGGACTACTAACGGCTAGCATCCTGGAAAAAGACGTCCACGTGACGGATGCTTTGCAAGCTCTGATGGGAATGCGGTTTTCTGGTGTTCGCCTGGTGTTTTGCGGTGGTACAAGCCTGTCGAAAGCTTATCAACTGATCGAGCGCATGTCTGAAGACGTCGACTTGAAGGTCGTGTTGGTTGATCCTGATGCGTTGAGTGTCTCGGCTCGGAAGCGGTATTTCAGCAACCTGAAGACTCAGGTTTGTCATGTACTAGCCGAGCTCGGTTTTGAGGAAATCGTGGAAGCGCGTGTTGCCCGGAATGGAAACCGATACTTCGCCAGTCGTTGGCAATACGCCCCTCAATACCCTCACGATACTAGTTTGCGCCCTTATCTAAGTCTTGAGCTGACTGCGCGAACCCCACAGTTTGAAGTGACTCGACAGCCGCTGGAGTACCTAGTCAATCGACTCGCCGCTAGGTCTGGGCGATTAGGCGATATTGCCTGCGTAGCGGTTGAGGAAACGCTTGCGGAGAAGGTCATTTCGTTTCTTCGCCGCTATGCCCAACACCAAGCCGGGGCCATGCTCCAGCCGTGGGATGATACATTGGTGCGGCATATCTATGATGTCTACTGCATCAGCCGTGGCGATCCCGCTGTTGGCGAACGAGCCACTATCGGTTTCAAACGTCTGGTGGAGTTTGATGTGCTCGAATTTGGTCGGCAGTTTCCTCCATTTGCTGGCGATCCGGGAAATGTCATGCGCAGCGCTCTCCATCAGGCGAGTTCGGATGCGCAGATCCGTAGCCAGTACGACGCGAGGCTCATGCCGCTGATTTTTGGCGATGTCCGTCCGAGCTTTGATGAGGCTTATGTCGTGTTTCGTCAACACGCCGAAGCGTTGATTCGGGCGCTGTAAAACTCTCGGATCATAAACGGGTTAATGGGCTCTGTTCGCGGGTGTCTTCTTTCGAGCAAAGTGGATCAGCAACCTGCTGACTAAAACAAGGAGTGTTTCAAATGCTGCAAATGGATTGGCTCACCAACCACATGGATAAAAGCGACCAGATGGCCGAGTGGCTCCATCGGGAATTCAGTTATGAATTCACCCAGCAATCCCTCGCCAGTTGGCAGGAGGAATTCGCTGCGGGGCAGTACGATGGCCGCTGGAAGTGCCTGGTCGCCATGGAACATGACCAGTTGCTCGGCGGCGCTTCACTGGCCAGCAACGACCTGCCTGACCGGCCAGAGTTGGGCCCGTGGCTGGCGTGTGTGTTCATCACCCCCGAGGCTCGACGCAGAGGGCTTGCAGCGCAGTTGATCGAAGGCATCTGCAGTCATGCGCGAGAGGCTGGAATCATCACCTTGTTCCTGTACACCCACAGCCAGCGTGATTATTACGCCAGGCTCGGCTGGGAGGTGTTGGAGCGTTTCGAGGCTTGGGGCAAAGAGCAATGGCTTATGTCACGACAGTTATAGCTGCCGCCGGGAGTTGCACGCCTAACGTTTAAATTTAGCGAATCGCCCTACGTCCACCGCTTCTTTCACTGACTTAATTCCTCAGCCATCGTCGGCAAAGTCTCGCGTTCGTCCCTGTCCCGCGAGACTCCCGCATGTTTGCCCCTGACAAACTCCTGGCTTTGAACAACACCATCGGCTCTTTGGTGGTGGCGGCCATGGACCCCGATCAGCCGGATGTCGAAGCGGTACTGGCGGACTTCCGCGCCTGCCTCAACGACTACGACGCCTGGGCTGAAAGCTTTTGGGCCGGCTGGGCGCTGGATCTTGAACAAGTGTTCAAGGTCGGCAACGAGGTGTCCCTGGCGGCGCCGAAGAATCTTGATCAACCCATCAGTGCCACGGTGGCCGCATGTCCGGCGAGTGGTCCGCTGACGTTGGTGCACATGTTCCAGGCGGCGCGTTTTGTGCCGATTGGCGACACCCCGGTAATGCTGGAGCCGGTGACCGGAGGCGAGCCCGGGAAGGAAACGTTCGGCGAGCCGGTGCATCACGTCATCGGCCCAAGCGGCGTCCTGGAGATCCCCGAATGCTGGCGTGGCGGGCGTTACCGCATCACTTTTTTCCCCCATGTGACGGCCGATCACGTCAAGGCGCTGTATGCGTCCTATCAAGGGGTGATGGACGAACTTGAGGGGTGGCTGAAGGCCGAGTGGGACGAGTTTCAACCCCTGTGGGCGGCGTTTTCCGACGCCGGGTTTCGCGAACGTTATGACCTGGTGCAGCAGGCCGATTGGCGCGGTTTCGAAAACGCCCTGCATCAGCTATGGGATGACGTTAAACAGGTTTTCCAGCTGTTGGCCGATCTGCAAGCCAACAGCGAAAAGCTTCTGGAGTACCTGACCCAGGTCGAGCTTGAACAGTTACTGAGCGTGTCTGCCGAGGCCATCGCCAAAGGGTTGATGGTGCTGAGCGACGAGCCGCTGCTCTTCGTCCACATGGCGGCGTTCGTCAGCTGGCTGCGGATGTTGCCGCCCCAATACATGGCTGAAGTCGCGGGCGAGATGCGCGCCTCGGTGCTGATCAATTTCCTGTTGATACGGTTGACCGGCGCCCTGGGCATGGGCGTGCGGATGAGCGGCAAAGTGCTCCGTCAGCTCCGCTCGGAGCGGGCTCGCGAGTGGTTGAGCGCATCAGGGCTGAGGCTGGCCCAACGCCCCGCCGATCGGCTCAACCGGCATGCCGATGTGCTGAAACCGTTGGTGGTCAGCGCCCAACGTGCGCCATTGAAGCCGACGCCTGTCGGACCTCTGCACATCACCCCCGAGCATTCCCCACCCTTGGCGGTCAGCAATCCAGCCGCTGTGGTGCGGGAAAAATCCCACGGTTCAACCCGGCTAAGCAAACACGAACCCCACGACGACGCCCCGGCGCAATCGAAAAACCCCAACGGCGACAGCGCCGACACCGCCGCCCAGACCCAGACCAGCGGCTGCCCGGTCTCGATGGTCACCGGCGAAGAACTGCTGACCCTCGACGATGGCACCCTCGATGGCCGCTTGCCGTTTGTCTTCACCCGTTTGTACCGCACCAGCGCCGCTGACCTGGACGTCGGCCTCGGGCGCGGCTGGAGCCATGCCCTGGCCCATCGCTTGGAGCTTGAAGGCGAGCAAGTCACCTGGGTCGACCAGGAAAACCGCCGTACGACGTTTCCCCTGCCCAGCGCCCAGCGTCCGGCGATTCACAACAGCCTGGCTCGCGCGGCGATCTACCTGGGGGCCGAGGCGGACGAACTGATCATCGCCCAGCCCGGGGAAAACGCTCCGTTCCTGCACTTTCGCGACGGCCACCTGACCGCCCTCAGCGACCGTTACGACAACCGCCTGACGCTGCAGCGCAACATCCATGGCGACATCAGCCGCCTGGACAACGGCGCCGGGCGCGCCCTGCGCCTGCGTTACGAGCAGCGCCACCTGATCGCCGTCGACTACCAGAGCTTCCATCCCGCCATCACCCTCGACGAAGCCTGGCGGACCGAACAGACGCTGATGTCCTACCGCTACGACGGACGTTTCCGACTGATCGAAGCGACCAATGCCGCCGGTGAAAGCGAACGCTACGACTACGACGATCAGCACGTCATCCTCCAGCGGCAACTGGCCGGCGGGGCGAGTTTCTACTGGGAGTGGCAAGGGGCCGGGCGGGCGGCGCGCTGCGTACGGCATTGGGCTTCGTTTGCGCAAATGGACAGCCGCTACACCTGGGGCGAGGACGGCAGCGTCACGGTCCAGCACCTCGATGGCAGCCAGGAGGTGTATGTCCACGATGACCGGGCGCGGCTGGTGCGCAAGGTCGAGCCCGATGGCGGTGAGCACCTCAAGGCCTACGACGAACAAGGTCGCTTGATCGCCGAACAGGACCCGCTGGGCGCCGTCACCGAATACCGCTACGACGAAGCCGGACGGCTGCTGGCGCTGATTCCACCCGTTGATGCGCCGACGTCCTACGAATACCGCAACGGTTTCCTGCACACCCGTGCGCGCGGCCAGGCGGTGTGGCGCTACCGGCGCAATGCCCGGGGGGACGTGATCGTCCTCATCGACCCGGACGGCCGGCGCACGGAATATGCCTACGACGCCCAT